>NZ_OZ244149.1:1832727-2138181 GCF_965216145.1 Candidatus Palauibacter sp.
GCGCGAAGCGAGACTCCGGACATCCGCCGACCGGTTGAACGCGTACCCGAGGTCCACGGAGAGCCGCTCGCCGAACCGCTTGCGGAGGCGCGCGCTCAAGGCGTACGTGAAGTTCCGCGCCCGGTCGCCGAGCCGGATGACCTGGCCGAACGCCTCGTCGACCCGGCGCGGGTAGAAGATCGGTTCCCGCGCGTCCGGCGGATTGCCCGGCGGCGGATCGACGAACTGGCTCCCGGCCCCGGGGTCGCCGAAAGACACGCGGGTTCCGTACCCGTACCCGTAGGTGAAACCGTTCTCCGGCGTCCGTTCACCGGCGGGGATGGCCGTGCCGATGTTGAGGTCCTCGAACGAGATCTGGTTCACGGCCTTCGTGTAGATCCCCTCGAGCGACAGCACGAATCCCGCCGGGAGACGCTGGTCGATCGCGAGCGACGCCTTGAAATCCCTCGGGAAGCGGAAGTCGGAATCGAACACGGTCACGATGGGCGTCGCGGACTCCGGCCCCCTCCCGTCCGGGCACGTCGTCGGGGACGGTGCCCGCGGATCGAAGGCCGGGACCAGTTCGGGGTCGGGGACGCCGATGTTCCGCCGCTGGCAGGTCAGGAAGGCGGAGGTGAGTCCCGTGTTCTGATAGGCGTTGGCGAGCCACGCGAACGGCGGCCGCCCCGTGAACAGTCCAGCCCCCCCCCGGATCTGCGTGCTCCGGCCCTCGCCGAGCCCGAGGTTGAAGCCGGCCCGCGGCGAGAGGAGAGGCGTGCCGCTCGGGAGTGCACTCGTGCTCACGCCGAAGGACTGCCGGACCGCCGGATTCTCAGCGGGCGAGTCCGGCATGACCGGCACATCCATGCGCAGGCCCAGCCGAACGTTCAGGGCTTCCCCGACGCGTGCCTCCTCCTGCACGAAGGCGGAGAACTGGTTCACGGAGAAGCGCGCCGTGGCCGCGTCGTCCGTGAGCGGGACGTGGACGACGTATTCCGAGGGCGTGTTGGCCGCGAGGTCATCCATCGAATTGAAAAAATAGCTTCCGACCGTCCCCGGAAGGTATTCGCGCCGGATCGAGAAGCGCTCGAACCCGCCCCCGAACGTTAGATGATGGCTCCCCAGCGACAGGGAGAGCGCGTTGGAGATCTGAAGGATGTCCTGATCGAGTTCGTTGTCGTTCCCCGAGAAGCTCGACCCCAGCCGCAGTTCGCGCCGGTATCCGCGGCCGGAGGCGCCTCCCTGCATCTGCACCTCCACACGCGGGTAGGCCGCGTTCGCCGTCTCCCGGTCGCGGAGGAACTGCACATTCACCATCAGGTCGTTCGACAGCCGGGGACTGAGCGTGGAGAGCCACTGTCCGGCGACCGCGTGATTCCGGGATTCGATACGGGTCCCGATCGACGACATCTCGTACGCGTCCCCGGGTAGCCGGTTGGGCGCGGGATCGTCCGCCGCGAACGCGAGGTTGTAGCGCAGCATGAGTGAGTTGTTGTCGTCGAGGCGCGCGTCGAACCGCGTGAACAGGTTCGCGAGGTCGTTCTCGAGCGTGTACAACCCCGCCTCGCCGGCGTCCGCGCCGTAGCCCGCGAGGATGTCCGAGACCCGGGCGATCGAGTCCGGATCGAGCTGCGAACGGACCGCCTCGTCGACGCCCACCGTGAAACCGTCGGGCGGCCGTGCGCGTCGTTCGACCTCGCCGGCCACGAAGAAGTGCAGGCGGTCGCGCACGATGGGACCGCCGATGTCGAAACCGGCGAACAGGTTGTCCAGGTCGCCCGACTCCCGCGCGAAACCTCCGATCACCGCGTCGCCGACGAGGGCGTCGTCGCGGATGAACCCGAAGGCGGAGCCACGGAACTCGTTCCCGCCGGTCCGGGTGACCGCGTTCAGGACGCCCCCCGTGAACCCGGATTGCCGCACGTCGTAGGGGGCGACCAGAACCTGCAGTTCCTCGATCGCCGAGAGCGGGATCACGCGTCCCCGCGCCTGGCCGCCGGCGACGCCGGTCGGCGAGAGGCCGAACACGTCCTGGTTGAGGGCGCCGTCGACCTGGATGTTGTTGTAGCGGAAGTTCGAACCGGCGACGGAGACGCCCATCTCGTCTATCGTCACGAGCGGCGACAGCTGGGCGAACGCCGTGAAGTCCCGCGAGATCGTGGGCAGGTTCTCGAGCGTCTCCTGGTTGACGATCGTCGTCGACCCCATCCGCGCGGGATCGAACTCGGGATCCGTCTCGACCCGGACGGACAGCTCCGGCAGGGGGACCGCCTCCTCGGAGAGTTCGATCTCCAGTCGGAGCCGCTGCCCGGCGCTGAGCGTGAGGTCTTCGCGGGTCACCCTCTGCATCCCGATGCGCGTGGCTTCGAGCGTGTAGGGACCCCCGGGCCGCAGATTGGCGAGGCTGAAACGGCCGTCGGCGTCGCTGAGGGCGGTATGGCTCGCCCCCGTGAGGGTGTGGAGGAACTCGATGCGGGCGCCGGCGACCGGCGCGCCGGCGGCATCGACCACGCGGCCGGCGACGCCGGCGGTCGTGACCCCCTGCGCCGAGAGGACGGTCGGCGCGGCCAGGAATACGAGGGCGACGGTGGCCAGCGCGAAACGCGCGGCGCGGCTCTCAAGAACCCTTGTCATCGTGTCCCCCTCTTCATGTCCGGATGCCCGGAGAAAACAGCGCCGGAGCCCTCATTGTTGCAGGCCGTGCCGGAGGGCCGCCACCAGCGGCTGCTAGCGGAAGCGGATGGCGACGCCGAACTGCGCTTGCCACTGGGAGGCCCCGATCTGCGGCACGTAGGGCAGCGCGGCGCGCACTCCGCCCGTGTCCCCGGTCTCGAGCGGACCCGCGTAACGTGCCCGGAGCGGGTTGGGGTCCACGGGCAAAATGCCGCCCAGGTTATCGCCGGCTACGCGGTCCTTGACGCTCAGCAGCTGGACGACCGGATTCACCGTCTGGACGTGCCCCCACTCGCGGTTGATCAGGTTCAGGACGTTGAGCACGTCGAGCGTGAGGGTCACTTCCGCGCCGCCCAGGCGGAGGGGCTGGCTGAACCGGAAGTCCAGTTCGTTTGACCAGGGTGTCCGGCATGAGTTCCGGTGCATGACCCGCAGCCGGCTCTCCTCGAGGCAGGGTTCCTGGGCGACGAGTTGTTCGAACAGGAGGCCGCTCACCGGGGTCCGCCCGCCTCCGGGGAAGTCGAACGCACTCTCCGTCACGAAGATCAGATCGTTGGCGAGATCGAGGGCCCGCCCGAATCCGGGGTAGGTGTCGCCGTTGATGTCGTCGGCGTACACGTAGGAGTAGGGCCTCCCCGACTGCCCCACATAGAGCAGAGACAGCCGGCCACCGCCCAACACCGCGGGAAGGGCGGCCATCGCGCTCGCCACGAGTCGATGCGGCCGGTCGAAGAGAGACGCCTGCCTGGTGGGGTTGTTCGGGTCCCTTTCGACGGCCGTGAACCCGAAGTTGTGGATCGCATCGAGCGAGGCAAGACTCCGCACGTCGGCGGAGCGGTTGAAGGCGTATCCGACGTCCACGGACAGCCGGTCGCCGAACCGCTTGCGGAGCCGGGCGCTCAGCGCGTAGGAGAAGTTCCGCGCCCGGTCGCCGATCTTGATGACCTGTCCGAAACCCTCGTCCCGCCGGCGCGGGATGAAGATCGGTTCCCGCCGCACGGGAGGGGATCCCGGCGGCGGGTCGATGTATTCGCTTCCGGCGCCAGGGTTCGCGAACACCTCGCGGCGTGAGTACCCGAAGCCGTACGTGAATCCGTTCGCCTCCGTGCGCTGGCTCTCGAGGAAGGGAAGTCCGATGTTGATGTCCTCGAACGAGATCTGGTTCACCGCGCGCGCATAGATCCCCTCGAGGGAGAGGACGAAGCCCTCCGGCAGGCGGTGGTCGATCGCGAGGGAGGTCTTGAAGTCGCGGGGGAATCGAAAGCCCGGGTCGAACGCCGTCACGCCGGGGATCCCGAACGTGCCGGGCGACCCGTCCGCGCAGGCGGTCGGAGGGGGTGCGGCCGGATCGAAGCCCGGCACGATCTCCGGGTCCGGCACCCCGATATTCCGCCTTCGACAGGTGACGAACACGGAGGAGAGCCCCGTGTTCTGGTAGGCGTTGGCGAGCCACGCGAAGGGCGGCCGGCCCGTGAACAATCCGGCGCCGCCCCTGATCTGCGTGCCTCGGTCCGCACCGAGGCCGAGGTTGAACCCGGCTCGCGGCGAGAAGTGGATGACCCCGCTCGGAAGTTCGCTCGTGCCGAGGCCGAACGAACGCTCAACGGCCGGGTTGTGCGCCGGCGCGTCGGGCATCAGCGGGATGTCCATGCGCAGACCCAGACGGACATTGAGCCGATCCCCGAGCCGGGTCTCTTCCTGGACGAACGCCGAAAGCTGGTTCACGGAGAACCGCGCCGTGCCGGCGTCTTCCGAGAGCGGCACATGGATCACGTACTCCGAGGGCGTGTTCGCCTCCAGGTCATCCGCGGAGCGAAAGAAGTAGCTGCCGAGGCTGCCCGGCAGGTAGCCGCGCCGGATGGAGAATCGGTCGAACCCGGCGCCCACGGTCAGATGGTGGTCTCCGAGCGACAGCGTAAGCGCGTTCGAGATCTGCAGGATGCTCTGATCCAGTTCGCCGTCCGGGCCGGAATAGTTGGAGCCCGCGCGCAACTCCCGCCGGAAACCCGCCCCCGGGACGCCGCCCTGGAGATCGACCTCGATCCGGGGGTAGAGCGCGTTCGCCGTCTCCCGGTCGCGGAGGAACTGCAGGTTCACCATCAGGTCGTTCGACCACCCGGGGCTCAGCGTCGAGAGCCACTGCGCGCCGATCGACTGGTTGCGCGACTCGATCCGGGTCCCGGTGGACGACATCTCGTACGCATCCCCCGCCAGCCGATTGGCGGCGGGGTCGTCGGCGGCGTAGGCGAGGTTGTAGCGCAGCATGAGCGAGTTGTCCGCGTCGGGACGGGCGTCGATGCGCGCGAACACGTTCGCCAGATTGTTCTCCAGCGTGTACAGGCCGGCCTCGCCCGCGTCCACGCCGTAGCCCGAGAGCAGGTTCGATACGCGCGCCACCGAGTCCGGATCGAGTTTCGTGCGCACGATTTCGTCGACCCCCACGGTGAATCCATCGGGTGGGTGCTCTCGCCTCTCCAACTCGCCCGCGATGAAGAAGTGCAGGCGATCACGCACGATGGCGCCGCCGGCGTCGAAGCCCGCGAACAGGTTCTCCAGCTCCCCCGGCGCCCGCGGCCGGCCGCCGATGACCGCGTCGCCGACGAGCGCATCGTTGCGGAAGAAGCCGAAGGCGGATCCGTGGAAATCGTTGGAGCCCGTCCGCGTCACGGCGTTGAGGACGCCCCCCGTGAAACCGGATTGACGGACATCGTACGGCGCCGCGAGCACCTGGAGTTCCTCGATCGCCGCGAGCGGGATCACGCGCCCCCTCGCTTGCCCCCCGGCCACGCCCGTCGGCGAGAGGCCGAACACGTCCTGGCTGAGAGCGCCGTCGATCTGGATGTTGTTGAAACGGATGTTCGACCCCGCCACGGACGTGCCCATCTCGTCCACGGCCACCAGCGGTGATAGCCGGGCGAATCCCGTTATGTCCCTCGAGATCGTGGGCAGGGCCTCGATGATCTCGCGGTTGACGACCGTCGCCGTGCCCATCCGCGTGGGGTCGAACTCGGGATCCGTCTCGACGCGGACGGCGAGTTCGGGGAGGGGGACCGCCGTCTCGGAGAGCTGGACTTCGAGCCGCAGCCGCTGCCCCGCGCTGAGCGTCAGATCTTCGCGCTGCACGGGGCTGAGGCCGATGCGGGTGACCTCGAGTGTCCAGGGGCCGCCGGGCCGGAGGTTGCCCAGGCTGAAACGGCCCGCCTCGTCGCTGACGGTGGTGTGGGTCGCGCCCGTTTCAACGTGACGAAACTCGACGCGGGCCCCCGCGATCGGGCGCCCGTCCGGGTCGAGGACGAGCCCGGAAACGCCGGCCGTCGTGACGCCCTGGCCGGCGACGGCGGACGGGAGGCTGGCCAGCCCCGCAGCCAGCCCGATCAGCACGAAGCCCGCGAGACGACTTGCCGCGTTCCGACTCCTCATATCCGAAAGCTCCGTGTCTGAAGTCCCACCTCCCCAAGAACAACGTCGGGGCACTCGATGTCGTGTACGGCGGGAGAAGCGGGCTACCCGGTTTGCGGGCCGCCCGAGTATTGTCGGAGTCGTGAGCACCACCCTGACGTTTCACGCGATCCTGGGCCCGCGAGGCCTCGAGCGGAACCGGTCGATCGACATCGCCGGCGACGGCACGATTCGCGCCGTGCGCGCCGGGCGCGCCCCCTACGACGGTTTCCTCGCGATCCCCGGGATGCCCAACGCACACTCGCATATCTTCCAGCGCGCACTGGCCGGCTTCGGGGAGGAGGCGCGGGGTGGGGACTCGTTCTGGAGCTGGCGGGAGGCCATGTACCGGCTCGCCGGATCCATCACGCCGGAGCAGTTGTTCGCCGTGGCGCGCCACGGGTACGCCCGCATGCTCCGGGCGGGGTTCACCCACGTCGCGGAGTTCCACTACCTCCACCACGGGCCCGATGGTGGCCGCGGGCGCGAGACGACCGACGCGGTGCTCGCCGCCGCGGCGGATGTCGGGCTCCCGATCAGTCTTCTTCCCGTCTACTACCGCACTGCGGGCTTCGGCGGCGAGGAGATCCTGCCGGAGCAGCGGCGGTTCGCGCACGCATCCGTCAGCGACTTCCTGTCCACGGTCGAGGGGCTTGGCGCCGCGACGGCTGGAATTGCGCCGCATTCGCTCCGCGCGGTGCCGCCGGCCGACCTCGAGGAACTCGTGTCGGGCGCCGACGCGCTGCTCGGAGCGGAGTCTCCCATCCACATCCACATCAGCGAACAGGAGCGGGAGGTCGAGGAGTGTCGCGCCAGGCTGGGCCGGACGCCGATCGACCTCCTTGGCGACACGATCGAACTGGGTCCGCGCTGGAGCCTCGTGCATGCGACGCACGCGACGGCCGCGGAGCGCGCCCGGCTTCGCGGCTCCGGGGCGAGAGTCGTCCTCTGCCCGCTCACCGAATCCTACCTCGGCGACGGGATTTTCGCCGCCCGCGAGCACTTCCTCGGAGGGGGCGCCGCGGCCGTCGGGACCGACGCGAACGTGCGGCTGTCCGCGATCGACGAGGCGCGCCAGCTCGAGTACGGCCAGCGTCTCAGGGATCGACGGCGCGCGCGGCTGGCCACGGCGGAGGGCGCGGGGGCGACCATCTGGTCCTGGTTGGCGGGGGGCGGTGGCGAGGCGGTCAGCGGCTCCCGCGCCGGAGGCTCGCGGCCGGGGCGCATCGAGCCGGGTTACCGAGCGGATCTCGTGGTGCTGGGTCGGGACACGCCCCACACGCTGGGGCACGGGCTGGAGACGATCATGGACGCGTGGCTCGTCGCCGGCGACGATCGCGACATCGAAGCCGTGTACGTGGCGGGTGAGCGCCGGGTCGAGCGCGGTTCGTTCGCGCGCGAGGCGGAGATCGAAGCCGGCTTCGCAGAGGCGATGCGGGCCCTCTGGGCGTAGCGGCCGTGGCAGTCTAGACGGCGGCCGGCTCCAGCTCCATCGACCAGCGCCCCTCCGTTGCGAGACCATTCATGCGCGCGCGGTGCGCGAACGCGGCCTGCGCCGCCGGACCGTTCTCCGTCCGGCCACCCCAGGCATTGAGCGGCGCCGCCTGGAGCGCCCGTCCGTACGAGAAGCTCAGATTCCACGGCGTATCGGACGCCGCGTTCATCGCGTTGAGGTGCGCCGTGGCCTCGATGTCGGACTGCCCGCCCGAGAGAAAAACGATGCTGGGCACGGACGAGGGGACGGCCCGCTTCAGGCAGCGCACGGTCTTCTCGGCCACCTCGTCGACCCCCGCCTGCTCCGAGCACAGCTTGCCCGACAGCACCATGTTGGGCTTGAGGACCGAACCCTCCAGGAGCACGCGCTGGTGGAAGAGCGCCATGTAAACCTGCTTTAGCGTGGCCTCGGTGACCTCGAAGCAGCGATCGATGTCGTGATCGCCGTCCATCAGCACTTCCGGCTCGACGATGGGGACGAGTCCCTGCTCCTGGCTGAGGGCCGCCATGCGGGCGAGCGCGTGCGCGTTCGCCCCGATGCAGTAGGCGCTCGGGATCGAGCGGCCGCCACCCCGTCCGATGTCGACGACGGCGCGCCACTTCGTGAAGCGGGCGCCGAGTTCGTAGTACTCGGCCAGCCGCTCGCGCAGCCCGTCGAGCCCCTCGGTGACCGTCTCCCCCGGCGCGCCCGCCAGATCCTTCGCGCCCTTGTCGATCTTGATGCCGGGGATCGAGCCGGCGTCCGAGATGAGCTGCACCAGTGGCGTGCCGTCCGCGGCCGACTGCCTCAGGGTCTCATCGAACAGGATGACGCCGGAGATGCAGTCCCGGAGCGCCTCCCTCGTCCGGAAGAGCAGCTCCCGATAGTCGCGGCGGCTGTCCTCGGTCGACGAGACGCCGATCCCCTCGAACCGCTTCCTGATCGTCCCCGAACTCTCGTCCGCCGCCAGGATTCCCTTGCCCCTGGTCCCCATGGCCTCCGCGATCTGGACGAGCTGCTGCTTCATGCTTCCCTCCGGCACGTATGGATGGTGATGGATCGTGCTGATGATGGCTTGGGTCGGGGCAACTTCCCGGGTGCGGCGGGGGGCGTCAACGTGCGCGGTGCGCGCACGCCGACGCCGACTCCCTGGCCGGAGGGACGATCGAGCGACCGATCAGGTCGGGTCCCGGGAATCCTCCTCCAGCGTCCATATGACGGGTGTGACCGGAGAGGCGGCCTGACTGAAGGCGAACTTTTCGATCTGCGGGCCTGGCTCGGTGGTCTCGAGGTGTCTGGCCCTAAGGTCGTAACAGCCCGCTTCCACGGTGAAGTCCCTCGAGTTGCCCGGCTGGATCGTCCCCTCGATCGGATCGTTGGTCCTGAACAGATCCTCGCCCCAGTCCTGCGTCCCGCACGGCTTCGCGTGGACGTAGAGCACCGGGCCGGCCAGACGGTTCACCACCCGGACCGTGGACGGATTGTCGAACATCGGTTCCATCGGTCCCGCGTCGCTGTCTCCGCAGCCGGAGAGAGACCACGCGATCGCCGCGAGGGCGAGGACCGGGAACCAGGCTTTTCTCATGTACCGCATCCTTGAACCTCCAGGGCCGCTCTTCGGGGGGTCGTACCCCGCTCCAGCCGCATAAACGCTTCAAAAAGTATAGCACCATCGGGCCGAGTCCACCCGACGCGCCGCGTGATGGACCAGGCAACGGGGGCCGCCCGGCGAAGCGCGGTGCGTGGCGCTTCACCCGCGACGCGACGATCTTTGATACGCGCCGCCGGGCGAAACGTGCCCGCGACGCGGCAGGGCTCTCCCAACCGGTCCATCTGAGAACGTGCGAACGCCTCCGTGAGCGACAGACCCGCCGTCTGGTTTCACACCTTCGGGTGCAAGGCGAACCAGTACGACACCGAGCGCATCCGCCAGGAACTCGAACTGCGCGGGGCGGAGACGGCGCCCGATGTCGACGCCGCGGACGTGGCGGTCATCAATACCTGCACCGTCACGAACCAGGCCGACGCGAACGCGCGTCACCTCGTCCGCCGCCTGCGCCGCCGCCACCCGGACCTCCGGATCATCGTCGCCGGCTGCTCGACCGCTTTCCGGGAGGCCGACTACCGCGACCTGGATGAAGTCGATGGGGTTGTCCCCGGTCACGACCCGGCCGCCGTGGCGCAGGTATTTCCGGGCTTGGAGAGAGGGCCGGCCGCGATCGACGCCCCCTTGGCACGCAACGCCCGCGGCACCCGCGCGTGGCTCAAGATCCAGGACGGGTGCGACCGCAAGTGTTCGTTCTGCGCGACCCGGATCGCGCGCGGCGCCTCCGTCTCACGGCCGCCCGACGAGATCGTGGCCGAAGCGGCGATCCTGGCGCGCTCGCACCCCGAACTCGTGATCACCGGCATCCACATTGGCCACTACGGGCGGGATCTCGAGCCGGAGGTCACGCTCGCCGAACTGTGCGAACGACTCCTCGAGCGGGTCCCGGCCCGCTTCCGTCTCTCGTCCATCGAAGCGACGGAGGTCGATGACCGGCTCGTCGACCTGCTCGCCGAGTCCGGCGGACGCCTCGCGCCGCACCTGCACGTGCCGCTCCAGAGCGGGTCCGACCGGGTCCTCCGGCTGATGCGGCGGTGGCATACGCGGGAAGCGTATCGCTCGCGCGTGCTCGCCATCGCCGAGCGCGTGGGCGCCATGGGCCTCGGGGCGGACATCATCGTCGGCTTTCCCGGCGAAGGCGAGGAAGAGTTCGCCGAGACGCACGCCCTCGTCGAGGAGTTGCCCTTCACCTATCTCCACGTCTTCCCCTATTCCGTGCGGGACGGGACGGTGGCTGCGACGCTTCCGGATCAGGTGAGGGGCGATGTGGCGGCCGGCCGTTCGCGCGCGCTCCGCGACCTGGGGCTCCGCAAGGGCCGGGAGTACGAGGCGACGCGGGTCGGCGAGATGGCGGATATCGTCGTGGAGGGCCGGGACGATCGCGTCCTCGGCGTCACGGGCGACTACCTGAAGGTCGGGCTATCCGGCCGCGCCGCGCCCGGAGACCGCTTCTCGGCGGTCCTCGGAGGACGCGCGGGGAGCCTGGCCGCGGGCGTGCCCGAAGCGGCCGCCGTCTGAGAACGTCTCGGCAACTCCCGGCCTGAGCGACGGCCCTGGCCGCCCGGTCGCCCGGTGCGGCTAATCCCTGGCCGCGGGGATCGTGCGCGGGCTGACGAGCGTCTCGCCGCCGTCCACGACGAAGATCGCACCCGTGACCCAGTCACCGCCGGGGGAACAGAGGTAGGTCACCATCCGCCCGATGTCGTGCGGTTGGCCGAGGCGCCCGGCCGGGATGAACCGGTCGGCGAAGCCGCCCCCGGTCCTCGTCCCGAACATGTCGACGTCATCGCTGGGCGGCGCCTGGAACGCCTTTCGCACGCCTCCGGTGGGGATCGGTCCGGGGGCGACCGCGTTCACGTTGATCCCGTCCCGGGCCCACTCGATCGCCAGCGTGCGGGTCAGCGCGTCCACCCCCGCCTTGGCCGCCGTCGCGTGGGCCATCAGCGGCCAGCCCCGGTAGTGGAGCGTCATCGAGATCGACACGATCCGGCCGAACCCCTGCTCCGCCATCACCGGATACACCGCCTGACAGGCGTAGAAGGTCCCGTACAGGTCGATCTCCACCACGGCGCGCCAGCCGTTCGGCGACAGGTCGGCCGTCGGCGCGTAGAAGTTGCCCGCCGCGTTGTTGACGAGGATGTCGATCGAGCCGAATCGCTCCCGCGTCTCCCCGACGGCCCGTCGGAGGGCTTCCGGCTCGCGCACGTCGCCGACCGTCGGCAGCGTCCGCACGCCGTAGGTCTCGGCCAGTCGCTCCACCGCGTGCGACACACGTTCTTCGTTGCGGCTGAAGACGCAGATCGACGCCCCGGCCGCCGCGAGGCACTCGGCGATCCCGTAACCGATGCCGCTCCCGCCGCCCGTGATGAACGCGGAGCGTCCGGCGAGAATCCCCGGGGCGAACAGCGCGTCCGCTTCTCCTGTGCGACCCATGGCAGACTCCTGACCGGGTTACCGGAACATGCTTCGGGCAACGAACCATACGTTGGCGGGCCGCTCTGCCAGCCTGCGCATGTACCACGGGAACCAGCCGTCCCCGTAGCTGATCAGCACCCGAAGCGGGGTGCCGTGCCGCGTGAGCTTCCGCTGCTCCCTCCGGCCGATCCCGTAAAGCATCTCGATCTCGAACCGGCCGCCGTCGAGGCCCGCTGAACCCGCGTACTCCGTGAGCGGTTCGATCATGGCCGGGTCGTGCGTGCCGAGTCCCAGAAAGCCGCCGCCCCCGTCCGCCATGTGGTCCATGAGGCGCCTGCCGAGTGCCAGATAGCTCGCGTCCACGTCACGCTTGTCCGGAAAAGCGATCTCCGGCGGTTCGGCGTAGGCTCCCTTCACGAGGCGGATTCGCGGACCCAGTTCGATCAGCGACTCGAGATCCTCGGCGGTACGCCGCAGATACGACTGCAGACACAACCCCACGTTCTCGTGCTCCCTTCGCGCGGCCCGGAAGAGGGACAGCGTGGGCTCGATGTAGAGCGAGCCCTCCATGTCGATCCAGAGGGTGCCGCGTCCTTCGGCCGCCGACGCGAGTTCGCGGACGTTCTCGAGCGCCACCTCCGGGTCCGCGTCGAGTCCGAGGTGCGTCGGCTTGATCGACACCTCGACGTCCAGCCCCATCTCCTCCGCCAACTCCATGGCCCGGGTGTATTCGGCGACGGTCGCGCGCGTCTCCTCCGCTGTATCGACGTTCTCGCCGAGCATCGTGACGAGGGTGGGCACGCCGAGCTTGCCGAGGCGATCCGCCTCGACGAGGGCCTCCTCAAGCGTTTCTCCCGGCATGAACTTGCGCACGGCGCGCCGCACGAAACGGCGTTGCGGGAGGCGGGTGGAGAGCCACGGATTCGTGGAAGCCCAGAGGAGGCCCCGCCGCATCATTTCGGCAACCGGCCGGTCAGGTACGCAATCCGGAATCGCCGGACGCCGAGACCTCGAATCCGATCCACATGCCCGTCACCGCGTGCGCCGGAATCGGGCACACGAGCGCGTAATCACCCGCGGTGGAAGCGGTGAAGCTGATCGTCTCGGTGCCGCCCGCCGGTGCGGTTGCCTCCGTCATGGAGGTGGCGTTGGCCGTGATGGCGCCCTCGAACACGGGTACGGCGTCGTCGAAGATCGCCGGATAGCTGGCTGCGCGTTCAAGGACTCCGACGCTGTGGTAGTTGACGGGGTCCCTGTTCTCGAAGTTCACCGTGACCGTATACCCCTCCGGCACGACGACCGTGGCCTCGCCGTTCGCGTAGCCATTGAAGTTCCAGCGGTTGTTCGAGTCCGTCGACCCGGCGACGAGGTCGATCGTGACGGTCCGCGACCGCTCGTCGACCGCGATCCAGTCCACGGCCGCCGCTCCGGCGGAGGGCGCCGCGGTCTGCTGCCCGGCGGGCGCCGCAGCGGGTGCGGGAGCCGGCGAGGGCGTGTCCGAACCGCCTCCGCCCCCGCAACCGAAGAGCGAGAATGCGGCGACGGTCATGATGGTTGATCGTGTCATGAATCTATCCACTCCAAAGTCTCTGACAGGTGAATCCATTTCGCACATGCGAGCCCCGGCAACGCGGGATCGCGACAACCGGGGAGGCGGGAATATACAGGATCCCGGACCTCCGGCCACGCCGGGAAACACAACAAAATCTGGCGCACGCGAGGGGTGCGCCCCATACTACCGTGTCTCATGTTGCGTAACGATGCCCCGGGCTTCGATCCGGGGTCGATCCCGGTCGAATGTCGCTACAGCGTTCGCGATGGCGAGGAACCCCGGGAGACTTCCTCGTGATTCCAGTCTGCCTCGCGCGACCGATCTTCTGACCTGCATCCCCGTCCAAGAGAGTTCGTTCCGGCCCGGGGAGCTTCGAGGCTTGAGAATCCCGTCCGGGTTCGCGAGGAGACACAGCACACAGAGCGGTGAATTGACGAACGACACAGCCGACGGCGGACGAAACGCTCCCGAGGGGGGCGGCGGTTCCGGCAAGCGAAACGCTTCCGGCCGTGGGCGGCCGAAGGGCGGGCCGCCGAGCGGAAAGGGTCCCGGCAAAGGATCGGGAGGTGGCCGTGGTGGCCGAAACCGCAACCGTCGCAGACGCTCGCGGGGAGGCCGGAGCCAGGGCGGCCGGCCTCCGCAGTCCCAGGGAGAGCAGCCCGCGGCCGAAGTGCCCGACGGTCCCATGGACGCGTATCTGGGGCTGCTGGAGAGGCTCGGCAACGGAACCGGTTTCGTGCGTCGCCAGCATGCGGGATACACGCCGAGCGACGACGACATCTACGTGAGCCCGAAGATGGTCGCCCGGTACGACCTCCGGACCGGTGACGAGATCTGCGGGCAGGCCGCCCGCCCGCCACGCCCCGGCAAGAGCCCGCCGCTCCGACACCTCCACACCGTCAACGGCCATCCCCCCGGGGAACTGGGGAACCGAAGGCGGTTCGAGCGTCTGAGCGCGCAGCACCCCGACCGCCGGCTGCGTCTCGAGTGCGGGCTCGAACGCGGCGGCCAGCCCGACTACACGAACCGGATCGTCGACCTCATCTGTCCCATGGGGACCGGCCAGCGCTCCCTCATCGTGGCGCCATCAAAGGCGGGGAAGACGATGGTCCTCCAGGCCATCGCCGAAGGAATCTCGAAGAACCATCCGGACTGCAGCATCCTCATCCTGCTCGTTGACGAGCGGCCCGAGGAAGTCACGGAGATGGAGGCGACGGGTCTGGGCGAGGTCACGGCTTCGAGTTTCGACCATCGGGCCGAACGTCACGTCCAGGTCGCCGAGATGACGCTCGAGCGCGCCCGCCGGCTGACGGAGATGGGGAAGGATGTGGTCCTCATCCTCGACTCGATCACGCGGCTGGCTCGCGCGTACAACACGACCGAACAGGGGAGTGGCCGGACCCTCACCGGCGGCATCGACGCGACCTCGCTCGAGAAGCCAAAGCGCTTCTTCGGCAGCGCGCGCAGTGTGCCGGAAAGCAAGGGCGGCGGCTCTCTGACCATCATCGCGACGGCGCTCGTGGACACCGGATCGCGGATGGACCAGGTGATCTTCGAGGAGTTCAAGGGGACGGGGAACAGCGAACTCGTGCTCGACCGGGACCTGTCGGACCGGCGGATCTTCCCCGCCATCGACCTCAACGCGAGCGCCACGCGCCGTGAAGAACGTCTCATGGACGAAGACGAACTGCTGGTGTCGCAAGCCATGCGCCGCGAGCTGAGCGCCTACTCGTCCGTAGAGGCCATGCAGGAGGTCCTCGGCCTCATGCGAAAGACGAAATCGAACGAGGAACTGGTCTCGGTTCTGCGCCGCCGGATCTAGCAGCCCTTCAGCGGCCGGCCTCCGCGCGGTCGCGGGCCCGTTTCTTCTCGCGCTCGGCGAAGTTCAGCATCTCGTACGCCGTCGCGAGGATCAGCCCGAGTTCCCTCCGGTCGAGGCCCGCACGGTGAAACATGTTCCGAAAGCTCCGCATCTTCGGAACGGGGTCGATGCCGTGGAAGAGGCCGATCTCCTCCATCGCGCGCTGCCACGTCTCGAAGAACGCCTCGAGTTCGGCGTGCGTGGCGGGGGGCGTCTGCTTGCGCGTCTTGAGCGACAGGTCGCGCTCCGTCCAGTCCTTCGGGCCCAGCGCGGCCTTCCTCAGTTCGTACATGATGACCACGGCCGCGTGCGCGAGGTTCATCGAAGTGTGTTCGAGGTTGGTGGGGATGCACACCAGGCCGTGGCACAGGTCCAGAGCCTCGTTGGACAGCCCGCGATCCTCGCGGCCGAAGACGACGGCCAGTGACGCCTCGCGCGCGGTGAGCCTCGTCGCGGCCTGCTCGGGATTCCACCAATCCTGGCGGGTGGAACGGCGGCGAGCCGTCGCACCGAGCGCATAGTCGACATCGGCCAGGGCGGTGGGAAGGTCGTCAAAGATACGGATCCGGTCCACGACATCGTGCGTGTCGTGCGCGATTCCGGTGATGCGCCAGGCGTCGAAATCGGCCGGGTCGACGAGCCGCAGCCGCGAGAGGCCCATGTTCTTCATGGCGCGGACGACGAGCGCGATGTTGACCATGTCCTGCGCTTCGTGCAGGACGATGACCGTCCGGTCGAGCTGGGTGCCGCCTCCGCTCACGCCCTGGTCAGACCCTCCGGCAGGGACCCCTTCCACTTGCGGCCTCGACGCGGACGCAGCGCGGGATAGCCCGTCTCGCCGCAGCTCGGGCACGCCTCGGTGTAGGCGCCGATCTCCTTGCCGCAGACGGCGCAGTGCACCCCCACCTCGTCCGGGACGAACGAGAGCGGTTCGCCGCACTTCTGGCATGTCTGGTCCGAGAGTCCGACCGGTCCGCTGCAATCCGGACAGTCCATCCGCTTCTCGTCGATGGGATTCTCCTCGTCATGAACCGCGCCGCCGGCGCCCGATGGCCCGCGAACCCCGGCGACCCTGGTGCCCCGGCGCGCCGATGCTGCCGCAACGATACCTTGCGCGGGGCCCGGCCACACCGCGAGACATCAAGCTACGGCGGAGAACCGATTGGGGCAGGATCGGATCAACAGCCACGGCGCGCCGGAGGCGGAGGGCCAGACCGAAGTCGGCCCGGCCGTCTGGTTCTTCGGCGGCCTCATGATCGCCATCGGCATCGTCACGTCGATCCTCATGCTGCGCGACTTCCGCTCCGACAGCTACGTATACCTCGCCTTCTATTCCATCCCGGCCAACACCGCGATCTCCGTCTTCCCGCACGAGCCCGTCCTCATCTACTTCGGGAAGGTCGCGAACCTCTGGCTGGCCGCGACCTGGGCCACCGCCGGGACGATCGTGGCCGCGATCATGGACCACGCCGTCTTCGTCCCCGTCCTCAATCTCCGGAGCATCCAGTCCTACAAGGAGAAGAGACTCTACCGGAAGGCGATCAGGTACTTCATGCGCTGGCCGTTCGCCACCATCGTCGTCACCGGGTTCACGCCCATCCCCTTCTTCCCCTTCAAGTTCCTCGTCTTCTCGATCCGGTATCCCATGTGGAAGTGGACGACGGCGCTGGTGGTCGCGCGTTTTCCACGCTATTACCTTCTCGCCCTCCTCGGGGCGACGGTCCCGATCCCGAACTGGATTCTGATCGCGAGCGTGGCCTTCGTTTTCGGACTGTACCTCATCAAGGCGATTCCGGAGGGTTTCAGGCGCCTGAGAGCCCGCCGCCTGAAGGCCCGCGACGGAGTGGAGACGTGAGCGGGCCCTCGCAACACGGAAGGTAGACGGATGCCGAACATCTCCGGGGCCATGGCCGCTCGCATGCTGGCGCGCGGCATCCGGAACAGGATCCAGAACAAGCCGCTGTCGATCTCGTTCGAGATCACGCACGCGTGCACGGCGAACTGCTGGCACTGCAACTGGGGCGGCCCGATCAAGGAAGAGCGGCTGGGTGCGGAGGAGTACGCCGCGATCTGCCGGGAGCTTCGGCCCGTGGTCTCGCACGCGTCAGGCGGCGAGCCCCTGGCGCGCGGGGACGTGTACGACATCGTCGACGCGATGACGAACAAGGGCGGCCTGCCCTGGATGATCGTGGTCACGAACTCGTCCAACCTCACCCCCGAGCGCTTCTTCCGGCTCAAGGACAGCGGGATGCACCAGCTGTCCACGTCGCTCGATTTCCCGGACGAGCGGCACGACGAGTTCCGCCGCATCCCCGGCCTGTTCGACCGCATGGCGAAAGTCGTGCCCGAGATCGCCCGCCAGAGCGGGGACAAGGACGACCTCCTGCTCAACGTCTGCATCACGGCCTGGAACTACCGGGACATCGGGGACATGGTGCGCGTCGCGAAGGAGTGGGGCGTGCCGATCAATTTCTCCGTCTACACGCATCTGCGCGTACAGGACCGGACAGGCCTCATCGAGGGGGACGGCCTCGACGGCCTCGCCGAGAGCATCCAGGAGGTGATCGACCTTCGCAACGCGGGCTATCCGGTCTACACCACGCCGCGCGTCCTGTGGAAGTTCCACCGCTTCCTGACCGAGGGCGGGATCCCCGGCTGTCAGGCGGGGCGCCGCTTCCTCGTCATCAACCCGGACGGCCGCCTCACGCCGTGCGCGATGGTGATGGCGTACTTCGACCGGCAGGAGGACATGCTGGAGAAGTTCACGAAGCAGAACACCTGCGAGCAGTGCTACATCTCCACGCGCGCCAACACCGAGAAGAGCTTCAGGGAGTTCGTGCAGGACAACTCGGACGCCTTCCTCAAGATCCTCACCCCCTGGCGCAACTGACCCCGGCGCCCGGCTGCCCCCGCTTTTGACACGGAGCAGGGCCGCGGGGTAACATCGCTGGCCTCCCGGGGCGGTAGCTCAGTTGGCTAGAGCGCTGCGTTCACATCGCAGAAGTCGGGGGTTCGAGTCCCTCCCGCCCCATCAGTGAGCAGTTTGGACGCCGCGCGGGCGTAGCTCAGTTGGTAGAGCGTCAGCTTCCCAAGCTGAAGGTCGCCGGTTCGAGACCGGTCGCCCGCTTTCCGTCTTATCCGCCAAGGGTCGCTCCGTTGGCCCGGGCGCCCGAGAAGGTGCCGCTGATCACCGCCGGCATGCCTTCCGGGCGAATCTCGAACGTGCCGCTGACCTCGTCCTCCGCCATCGTCCCCTCGAACACGAACTCCCCCACCTCCCCCTGTTCGTTGACGCGCACGATGAAGCCGAATGCGACTCCGTCGACCGAGATGTCGGACATTTCCTGGGTGATGTTCTCTCCCGCCGCCTCGGCCGTCCAGCTTCCCGTGAGAGCTCCATCGTCGCCCGGCGCGAACGTCCACGTCATGGTGACCTCGGGCATGGACGGCATTCCAACGGCCTCGGTCGTGATGTCCCACGTCCCGACGAGCGCCTCCTCCTGAGCCGCAACCGCAGGGGCCGTCACGGCGATGGCGCCCAGCCCCGCCAGTAGCCCGGCCGCGATCCGAAAGACGTTACGCCTGATCCCGGTCATCGATGGTCTCCCTTCCTCGTGGCCGCTCGACCGCCAGGGTCGTCGTCGGCCGTGCGTATACCTGACAAGGTGCCGCGGATCGTCTCATCCCACCCCTGAACCTTCATCTCGAAGGTGCCGAGGTCATGGTGAACGATGGGAGCGAAGGCCCTTCAGTAGTCTGGGCCTGGACGTCCCATGTCCCTAGGACACCAGCAGCATGGCTCCAATCCGTACGACGCCAGATTTGGTGTTCCTCAATGGGCGGCCTCCTTACCTTTCGTATGAAGTTCGCTGCGGGAGCCCGGCATTCATCCAATGCCCGGAAAGCCCCTCGGCGCTTGGTGCTCGGTCGTACGCGACGCGTTCTGACACGGTTTCGGCGCCCATTCCCCCGGACGCCGGACCATCGCGTGTAATGTGATCGAAAGGAGATCTGATGCGGAAGGTGTGGTTTGCAGCGATCTGGGTGACTTCGGCGGCGTGCGGGACGGGGACCGAGGTGGCCCGCGGTCCGGAAGTGGTGACCGACACGATCGGCGACACCATCGTCGTCCACACGGTCTCCGGGAGCGTGTGGGGCAGCGACGCGACGCTGGTCCCGGAACTCTCGATCGGCGAGATGGACGGCGCCGACGAATACCTGTTCGGCAGCATCGCCTCGATCGCGGTGGACGACGACCACAACGTCTACGTCTTCGATAGGCAGGCGCAGCACGTCCGCATGTTCGACACCGAAGGCAGCTACGTCAGGACATGGGGAGGGCCCGGGCAGGGTCCCGGTGAGCTGCAAAGAGCCGAGGCGATGGCCGTGCTTCCCGATGGCCGGGTCGTCGTCCGCGACCCGGGCAACGTGCGCCTGCAGGTGTATGGCCCCGGCGAGGAACCGTCGCAGGAGTGGCCTTATACCACGGGATATTATACGTCCAGCCCGCTGTGGACGGACGATCAGGGGAGGACGTACGCACCGGCCCGTGATCTCTCTCAGCCGCAGGCCTCCTTCGGGGATCTCCTCGCCGTCTTCGATCCTGACGGAACGCCCCGCGACACGATCTCGCCACCCCACGGGGAGTTCGAAGGGGAAACGGTCACCGGAGAGAGAGACGGTGCCCGAGTGACCTACGGAGTACCCTTTGCGCCGAGTGCGATCTGGACGGTCCACTCCAGCGGACATTTCGTCAGCGGAATCTCTTCGGACTACAAGATCGATCTTGAGTTGCCCGAAGGGGTTCTCCGCATCGAGCGTACGTATGAACCTGCCCGCGTCTTCCCTCGTGAGGCGGATCACAGGCGCGCCCAAACCGAGCGGGGTATCGGCATGTCGATCCCGGGATGGACGTGGGACGGACCGTCGATTCCGGACACGAAGCCACCTTTCACCGGGCTTTACACCGGCCGGGATGGTCGGATATGGGTGCCTGTCTCGACCGAGGCACAAGAGGTCGAGAACGAGGACCACGACCCGGACAACCCATTCTCTGCACCGGTGAATTGGAGATCGCCCCTCCGCTTCGACGTGTTCGAAGCGAACGGAACCTACGCGGGCGCCGTGAACCCGCCCGGAGACTTCTCCCCCAACCCCGCACCCGTCTTCGAGGGCGACGACGTGTGGGCTGTCAGCCGGGACGATCTCGGCATCCAACGCGTCGTTCGATACCGAATCACCCTCGAATCCGGCTCCTGAGGACGGGCTACCCCGTTACCTTGATCAAGCATGGCGGCACCCGCAGTCTTCTTGGGGGTCGCACCCGGAGGGGTGGCAGAGCGGCTGAATGCACCGGTCTTGAAAACCGGCGGGCGTAAGCCCACGTGGGTTCGAATCCCACCCCCTCCGTTGGAAGTAGGGCGAAAGCCCACGTGGGTTCGAACCGAGCGACCGAAGGGAGCGAGCTCGGCGAAGCGCGAAGCGCTGAGCCCATCCCACCCCCTCCGTTGGAAGTAGGGCGAAAGCCCACGTGGGTTCGAACCGAGCGACCGAAGGGAGCGAGCTCGGCGAAGCGCGAAGCGCTGAGCCCATCCCACCCCCTCCGTTGGAAGTAGGGCGAAAGCCCACGTGGGTTCGAACCGAGCGACCGAAGGGAGCGAGCTCGGCGAAGCGCGAAGCGCTGAGCCCATCCCACCCCCTCCGGGACCCGGCATCTCCTGCGGGCCATGTCAGGCCTTCCGCCTCACAAGTATCATCTCCCCCCAACGCGGTGAGGTGCGGAACGAGGTCGGTCCCACGATTGTCTGACGGGCTCCTTCCGTCTCGAAGCCAAACCAGGGTGGCTGGAGACGATAAGCTTGATCCACACGGATGCGAAAAGGCGCGTCGCGATCACCGGCGTCGGGATGATCACATCCATCGGCCTGGACACGGACGCCACTTGGGACGCGCTTCTCCGTGGCGTGAGCGGCGCGGGTCCGATCACGCTGTTCGATGCGTCCGATCAGGCCGTTCGCTTCGCCTGTGAAGTGAAGGACTTCGATCCGCTCCAATATCTGGACAAGAAGGGAGCGCGCCGCGCGGACCGGTTCCTGCAGTTCGCCATTGCCACGGCGGCCCAGGCCATGGAACAGGCGGGGTTCGGCGATGGGTTCGCCCACCTGAACCCCGACCGGACGGGGGTCATCGTCGGCGTGGGGATCGGGGGGCTCCCGTTGCTGGAGGCCCAGCACAGGAAGCTCCTGTCCCGGGGACCCCGCGCCATCTCCCCCCTCCTCATACCGATGTTCATCCCGGATATGACGACGGGACTGCTGTCCATCCTGTACGGGGCGCGGGGCCCGAACTACGCGACCGTGTCGGCCTGCGCTTCCAGCGGCCACTCGCTCGGACTCGCCTTCCGCTCGATCAGGAGGGGAGAGACCGATGTGATGATCGCCGGGGGCACCGAGTCCGCTATCACTCCACTCGCGGTCGCTGGTTTCGCAGCCATGGGATCGATGTCGATGCGCAACGACGATCCGGAGAGAGCCTGCCGCCCCTTCGACGCCCATCGGGACGGTTTCGTGCTCGGGGAGGGGTCCGGGATGCTGGTGCTCGAGGAACTGGAGCACGCGAGGGCGCGCGGCGCGGAGGTTCTGGGAGAGATCGTGGGCTTCGGGCAGAGCGCGGACGCGTACCACATGACAGCGCCCGCTCCGGACGGAGTCGGCGCCTGTCTGGCCATGCGGCAGGCGCTCGAAGACGCGGAGCTCACCCCGGCCGACGTAGACTACATCAACGCGAATGGCACTTCGACTCTCGCCGGTGACGCCGCCGAGACGAAGGCGCTAAAGGACGTGCTGGGCGACCACGCGCGATCGGTCGTGGCGGGCTCGACGAAGTCGATGACGGGCCACCCGCTCGGGGCGGCCGGAGCGATCGATGCGGTGATTTCCATGCTCGTCTGCAAGCACGGCGTGATTCCTCCCACGATTAACTTCGAGGAGGCCGATCCGGAGTGCGATCTCGAGTACGCGCACCGCGGCCCCCTGGAACAGTCCGTCTCGGTGGCGCTGTCAAACTCCTTCGCCTTCGGCGGACACAACGCCTGTCTCGCGATCCGTCGCTGGGACGGCATGCAGCGCTAAGGGCGGGGCTGCTTGCCATATGGATGGTAGATATAATATGGTCGAACCATATAGTGACAGGCAGAGATCCAATGAAGACAACGCTTAACCTGAACGACCAGCTCCTAAAGCGGGCGAAGAACGAGGCGGCCCGGACCGGTGCGACGCTCACGGGATTCGTCGAGACGGCACTTCGCGAGAAGCTGATGAACGACGACCGGCAGCGGTCCCCGTTCACGCTGGAGCTGAAGACCGTACGAGGACACGCGCCGCCCAACGTCGATATCGCCGACCGAGAGGCGCTCTACGACGTGCTGGATCGCCCGTGATCGCCGTCGACACCAACGTCCTGATTTACGCTCATCGCGCCGAGGCGGAGCTTCACGGGGAGGCCGCCCGTGCTCTGGTCGCCCTGGCGGAGGGCTCGGCTCCCTGGGGGCTGCCCATCTTCTGCGTGGTCGAGTTCCTGCGGGTGGTCACGCACCGGCGGGTGTTCAATCCGCCGTCGACCCTGGCGCAGGCGGTGGGTTTTCTGGAGGGCCTCGTCGCCTCCCCCAGTTGCCGCATCGTCCTGCCGAGTCCCGGGTTCCTCGAACTTCTTACCGCGACGGCCCGGCAGGCGGATGCACGGGGGAACCTGATGTTCGACGTGCAGATCGCGGCGCTGTGCCGGGAGCACGGAATCTCAGCCATCCTCACGAACGACCGCGACTTCGCCCGGTTCGAAGGCCTCGAGGCGCGCTACCTCGGTCGGGCGGGGGCCTGACCGCGAGCACCCCGGGCTGACTCCTCTCGGCTACTCTCCGAACATACGCCTGTAAAGCCGGAGATTGTGCTCCGCCGTCAGTCTCGGAACCTGAATCGCGTTCACCATCAGCCATGCGAAGATGCCGATGCCCCAGATGATGGAGATCGCGTAGAGTGCGAACACACGCCGCGCCATGGCGTCAAATCCGCCCGAAAACTCCCCCATCCCGGCACCCGCGAAACTCAGGAAGAGCCAGACCAGGGTCGCGAGCACGGCGCCGGAGCACACAAGTTGCGCGGTCGCCTGTTCTCGTCGTCCCAGATAGAAGTTGTGGGCGCCCAGCACGCCGAAGAAGACCAGGAGAATGTAGGCGACGATCGGTGACTGCTTCTTCGCTTCGTACACGACCATCCGTTCGTCCATAATTCCGACCTTTCTGTTTCCGTGAAGACATATACTAATGTCGTAGTTGGTCACGGCACGGGCAACGTCGGAGGCAGCCCGCTTTGGCGCGAACGCCTTGCGGGTTCAGCGACCCTCGGGCGACAATGCGCCTCGCACCGGGCCCGGCCTGCCCGGGCGCCACGCTACGGATACGTCAGGCCGTCTCCAGGAGTTCAGGTATGCGCTACGAGAAACTTCCAGCAGCTGGCGTCCTCCTTGCCGCCTCACTCGCCGCGACGCTTCCCGCTTCACTCTCCGGGCAGGATCTGTTCGACCGGGTCCAGGCCGAGGTCGCGTCGATGGAGAAGCTCACGCAGGTGATGGTGGACAAGATCTTCTCCTTCTCCGAGCTGGGGCAGCAGGAGTTCGCGACCTCCGCCTACGTGACGGGCATCCTCGAAGAGCACGGATGGGAAGTCGAACGAGGCTCGGCCGGCATCCCCACGGCCTGGTTCGCGCGCTGGGGATCGGGTTCGCCCGTGATCTCGTTCGGGAGCGACATCGACGGGATCCCGAAGGCGAACCAGAAGCCGGGCGTGGCGTGGCACGACCCGCTCGTGCCCGGAGCGCCGGGGCATGGGGAGGGACACAACTCCGGCCAGGCGGTGAACGTCACCGCCGCGCTCGCCCTGCAGAAGGTGATGCAGGAGGAGGGGATCGAAGGGACGCTCGTGCTGTGGCCGGGCGTGGCCGAGGAGCAGCTCGCGAGCAAGGCGTGGTTCGTGCGCGACGGCTACTTCGAGGACATCGACTTCGTCATCTTCACCCACGTCGGGAACAACCTCGGCGTGAGCTGGGGCCAGGCCAACGGGACCGGCCTCGTGTCGGTCGAGTTCAGCTTCGCGGGCGAGGCCGCGCACAGCGCCGGCTCCCCCTGGCGGGCGCGCAGTTCGCTCGACGCGGTGGAGCTGATGAACGTGGGCTGGAACTTCCGGCGCGAGCACCTCCACCCCAACCAGCGCTCGCACTACATCATCCCCGACGGCGGGGACCAGCCTAACGTCGTCCCGCAGACCGCGTCGGTGTGGTACTACATCCGGGAGATGGACTTCGACGACATCCTCCGGAACTACGAGATCGCGAAGAACATCGCCGAGGGCGCGGCGCTGATGACGGATACGGAAATGACGTATCGCGTGCGGGGCGCGGCCGCCCCCCGGCACTTCAACAAGGTCGTCGCCGAAGCGATGTGGGAGCACATCGAGCAGGTGGGTCTCCCGGAGTGGAGCGAGGACGACCAGGCGCTGGCCCGCGCCGTGCAGGCCGAGGTCGGGAACGACTCGACGCCCGGTCTGAACACCGAACTGGATGAGATCGGAGCGCCGCCCGAGAGCGAAGGCGACCGCCGGAGCGGCGGGTCGGACGACATCGGGGACATCGGCTGGACGGTGCCCACGGTCACGCTCCGCTTCCCGTCGAATATCCCCGGCCTCCAGGGCCACCACTGGTCGAACGCGATCGCGATGGCCACGCCGATCGCGCACAAGGGCGCGACGGCCGGCGCCAAGGTGCTCGCCCGCACCGCGCTGCAGCTGTTCATGGAGCCGGATCTCGTCGAGGAGGCTTGGACGTACTTCCGGGACGTGCAGGGGAAGGACGAGCAGTACCAGCCGTTCATCACGGCGGACGATCCTCCGCCGACGGACCTCAACGTCGACATCATGGCGCAGTTCCGACCCCTGCTCGAACCGTTCTATTTCGACGAGACGAAGTACGATACGTATCTGGAACAGCTGGGGATCACCTACCCGACGCTGCGCCCCTCGGGCGATCGGGAGCCGCGCTGACGACGATGTCCGACAGCGTCGCCATCATCGGAGCGGGGAACATCGGCCGCGCCATCGCGGAGGGACTCGTGGCCGCGGGCTCTTACGCCCCCGCGGAGGTCCATGTCACGCGCAGGCGCGTGGACCGGCTCGCGGACCTCGCGGAGCGGGGCTTCCGGGTGTCGGCCGACAACCCTGGCGTCGTGGCCGCGTGCGACACGGTCCTCGTCGCGGTCCAGCCGCAGGCCCTGGACGCGGTGCTGGCGGAGATCGCTCCGCGGGTGGAGGCCGGACGGCACCTCCTCGTGTCCGTGGTCTCGGGGGCGTCGATCGCGGCGATCCGTCGGCACGTGGGGCCGGATGTCCCGATCGTCCGGGCGATGCCCAACACGGCGGTCGCGCTGCGCGAGTCGATGACGTGTCTCGCGGCGGAACCGGCCCACGCGGGGGCGCTGGACCGCGTGGCGGAGTTGTTCCGGGCCGTCGGAGCCACGCTCGTCATCGACGAGGAACACATGGTCCCCGCCACCGCGCTCTGCGCCTGCGGCGTGGCCTTCTTCCTGCGGGCGGTGCGCGCCGCCTGCCAGGGCGGTATCGAGATCGGTTTCCACCCCGAGGAGGCGCTCCGGATGGCGGCCCAGACCGCGCTCGGCGCCGCGGCCCTCGTACGGGATCAGGGGCGGCACCCCGAACGCGAGATCGACAGCGTGACAACGCCGCGCGGCTGCACGATCGCCGGCCTCAACGAGATGGAGCACCGGGGCTTTTCCTCCGCCTTCATCAAGGGGATCACGACCTCCGCCGTGAAGGCGGAGTCGCTGTACGCCGGTGACTGATCGTGCGCGCGACGCCCGGGCTGCACGGTCTTCGTGACCGTGCAGACGCTGTACATCACGGCCGTCCTGTGCCTCGTCATCGCGGGCACGGAATGGCTTGTGCGGCGGAGTTTCCTCCGCCACGGCGGTACCGCGCTGATGGTCATCATCTTCACGGCGCTGATCGCGAACTTCGGCCTGCTTCCGACCTCCTCGACCGCTGCGAACCCGGTCCCGGCCTACGACGCGATCTTCCGCGCCGTCGCGCCGCTCGCGATCGTGTGGCTCCTCCTCAAGGTCAACCTGCGCGACATCCTCCGCGCCGGACTGCCGATCATCACCCTCTTCCTCATCGGATCGCTGGGGACCGTGGCCGGCGTGATCGCGGGCATGGCCCTCGTGGACGGACCGGAACGGATCGGTCCGCTGTTCGGTCCGCTGGGCGGCATGTTCACCGGCACCTACACGGGCGGCAGCGTGAACTTCAACGCGGTCGCGCTCGAGTACGACGTGATGCGCGAAGGCGTGCTGTTCGGCGGGGCGTCGGCGGTCGACTCCATCATGACGACGGTGTGGATGGCCGCGACGATCGCAATCCCCCGCTGGCTGCGGCCGCACTGGCCGAAGTCCGGCGGAGGCGCGTTCGGCACGGCGGCCGCTGCCCCGGACTCCGCCGAGCGGGCTCCGGATCTCGGCATCACGGAGGACACGGAGCGCGTCCATCCGGTCGATCTGGCCCTCGTCCTCGCGATCGGCTTCGGGACGCTGTGGGCCTCGCAGCGGCTGGAGGCCTGGACCGCCTCCCTGGGTGCCCCGATCCCGGACATCCTCATCCTCACCGTGATCGCGCTCATTCTCGCCCAGTTCCGCGCCATCACGGACCTGGCCGGAAGCCGGACACTGGGGCTGTTCTCCGTCTATCTCTTCCTGTGTGTGATCGGGGCGCACTGCGACGTAAGGGCGCTGGCCGACATCGGCCCCCTCGGCCTCGCGCTCCTCGTCTTCACTCTCACGATCGTCGTCGTGCACGGCCTCATCACCTTCGGGGCGGCCCGCCTCCTGAAGCTCGACGTGGACATCGCGGCGGTGGCGTCCCAGGCCAACGTCGGCGGCGGCACCTCGGCGCTCGCGCTGGCGCGCAGCCTCGGGCGCGGCGATCTGGTGCTCCCGGCCGTATTGATCGGGTCGCTGGGGAACGCCGTCGGCACCTTCCTCGGACTGTGGGTCGCGCGCTCTCTCCCGGGGTTGCTTGGATGAACGAGGTTACGAGCGGATGAGAAAACGGAAATTCCTGCATATGCGGTTCGGAACGCTCATCGCGATCGTCGCGGCGCTCGCCTCGATGGGTTCCGGGGTAGCGGCGCAAAGCTACGACCTCGTGCTTGCGGGCGGCCGCGTGATGGACCCCGAGTCCGGTCTCGACGCCGTGCGCTACGTCGGGATCCGCGGCGGGACCCTAGAGGCGATCTCGGAGTCTCCCCTTGAGGGCGCGACCGTTGTCGACGTCTCCGGGCTCGTCGTGTCGCCGGGCTTCATCGACCTGCACGCGCACGGCCAGGATCTCTACTCGAGCCAGTTGCAGGCGCGCGACGGGGTCACGACGGCGCTCGAACTCGAGGGCGGCACGGGCGACGTGGAGGAGTGGTACGCGAGCCGGGCAGGGAAAGCGGTGATCCACTACGGCGCCACCGCCTCGCACGGGGCCGCGCGCCGAATGGCCCTCGGTGGACAACAGGAGGCCGTCCGGCAGGCCGCCGATCTCGAGCAGGTCTCGGTGATGGAGAACCGGATCCGCGACGAACTCGCCCGCGGCGCGCTGGGGATCGGCTACGGCATCCAATACACGCCCGCGGCGCGGCGCGAAGAGATCCACCGGTTGTTCGAACTCGCGGCGGAGGAGAGCGTGACCAACTTCGTCCACATCCGCTACGCCGGGATGGTCGAGCCGGGAAGCTCGATCGAGGCGGTACACGAGATGATCGCGAACGCGGCGGCGACCGGCGCCGGCGTCCACATCGTTCACATCGGGTCGAGCGGTCTGGGGCAGGTGCCGACGCTCCTGGCCATGATCGAGGGAGCCCAGGCACGGGGCGTGGACGTCACGACCGAAGTCTATCCCTACACCGCCGCTTCCACGGACATCCGGGCCGCCATCTTCGACCCCGGCTGGCGGGAGCGGTTCGGCTCCGACTACGGCGACATCGAGTGGGACGAGACCGGCGAACGCCTCACGGAGGAGACGTTCAACGAGCGCCGCCAGACGGGCGGCCGCATCATCGCGCACATCATCCCGCAGGAGATGTTCGAATTCGCCCTCGCTCATCCCATCGTGATGGTGGCGAGCGACGGAGTCCCGTTCGTCGACGGCAACGGCCACCCGCGCGGGGCCGGCACCTTCGCCCGCGTGCTGGGCCGGTACGCGCGAGACGAGGGGCTCCTCACCCTGATGGACGCGATCCGGAAGATGACGTTGATGCCGGCGCAGCGACTCGAGGCGTATGTCCCGCAGATGGCGGCCAAGGGCCGGATCCGGGTGGGGGCGGACGCCGACCTCACGATCTTCGACCCGGAGACGGTGATCGACAACGCGACCTTCGAGGCGCCCACCCAGCCGTCCACGGGCATCGAGCACGTGATCGTCGGGGGTGCGTTCGTCGTCCGGGACGCCGAACTCGTCGAGGCGGTCTTCCCCGGCCAGGCGATCCGCCGCGACTAGCACGGGCAGGCGGCGGCCCCCGCCAGCCGGCCCCGGGGCTTCTGTCGGCGGCGCCGCGACACGGCTTATTCTTTGCGCCCCCGCCGATGGCGGGGATCGATACGGAATATGAAACGGGTCGGCCCCGGTGCCGACAGCCCAGCCCGGAGGTCTGCTCCCATGTGGTCGATCGAAGTGAGAACACTCCTTGTGCGAAGCGCGTGCCTGCCGCTCCTGGCGCTGATCCTCGCGCCCCAGGCAGGGGAGGCGCGCGCCGCCAGCCCCGCGGCGCCTCTCCAGGAGACGGAGTCGGGCGGCGACCCGGAGACGTCGCTCTACCAGTCGATGCGGTGGCGGAACGTGGGGCCGTTCCGCGGCGGGCGGGCCGTGGCCGCGGCCGGCGTCCCCGGCGACCGGCTCACCTACTACATGGGCACGGCCGGCGGCGGCGTGTGGAAGACCGCCGACGGCGGCATCAGCTGGCGCAACGTCACGGACGGCTTCGTCGCCACCTCGTCCGTGGGCGCCGTGGCCGTCTCCGAGTCCGACCCGAACGTGGTCTACGCCGGAATGGGCGAGCACTCGATCCGCGGCGTCACGACCTCGCACGGCGACGGCGTCTACCGCTCCACCGACGCTGGACGGACGTGGAAGCACATGGGACTCGCCCCGACGCGGGCCATCTCGCGCATCCGGATTCATCCGGACGACCCGGACCTCGTGTACGTCGCGGCGCAGGGCTCCCCCTTCTCCCCCACGCCGGAGCGCGGGATCTACCGCTCGGAGGACGGGGGAGAGAACTGGGAACTCGTCCTCCATGTGGACGAGACCACCGGCGCCTCCGACCTGGCCATGGACCGGACCAACCCGCGCATCCTCTACGCCTCGATGTGGGACCACGAGCGGGAGCCGTGGTACATCCGGAGCGGCGGCCCCGGTTCCGGCTTCTGGAAGTCGATGGACGGCGGGGATACGTGGGAAGAGATCAACCGGGGCCTCCCCGAGATGATGGGGAAGACGGCGATCGATGTGTCCCCGGCGGACCCCGACCGGGTGTGGGCCCTGATCGAAGCCGACGCGGACGTGGACGGCGTGTACCGCTCGGACGACGGCGGGAAGACGTGGGCCCTGATGAGTTCGGAGCGCGAGCTGCGCGGCCGGGCCTGGTACTACGTCGAGATCTACGCCGACCCGGAGGACCGCGAGACCGTCTATGTGATGAACTCGCCCTTCCTCAGGTCGATCGATGGCGGCCGCACTTGGGAGACGATCCGGACGCCGCACGTCGACCACCACGACCTGTGGATCAATCCGTTCGACAATCAGGTCATGCTCTCCGCCAACGACGGGGGCGGGACGATCTCCTTCAACGGAGGAGAGACGTGGTCCACGCAGGAGAACCAGCCCACCGCACAGATCTACCGGCTCACGGTGGACAACCAGTTCCCGTACCGGTTGTACGGCGGCCAGCAGGACAACACGAGCGTCGCGATGCTGGGCTGGGCGACGCACGCCGGCGGGCTCGGCTGGAAGGACTGGTTCGACGCGGGCGGCGGGGAATCGGCTTGGGTCGCCTTCGACCCCGACAATCCGCGCTTCCTCTACGCGACCTCGATTCAGGGGATGATCACCGAACTGGACACCGAACTGTGGTCCGCGCGCAGCGTGCAGGCGTACCCGCAGTTCCAGCTCGGGATGGACGCGGAGGACATGCGCTACCGCTGGAACTGGAACGGACCCGTCATCGTGTCGCCGCACGACCCGACCGTGATCTACCACGGCGCGCAGCACCTGCTGCGGTCGCGCGACCGGGGCGTGACGTGGGAGGAGATCTCGCCCGACCTCACCCGCAACGAGCCGGAGAAACACGTCGCGGCAGGCGGACCGTTCACGAACGAGGCGGCCGGAGGCGAGGTCTACAACACGATCTTCACCATGGCCGAGTCTCCGCTGGAGGCGGGGACGATCTGGGTCGGGGCCGACGACGGCCTCGTCCACATCACGCGGGATGACGGGGCGACCTGGACGGACGTGACCCCGGACGGGATGCCGGAGGGGATGGTGAACTCGCTCGACCCTTCCCCGCACGAGCCGGGCGGCGCCTACATCACGCTCAGCCGCTACAAGTTCGACGACTTCACGCCCCACATCTACAAGACGGCGGACCATGGCGAGAGCTGGGCTCGTATCGACGCGGAGATCGCGGCGGACCAGCCGGAGGCGTGGACGCGGGTGGTGCGCGAGGATCCCGAGCGACGCGGGTTGCTCTACGCGGGCACGGAACTCGGGATGTACGTGAGCTTCGATGACGGGACCTCGTGGCGCAGTCTGGATCTGAACATGCCGCTCACCGCGATCACGGACCTGCGCGTACAGGCGGGAGACCTCGCAGCGGCGACGCAGGGGCGCGGGTTCTGGGTGCTCGACGACCTCTCTCCGCTCCGGCAGGAGGCCGAAGCCGAGGCGGCGGAGGGCCACCACCTGTACACGCCCTCGACCGCGTACCGCGTGAACGAGGGACTCGGCGGGGCGGTGGGCCCGACCGTCTCGGGCCAGAACAAGACGCCCGGGGTCGCGATCGACTATGTCGTGGGCGGCGCGCTCGAGGATGAGATGCTGGCCCTCGAGATCCTCGACGCGGCGGGCGCGGTGATCCGCACCTTCACGACCGACACGACGATGACCGCCGATGGGGTCCGGTACACCCGCGCGCCGGCCGCGCCGGGACACAACCGCGTGTTCTGGGACCTCCGGGTGGAGAGCGGGCCGCGGATCGCGGAGTCGTATTCCTTCTTCGGGGACGCGCAGGGGTTTCGCGTGATGCCCGGCCGATACAGCGCGCGCCTTGCGGTGGGAGAGGCGCCGGCACAGACCCGTGAGTTCGAGGTGCGCGGCGATCCGCGGATCCCCGCCTCTCAGACGGATTTCGCGGCCAACGGGCGGTTCCTCGAGTCGGTGTTCGAAGTGGTCGTGGCCCTCCACGGCGGCGTGAACGACATCCGGGATGTGCGTGCACAGGTGAACGAGGTCGTCGCGCAGGCGGGGGACGTCGGACTCGCGGGGGCGGAAGCGCTCGAGACGGCGGGGGCGACGCTCGCGGACTCGATCACGGCGCTGGAGGACCGGCTGTTCCAGAAGCGCCGGGCGGCGCAGCAGGACATGGTCGCATACGAGGCGTTGCTGAACATGCAGCTGACCTCGCTCATGGGAGAGGTCGACGGCTCCGACCTGCCGCCGCGCGCGGGGGTGCTCGAGCGGTGGCGCGACCTGGAGGCGGAGTGGGCGGTGGAGGAGGCCGCGCTCACACGCGTGCTCGGAGATATGCTCGACGCCTTCAACCGGCTCGCGCGCGAGTCGGGCGTCCCGGCCGTCATCACGCGGGGCCGGCCGCGGGCCGTCTCCTAGCGGCGGTCGGGGTCGGGACGGCGGGCGCGTGGCCGGACGGCTGGCCCTCGAAGGGGGCGCGCCCGTCTGTACGGAGCCGTGGCCGCCGTGGCCGCGCTGGGGCGCGGCCGAGCGGCGCGCCCTGGTCGAGGTGCTTGAGTCGGGCCGGTGGGGCCTGGGCGGCGGGGCCGTTCCGGAACTGGAGGCGCGCTTCGCCGCGCTGCACGGCGCCCGCTACGCGGTGGCTTGCTGCAACGGGACGGTGGCGATCCAGCTCGCGCTCCTGGCGGCGGGGGTGCGGCCCGGCGACGAGGTCATCACGAGCCCGTACAGCTTCGTGGCGACGGCCCACGTCGCCCGGGCGCTGGGCGCGGTTCCGGTCTTCGTGGACGTGGAACCGGGCACGCACAACCTGGACCCGGAGCGGATCGAGGCCGCGATCACGGAACGCACGGCGGCGATCCTGCCCGTTCATATCGGCGGACGCCCGGCCGACATGGACCGCGTGAACGAGATCGCCGCCCGGCGCGGCCTCCGGGTCGTCGAGGACGCCGCGCAGGCGTGGCTCGCCGGCTGGCGCGGCCGCGCCGTGGGCACGCTCGGCCAGGCGGGCGCGTTCAGCTTCCAGTCGAGCAAGAACCTCACGGCCGGCGAGGGCGGGATCGTCCTCACCGACGACGAGGCGCTGTACCGGCGGGCATGGTCGTGGCACGACTGCGGCCGCGAGCCGGGGGGCGCGCCGCACGCGCACGCCCCCGACGGCTCAAACCTCCGGATGACCGAGTTCCAGGCGGCCCTGCTGCTGGCCGGGCTGGAACGCCTTCCCGCGGAGCAGGCCACGCGCCGGCAGGCCATGGATGCGCTGGCCGCGGGGCTGAACGCGTTGGACGGCGTGCGAGTGCCGGATCCCGATGAGCGGATCACGGCCCACGGGTGCCACATCTTCATGGCCCGGCTCGACGAGTCGCGAGTCCGGGCGGACAAAGACTGGGTCATCGAGGCGCTGCGGGCGGAGGGGATCCCGGCCCACCCCGGCTACACGACTCCGCTGCAGCGGGGTCTGCCGGTGTGCGAGGCGCTGTGCCAGACGACGATCTGGATCAAGCAGGAGGTCCTGCTGGCCGGGGCCGCCCGGATGCGGGATGTCGTGGACGGGTTCGCGAAGGTCCTGGCGGCGGCCCGGGCGGCACCACGAACGGCCGAATCGCGGCGATCCGCCACATCCGCCGGTGTAGGCCGACCCGATCGCCAGGTATCACCGGAGACGAGCGGACAGAACCGATGAAGAGCTACCAGTTCGGCGCGTACGGCGCGCCGCTCGAGTTGGCCGAAGCGCCGACCCCCGAGCCGACGGGCACCGAAGTGCTCGTCCGCATCCATGCCTGCGGCGTCTGCCACAGCGACGTGCACCTGCGGCAGGGCTACTTCGAGATGGGCGGCGGCCGGAAGCTGGACGTGCGGGCCGTGCGCGAACTGCCGTTCACGCTCGGGCACGAGATCGTCGGCGAGGTTGCCGCGTTCGGGCCCGATGCGGAGCGCATCTCCATCGGCGACGGCCGCGTCGTCTTCCCCTGGATCGGGTGCGGCGCATGCGGCTTCTGCTCGAGCGCCCGGGAACACCTGTGCAACCAGCCGCGCGCCCTCGGCACGCACCTCGACGGCGGATTCGCGGACCACGTCACGGTTCCGCATCCGCGCTATCTGTTCGACTACGGGGACGTCCCGGCCGAGCTGGCCTGCACCTACGCCTGCTCCGGCCTCACCGCCTACAGCGCCCTCCGGAAGGCCGAGCGCTGGCTGAACGATCAACTCGTCATCGTGGGCGCGGGCGGCGTCGGTTTCGCCGGCATCCAGCTCGCGAGGGCGCTGTTCGACGCCGAACTCATCGTGGTCGAGGTCGATGCCGCCAAACTGGACGCGGCCCGGTGGGCGGGCGCCGCGCACGTCGTCGACGCCCGGAAGGACGACGCGGCAAAGCAACTCAAGCGGCTCACGAACGGAGGCTGCGCTGCGGTGGTCGACTTCGCCGGCTCCACGGCCTCCGCCGGGCTCGGCTTCCGGACCGTCGCCAAGAGCGGCGGCCTCGTGGTCGTGGGGCTGCTCGGCGGCTCCCTCTCCGTGCCCCTCCCCCTGCTCGTTCTCAAGGACCTCACGGTCGAGGGGTCCGACCTCGGCAGCCTCCAGGAGATGGCGGAGTTGATGGCGCTCGTCCGCTCCGGGCGTGTCGACCCGATCCCCTACACGACGCGACCCATGGCAGAGGCGGAGTCGAGTCTGCGCGACCTGGAGGCGGGGCGGGTGGTGGGGAGGGTCGTCCTTACGACCTGAGGCTCCGCCCGCGGCTCAGCAGTCGACGATCTCGATCCGGTCGGGCGCATTCGGCACCGCGCACAGGAACTCGAACGGCTCGTCCCCCACCGCGTCGTACGAGTGGGGCGTGCCGGCCGGGATGTAGACGACGTCCCCCGATTTCACGTCGTGCACCTCGTCCCCGATCGACACCCGCGCCCGCCCGCGCAGGACGTACTGCTCGTGTTCCACGGCGTTGGTGTGCCGCGGCATCCCGCCGCCCGGCTGCATGACGAAGCGCCGCAGCGCGAAGTTCGGCCCCTGGTCCGGCCCGATGAGAACTTGCGTTTCGGTCCCCGACCCGGCGGCGACGGGCATGAGACCGAACTCCGAGACGTTTCGAACGCTCACAACGATCCTCCTCGATTCTGCGTTTCGGTGCGGAAACTTGCCCCCGTGCCGGGCCCGTCGCCAGATTCGATGGCCTCGCGGGCGTAGCTCAGTTGGCAGAGCGTCAGCCTTCCAAGCTGAAGGTCGCCGGTTCGACCCCGGTCGCCCGCTTTTTCCTCTACCAATCCGTCAGAGGAAATCCCACGGGGTCGCGACGACGAGATCGAGTCCCCCGAAGTCCGTCACATTCCTCGTCGCCACCGACAGGTCGTGCGCCTTGGCCGTTCCCGCGATGAGCGCATCCCCCAGGTCGAGCGCACGTCCCTTCCGACGAGCCTCCGCACGAAAGCGCGCGGCCCAGGCGGCTGCCTCGGTGCCCACGGAAAGAATGCGATCTTCGTATCGCTGAATGAACTCCGACAACACGTTTCGTAACGTGTCTCGCCGCCTTCCGTGGGGCAGGACGAGCAGGCCGAATTCCAGTTCGTGCAACACGAGAGTCGACAACCAGAGGTCGTCTCGTGCGGCGAGGAACGCGACCACCGGCGGGGCGGGAGTCGGCCTCGTCAGCTCCGAGATCACGTTGGTGTCCAGTAGGACGCCATTCACTCGCCGTCGTCCGAAGCGAAGGGGATCTCTCGCCGCGACCCTCGCTCCCGGGGGATATCGAGGTTCAGTCCGCGAGGCACGTTGTCGACCAGCCATCGACCGAGGGGCTCGCGGCCGGGAGCCTTCTCACGCCACATGCGTTCGGACACGACGACGAAGGCCCTTCGCACCCCGATGCGCTGCGGTCCCTGTTCATCGGCGAGCCGCAGAATTTCGGAAAGGCGAGCCTTCGCCTCGGCGACCGTCCATGTGCGGGCGAACCCGGGAGTGTCCACCGGCATGCCTCCTACCGTGGTGGTATTAGTCCAACATATACTAGTTCAATATGGATCAGTTCGCAGCTCAAGCCAACCGTAAGCCGCCGTCTTGCGGGCGGTCAACATCCGGCTGAGCTTCGGCTCGTGCGTTCGGAACCGCCGTTCCCCCAGCGACGGATGTGACCGATGGCAGCAGGAGCAGGCGACACCCGGCAGGCGATCCGGTATCAGCCCGACGAAACGCCGCCCTACCGGATCGCCATCGGACTCGCACTTCAGTACGTCGTCATCACCATCGCCGCCATCGTCATCACGGTGGCGATCGTGGTGCGGGCGGCGGGCGGCGCCGAATCCTACCTCGCCTGGGCGAGTTTCGCGGTGCTGCTCGTGAGCGGGGTGACGACAGCCGTCCAGGCCCGGCGCATCGGACGCGTCGGGGCGGGATACGTCCTCCTCATGGGCACATCGGGCGCGTTCATCGCCGCTTCCGTGACCGCGCTCGTCGAGGGCGGCCCCGGCCTCCTCGCGACGCTCGTCATCGCCTCATCGCTCTTCCAGTTCGGGCTCTCGTGGAAGCTTGCGCTCCTGAGGCGGATCATCACGCCCGTGGTCGCGGGCACCGTGATCATGCTGATCGCGGTGACGATCATGCCCCTCCTGTTCGACCTTCTGCGCCAGGTGCCCGAAGGCGCGAGCCCCTCGGCCGCGCCGGTGACGGCCGGCGTCACGATCCTCGCCACTATCCTCATCGTGCTGCGGGCCGGCGGCATGATGCGGCTGTGGGGGCCGGTGATCGGCATCGTCGTCGGGTGCGCGGCGGGGATCGCGTTCGGGATCTACGACTTCGGGCGCATCGCGGACGCGCCCTGGGTCGGACTCCCGAGCGGCGGGTGGCCGGGCTTCGACTTCTCCTTCGGCCCCGCCTTCTGGGCGCTGCTCCCGACGTTCGTGTTCGTCACGCTGGTGGGTGCGATCGAGACCGTGGGGGATGCCGTTGCGATTCAGCGCGTCTCGTGGCGCGAGAAGCGGGCGACGGACTTCGGAGCGGTGCAGGGGGCGGTCGCCGCCGATGGCCTGGGGAATCTCCTCTCCGGGCTCCTCGGTACCGTCCCCAACACGACCTACTCGACCAGCATCTCCCTCGCCGAGATCACCGGCGTCGCGGCCCGTCGCGTGGGAGTCTGCATCGGGGTCATCTTCTGCGTGCTCGCGTTCCTGCCGAAGGTCGCCGCGGTCGTGCTCGCCATCCCCGATCCCGTGCTCGCCGCCTACGGCCTCGTCCTCATCGCGATCCTGTTCGTCATCGGGATGCGGGTCGTGGTGCAGGACGGCATCGACTATCGGAAGGCCGCGATCGTCGGCGTGTCGTTCTGGGCCGGGGTCGGATTCCAGGAAGGGGCTTTCTTCACCGAGAACCTCGGTCCCCGTCTCGCCCCGCTGCTGGAGAACGGGATGACGGCCGGAGGGCTGGTGGCGATCCTCCTCACGGCCCTGCTCGAACTGACGGGGTCACGGCCGTTGCGCGTCGAGACGACGCTGAACGTGGAAGCCCTTCCCAACATCCGGAACTTCCTCGACAAATTCTCGATCCGCCGCAAGTGGCCCATGGAGATGAGCGACCGGCTGCTGCAGGCCGCGGAGGAGACGCTCCTCCTCCTGCTCGAGCAGGCCAAACAGGACGAGGACAGCGGGGACCGGCGCCTGCGCCTTCTCGCCAGGAAGTGGGGGCAAGGTGCGGAGCTGGAGTTCATCGCCGCGGGTGGCGAGGGGAACATCCAGGACCAGATCGCGGTGCTGGCCAGCCACGGTACGGCGGAGCCGCGGGAACACGAACTCTCGCTCCGGATTCTCCGGCACCTGGCCACATCCGTGAGGCACCAGAAATACCACGACGCCGACATCGTGACCCTGCACATCGAAGGTCCCACGCGGGGAGGATAGCCGTCCGCAAGATGCCGACTGCGTCGCGTGCGTGCGTCGCTGTGCTGGCGCTGCTCTCGCTGAACGCGTGCGAGGTGCCCGACGCCACTGCGGATTCACCTCTGAACTGGACCTTCACGCCGACGCTGCGGCTCGGGTCGACCTCGGGTCCGGACGCGCTTTACGGCGTGGACGAGCATTCGATCACGCTCGGTCCGGAGGGCAGCTTCGTTGTACTGGACAAGGGGAATTATCGCGTCCTCACATTCGATCCGAACGGGACTCTTGTCGGCGAATTCGGTTCGCAGGGAGAGGGACCCGCTGCGTTCGGCTATCCGGTCGCGATTCTCGGGCCCCGGAATGACACGATTCGCGTGCTCGACGGTCCATCGTCCAGCTACAAGGTCTTCGACTCTGGGGGGGAATTCCTCGGGCAGGAACCTGTCGACGCGATCTTCGAGTTGAGGAATCGGCAGAGGCTGGTCGAGGGGGGGACGGTGATCATGCGGGAAGTGGGCTATCGATCGGACGGGCCCACCGTAAGTGATCAGGTTCTCCTGGTCCGCGGCCAGGGAGACACGCTGGCCCTCGCGACGCTGGTGAAGCGTGCCCGGGGCGATCTTGCCGTGCCGGAGTGCGGAATCCTGTCGATTTCGGTTTCGCCGCTGTTCGATCCGGCCCTTGTCTGGGATGCGATGAGTGATGTGGTCGCGGTGAACAATCAGCCGGAGTACGTGATCCAGATCTTCGAGGGGGGGACGAGCAGCCGACTCCTGGAGCGACCCATCGAGGCGGTCGCCGTGAGCAGAGAGGATGCGCTGAGGAGGATCGGCGAGGGATCGACGGTGGGCCTCGTCGGGAGTGCACCCTGCCAGCTCGACCCGGTGGAAGAACTGGAAACGCGAGGGTTCGAGGAGCAGCGACAGGTGGTGTCGGCCATCAGGGTCGATGGCGATGGGTGGATCTGGGTCCGGCGGCACGCGGCTCCGCTATCCGAGCCGGATCGCTTCGTCACGGATGTGTTCGACCCGGATGGTCTGTATCAGGGCACGCTACCGGAGGCGGCCCCGTGGCCGGCGACGTTCACGGCGGACGGCCGGGTCGTCGCTCTGGAGACCGACGAGTTGGGCATTCAGAGCTTCGTCGTGTACTCCGTCGGCCGAACGGGGGCGTAGGCCAGCCTGGCCGACCATCGCCGAGGCTAGCGGCTCGAGACCTGGTGGGTCGCTATGAGGGGAAGAGGTTGCTCGATCTGGCCGGGCACCTCGCAGACCGAGACCGACCCGCGCGCCCGAGAGATCAGGATCTCGCAAGCCTCCACGATCGGCGCCCCGAGGATGAGTAGAGGGCGCTCGGAGAGGCCGAGGGCCTCGAACATGGCGAGTTCGGCGACCAGGGCGTCGACTTCGGCGAAGCGGGTCGTACCGAGATCGAGCGAGGCCAGCCGTACGGGCGCCGCGGCGATCGTCGCGGACCCGATGCCGCGAGGCAGGAGGTGGAAGGGGTCGCCCGTGAGTTCGACCCCGGCCAGCAGCGCCGCAGCCGTGTTGAGGACGGTGTACGGGGCGCCCGTGTCCAGGATCGCCTCCATCTCCCGTCCGTTGACCCGGACCGTGAAATGGACGAGCGAGCGTCCGAGATCGTCCATGGAGATCGGCGGTCCCAGATCCTCCCCGGCGACGGCCCGCCCCGGCTCGTAGAGGCGGATCTCTCTCCCCGGGCCGTCGATGCGGACGTCGTAGCGCTCGAAGAGGTGGGTGCCGATGACGCCGTCATAGCGGACCCCGGCCGCGTCGGTGACGAAGTCGTCGTCCACGATGATTCGGTGGCCGCGCCGGGCGCTCGCGTTCCCGAAGTGGATGTCGGGTCCGCGCACCAGCCACGCCGACTCGCTGCCGCTCCCGCCGTGCAGGCGGGTCAACCCGACGCGCGGCAGGTCGAGGTGACGCGCCACCGCGTGGGTGAGTCCGTGCTGGTTCGCGCCCGTGTCGAAGACGAGCCGCAGGGGACCGCGGGAGGACTTTCCCTCGATCGTGAACCAGCCGTTCTGAAACCCGAGCGGGATGGTGGCGACGAGCGCTTCGTCCGCCGTGGTAGCGACGGCCCCCTCCGGTGCGCCCCGATGCTGCGCGAACGCCGCCGACATCGCCGCCGACATCGGCGAGGTCACGGCCGCAGCCAGTCGTTGCATCTATGTGACACGCCAGATTGGCAGAAACGGTGCCCGTTGTCATGTAACAATCCCCGGCCTCGGGTCGGATCAGGTCAGGTCAGGGAACGAAGCCCTCGGCGGTGGCGAGCAGACGGCCGCGGTCGAGGAGCTGCCCGCCGAGGATCACGGCGTGGACGCGGCGCGCGTTGGCAATGTCCTCGAGTGGACTGGCGTCGAACAGGACGATGTCGGCCAGCTTGCCGTGCGTCAGCGTGCCCCGATCCGTGAGGCGGAGCGCCTCGGCGCCCGCCCGGGTCGCGGCGATCAGCGTCTCCGCCGGCGTCATGCCGGCCTCCACGTGGGTCTCCATCTCGCGCTGGTACGCGAGTCCGGGCGGAGCGTTCGCGACGAGGCCGTGCGATCCCATGGTGACGGGCCCTCCAGCGTGTGCGTAGCGCACCGTGAAGGCGGCCATGTTGCGCATCGCGGCCCACTGCACCTCGCGGCCCTCCTCGCTGAACTCCGGTTCGAACACGGCCAGCGTGCCGTCGAGATTCACGTTGCGCCCGAGCATGAGTTCGATGAGCGCGTCGGCGCGCGGTCCGGCGGGATCCAGCGCCGCCCACAGCGCCAGGCCGCCCTCGCCGCGGTGGATGCTCTCGCGCAGCACCGCCTGCCGGAACTCCTCCGCCTGCTTGGGCGGGACGAGCGCCCGCCCCACCGACCTCGTGTGTTCGATCCCGTCCAGCCCCAGCCGGATCGCCGCCGTGGGGTCGACGATCTCGAGGTGGCCGTGGACGGGCACGTTGCGGCGGTCCGCTTCCTCGATGATGGCCGCGACCTGCGAGACCGAGAGCCGGAAATACACCTTCAGCGATGTCGCCCCCGCGTCCATGAGTTCGTTGGCGGCCAGCCGCGCGTCCATGTCATCGAGGAGAACCCGGGAGATGGTGGGATAGGCCGTATCCCGCCCGTCGAGAATGGGGCCGGAATAAAGGAGGCGCGGCGCCGGGAGCCCCTGCGCGCGCACGGAGGCGAGCCAGTCCTCGTTGTCCGAAATCCACTGCCCCATCTCGCGTTGGGTCGTGACGCCGTTGGCCAGGAAGAAAAGCGGAAGCTCAGGATTCGCGTCGGTCCCCGTCCCGTCGATCGAGGCGTGCGGGCCGGGAGAGTAGTGGAAGTGGAGGTCGATGAATCCCGGCGTGAGGAACTTGCCCGTGGCGTCGATACGCTCGGCTCCGGCGGGGATCTCGACCTGCCCCGCGGGCCCGATCCGCTCGATGCGGTCGCCCCGCACGAGTACCGTCGCGTTCTCGTGGAGGGCCCCCGTACCATCAAAGACCGTCCCCCCCTCGATCGCGAGCCAACGATCCTGGGCCGCGAGGGGAGCGAGTCCGGCCGACATCCAGCAAAGAACGAACGAAACCCTGGCAGCACGCACGGCGAGACTCCTCTGATCCGGGGCGGTTTCCTGTTCGGCGCGGGTCTTTCCGGCCCCGACGCCCGGATCTACGCTGAGAAAGATCCCGGTTCGACACAAGGAGGGCGCGATGGGCAGGGAAGTGCGCAAGGGAGTACGCGAAGGAGCGTGGATCCTCGCGGTGGCAGCGATCCTCTGCTTCGGAGGAGGGGACGCCGCCGCACAGGAGCGCGACGCGCTATCGGACGAGGTCCGGTCCTACCTGAGCGTCTCGGCTCCGGTCGTGGCGCTCGAGAACGTGCTCCTCTTCGACGGCACCGGCGGTCCCGCACATGCGGGGCAGACGATCGTCATCCGCGGGAATCGGATCGAGAGCGTCGGCGCCTCGGGCGAAGTCGACATCCCGTCCGGCGCCGAGCGCCTTGACCTCGCGGGCCACTCGGTCATGCCCGGCATGGTCGGCCTCCACAACCACATGTTCTACTACCAGTCCACGCCGCGGACGTCGCAGATGCAATACTCGGGACCACGACTCTATCTCGGGGCCGGGGTCACCACCGTGCGGACGACCGGGAGCATCTCCCCGTACCAGGATATTTCGCTCAAGGGCGCCATCGAGCGGGGCGAGACGCCGGGTCCCCGGATTCTCATCACCGCCCCGTACGTCATCAGTCCGGGCCCCGACGAGCGGCTTCGGGATCTGGGGATGTACGCGATCCGGGACGAGGAGGCGGCCAGGCGATACGTGCGCTACTGGGCCGCGGAGGGGGCCGAGTGGATCAAGGCCTACACGCAGATCACCCGCGAGGCGCTCGGCACGATCATCGACGAGGCGCACAAGCAGGGGATGAAGGTGACGGCGCACCTGTGCTCGGTGGGCTTCCGCGAAGCCACCGCGATGGGGATCGACAACCTGGAGCACGGTCTGTGGGCCAACTCCGAGTACGACACGACCCGCGAAGCGGATCGGTGCAGCCCGAACTACCAGCGAAGCGTGGCGGAACTGGACATGGAAGACCCCCGGGTGGCGGAGACGATCGGCGACATGGTCGGCGCGGGCGTCGCCATGACCTCGACGCTCGCCGTCGCCGAACAGGCCACGCCCCTCGTGCCGGACCTCACGGACCGCGACCTCGAGGCGCTCCCCGACCACGTCGTGGAGGCGGAGATGGAGCGCCGGACGATCTTCCGGACCACGGAACTGCCGTGGATGATCGACCTGTTCGAGAACATGCTCGAGTTCGAGCGCGCCTTCGTGGAGGCGGGCGGGGTGCTGGCGGCCGGCGTCGATCCGGCCTGGGGCGCGCTGCCCGGCTACGGCGACCAGCGCAACTTCGAGATCCTCGTGGAGGCGGGGTTCGAGCCGGCGACCGCCGTCCGGATCGTGAGTGCGAACGGGGCGAGCGTGCTGGGTCTCGCTGACGAACTGGGGACGGTCGTCCCGGGGAAACTCGCCGACCTCATCGTGATCGAGGGCGACATCGAACTCAGGCCCTCGGACATCCGCAACGTGCGCCTCGTCTTCAAGGACGGTCTCGGCTACGACCCCGACAAGCTGACCGCCGCCGTCGCCGGCCAGGTCGGCGTCCGCTGATTTCCGGGCGTCATCGCGCGAGCGTGGCCGCCAGATCGCCGGCCTGTGAGACCGGGAGGACCGAGATCCGGTCGTCGAGCGCGTAAGCTGCCTCTCCCGGATAGACGATCCACAGGTGCGCGAGGCCGAGATCTTCCAGCGCGACGCGCATGGACCGCGTGGTGCCGGGCGCATCCGCGAACTTGCACTCGAAGCCGTACCTCTTCCCCTCACGGAAGACGAGCAGGTCCAGTTCGGCCCCCCCGTGCGTCGCCCAGAAATACGCGTCCCGCGTCGCGAGACCGGCGAGCAGTTGTTCCACTGCGAACCCTTCGAAGGACGCGCCCACCTTGTGGTGACCCGTGAGTTCCCTCTCGCCGGACAGTCCGAGCAACTCGTGCAGGAGTCCGGTGTCGCGCAAATACACTTTCGGCGCCTTCACCTGCCGCTTCTTCAGGTTCTCGAACCACGGCGGGAGCGCACGCACCATGAAGGCGCCTGTGAGGATGTCGAGATACCTGCGCGCCGTGCCTTCGCTGGTGCCCAGGGCGCGGGCAAACTCCGCTCCGTTCCACATCTGTCCGTGGCAATGGGCGATCATGGTCCAGAATCGCCTCAGTCGTTCGGCCGGAATCGTGATCCCGAACTGCGGGATGTCCCGTTCGAGGAAGGTGCGTATGAAGCTCCGCCGCCACAGGATCGACCGACGGTCGTCGCGGGCCAGGTAGGAACGCGGGAAGCCGCCACGCGTCCAGAGCTTCCGCCACCCCGCTGCATCCACTTCTCCAAGATGGAATCCTCCCAGATCGACGAGCCCGACGCGGCCCGCGAGCGATTCCGAGACACCCTTGACCATCCGGGGAGAAGCGCTGCCGAGTAGCAGGAACTGCGCGCGACTCTCGGGCCGGTCCACAAGCACCCGAACCGTCTCGAACAGGGACGGTGCGCGCTGAATCTCGTCGATGACGATCAGTCCCTGGAGGGAGGAGAGCGTCTGTTCGGGCGTGGTCAGACGGCGACGGTCGACCGCAGCCTCGAGATCGAAATACGTACTCGCAGCGTCGTCGGCCGCGATCCGACCAGCCAGGGTCGATTTTCCACATTGGCGCGGACCGGTGAGCGCGACGCAGGGGTGCACCGAGAATTCTTCCCGGATGCGACGTGTCGGTATCGGTCGTTCGATGAACATGTCATACAATAATACTTGATAATCCGCCGTTCAATCACCGATTTTCACGAAAGTACGCGAGAGGGTCGCGGCTGAAACGTTGCGAGGCTTTGCCTCTGCCCCGTGGGTGTCACAACGGGCATGGTCGCCGCCGCCCGCCAGAGCAACGGCGCGAGATCTTGAGTAGTCATGGGCGTGTCGGTGCCCCTGTGTCGGCCTATGCCAATTGAAAATCTGATTTTGAATTGGCATAAGGCTTCACAGGGACTTCCAGTAAACCACCGCCACGACGGTTCACCAACGTCCTTGTTACGCACAGCTAGCGTCGCGTCCCAGAGATAGCCGTACATAGTCTCTGGATCTTCTGTAGGATGGAATCCGCTCGAGACCGAGCCTCCCGACGGCAGCACGCACTGGAGTTGCCGTTCCATGGCTCCGGAAGCATGGTGATCGGTATCCAGAGGCCCGACAGCATGGCCATGGGCAGGAAGACGAGGTTCGTGATCGCCACGCCCGCTCGCCCGGTCGACCACGCCCCGATCGCCAGACCCAGGGCGCAGTATGGAATCACGCCCGCGAGCAGGACCCCGGCCAGCGCGAACCATTGCCATCGGTACAACGCCACGCCGGCCCCGTGGGCGCCCACGAGGAAGATCCCGATGACGACGACCGCCCCGAACGCGATCGCCGTCGACACCTTGGCGAAGAAGTAGGCCGACACGGGCATGGGCGTCGTGCGCTTGAGGATGAGGACGCCGGACTCGCGCTCGAGGGCGAGTCCGGCGCCGAAGCCGAACATGGCGGGTCCCATGACCCCGAACACGCCGTAGGTCGCCAGCAGGTAGGTGGGCGTGGCGGCGGAGGCACCGCCTCCGCTCATGACGACGCCGAAGAACAGGTAGAACATGAGGGGGAAGAGAAGCGTCGGGATCGCAAACATCGGCTCCCGGAGCACGCCCAGGAACTGATACCGAGCCTCCAGCAGCCAGATCCGCCAACGCATCATCCGTCGGCCCCCGCCGGCCGGGGTTCCCGGGTCAGGGCGAGGAACGCCTCCTCGAGGCCGGCGCCGGTCACGGTCAAGTCGCCCAGGTCGGGGTCGAGGTTGAGGAGTTCCCGGACCAGTGCCTCGGGGCGCGAGGTCAGGACCTCCAGATGCCGTCCCCTCATCTCGACCCGCACGACGCCCGGCAGCAGGGCCGCCCGCTCGGGGCCGACGCGCGTGACGCCACGCACCAGGCGAGCCGCCGTGCGCGCCCTGATCGACGCCGGGGTCCCCTCCGCGATCACGCGACCGCGGTGAAGGACGACGATCCGGTCCGCGAGGGCGTCCGCTTCCTCGAGGTAGTGCGTCGTGAGTACGGCCGTTCGTCCGGCCTCGCCGAGCCGGCGGATTTCCTCCCACAGTCCCCGGCGCGCTTCGACGTCCAGGCCCGCGGTCGGTTCATCCAGGAACACCAGTTCGGGGTCGCCGCACAGTGCCAGGGCGAACATGAGGCGCTGCTTCTGCCCGCCGGACAGCTTGCCGAACCTCCGTCTCTCCACTTCTTCGAGCCCGGCCATGGCGAGCAGGCGCGATGCGGGGAGAGGGGTGGGGTAGTAGGCGCGGAAGAGGTCGAGGTGTTCGCCCACGCTGAGCGTATTCGGCACGCCGGAGATCTGGAGCATGGCGCCTCGCCGCGACCGAACCTCCCGCGCGCCGGGGCTCCGCCCGAACACCGTCGCCCGCCCGGCCTGCACCGGCAGGCTCCCGAGCAGAAGGCTGATTGCGGTGGTCTTTCCCGCCCCGTTCGGTCCCAGCACCGCAAGCACCTCGCCCGGGCGCACCTCGAGGTCCACTCCGTCCAGAGCGAGAACCGTTCCGTATCGATGGGTCACGCCGGAGAGGCGCGCGACGCCGGCTTCGGACATCAGAAATCCCCCGTGAACCCCTTGAAACTTGATCCCCCGGCCCGACAGGGTCTACGTGGCGGGCACCCGGAGGTTTCGAAGTTCGCTGCTACGCTCGGACGGGCAGGAACTGCTGCATCATGCGGACAGGCGCGCTGTAGCTGTCGCCCTCCTTCTCGAGCAGGTCGTTTGCCAGCAGCCAGTTGAGATCCCGGGTGAGGGTCTTGGTGGTCTTTGTGGAGTAAAGACGTGCGAGGACGGGAGCGAGATCAGGGATGTCGCGCTTCCTCGCCGCCTCCGCGTGCCGGCCCAGAACGAGGACCACTTCCCGGCGCCGATTCATGGCAGGTGAACGGGGATGGAGCCGGAACCTCCAATAGACGTAGTGTTCCCATGCCAGCCATGACTGCACCCCTTCCACGTACGTGCACTGTTCTTCGAGGCCGTCCAGAAAACCGCGAAGCGAATAGGCGATGAACCCGAGTGCATCCCCACGGCCGCCGTTGGCGCGACTCGAACGGTCCAACTGCCGGTAGTAGTCCGCGCGCGTGAGATTGTAGTGGTTGCTGAGGAGATGGGTGGCGGGAGAGGGCACGCCGGCGCGCGCCAGGATGAGGAACTCCGTGAACCGTGCCGTACGGCCGTTCCCATCGCCGAAGGGATGGATCCAGGCGATGTACAGGTGTGCGAGGATCGCACGCAGGAGCGCCACGGCGACCGCACTGCCCAGATGTTCCTCGAGGTCCGGCCAGGCCGCGTCTTCCTCCAGCCATTCGCACAGCCGTTCGAGCAGAAACCGGCAGTCCTCCCGCGGAGCTCCCGAGTATCTTGCAACCCCGACGGAGAACGTGGGCACCTCCCCCGGGACGACTCCTTCCTCCAGGTGCTCCTCCAATCCCGCGAGGACGAGGCGGTTGGCCTCGCGAATCCAGTCCGGAGTAATGCGTATTGGGTCGCCGGCTATGACCTGCCCGAAAATGTCTTCGCAGGCTCCCAGGATGTTGTCGACTTCCCGACCCAGGTACTCCTGTGATATCGGAAGTTCGAGTTGTCCCTCGAGTCTGTCCCGAACCTGCGCTTCGCTCAGGGTGTTACCCTCGATCGCCGTGGTGGCCCGGGCACCCTTGATCAGATAGAGCTTGTGCATCTCGGTCGCAGCGGCAGGGGGCAGGACGGCCCGGGCGACCTGCTCGCAGCGAGCCGCCGCCTGGCCGAGCAGGGACCACAGCTGCGGCGTGGCCCTCGCGAGGCCCGGGCGGAAACGGATCCACGGGTGACTCCGCTCGTACGCGCGTTCATCCATCATCATGTCCACGTGCCGACGCCACTGATATTATGTACCAAGATTTGTCCATCGATATGTCCTAAATATGCGTCTCGCCGCGGATCGTTCGCAAACGATCGATTCGGCGAGTCTTACCGTTCCTCGCTGGGAGGATCAGGACTCATTAATCAGAGGTCCATGACCCGTTCGATGTCCCGAGGGATAGGCTCGGCCTTCGTGAGGAAGGAGATGGAGAGGAAGAGGACGAGTGAAACCAGAAGCGCCCCGGCGCCGTGGTCGACCCCGTACGGGAGACGGATCCCGCCCAACCGGAGTCCGAAGTTGACGAACAGACTGCTCGCGATGGCGACGTTCGCCGCGAGGGCGTTGGCCCGCTTCCAGTTCAGTCCGATCGCGATGACCGGGACGAGACCCGCCGCGAACGTCCCCCAGCCGAAGGCGCCGAGCAGGGCCACGAGGTCGCCTGAGTAGAGCGCGACAACAGCGGCCGCGAGCGCGAGCAGCGCGGTGATGATGCGGGCCCAGGCGAGTTCGTTCCCGAGTGAGCGCCCCCGGATCGCGATGGGGAGGTCGTGCATGACGGCGGCGGCGCCGATGTTCAGGAACGCGTCCGCGGTGGACATGATGGCGGCGAGCAGCGCGGCGAAGACGACGCCGGCGAGAAGGGGGTGCGTGAAGGTCTGCAGGAACTCCGGCGAGGCGGCATCCGGGGTCGCGAGCGCCGGGTGGCCCCCGGTAATCACCAGCGCGCGCATCGCGAAGCCGATCCCGATCCACAGCAGCGCCGCGACGCTGTAGGCGAGGACGCCGAGTGGTATCACGAAGCGCATTTCCTTCACGCGCCGGAGCATCATGAACTTGGTAATGATGTGCGGCTGTCCGGCCACGCCGATGCCGAACACGAAGAACCAGGCGAGCGCGCCCATGATGCCGATCGTTCCCCAGGGGCCGCCCGCCGCCCGGTCGTCCGCCGCCACGATCCGGCTGATCTCGGCCATCCCGCCTTCGAACGTCCCCAGCACCGTGATGAAGACGAGGACGGAGGCGACGATCATGATCGCGCCCTGGATCACGTCGGTATAGACCGAGGCCACGATGCCCCCGGTGACCGAGTAGAAGATGAGGACGGAGCAGGAAATCGCGACGCAGAGGGCCAGACTCGGGTTCTCCAGTACTCCCGCGTCCGCCAACACGCCCTGCAGCACGATCGACATGGCCAGGATCTGCGTCGCGAGGTAGCCCAGCACGCCGAGCAGGATCACGATGGCCACGGAGGCGCGCACCGACTGTGCGCCATAGCGGGCCGCGGCCACGTCCGGCAGCGATACGCATTCACGAAGCTCCGCCACCATTCGAATACGCTTCGCCACCAGGTTGAGCACGATGATGTTGGAGATGACGATCGTACCGAGAATCCAGATTGAACTCGTCCCCATCGAGTACATGAGCCCAGGGCCGCCCACGAACCCGAACCCGCTCATGGTGCTCGAGAAGATCGCGAAGGCGGTGACGAAGGTCCCCAGCCGGCGCCCCGCCACGAAGAAATCGCTCGTCGACTTTGTGCGTCGAAACGACCAGAGTCCGACAGCGACGCAGATCGCCAGGTATGCGATCACCGCGAGCAGCGTGATCAGGGCGCGATTCGCCTCCACCGGCCGCTAGTCCTCACCGTCGCGGGAGGGATGAGATTGACCCCCCGTCTCCGCGACGATCTCGTCGAAGCGGGCCTGCTCCTCGGGGCCGAAGTAGGCGTCCTCGAACTTCCAGGTGATCGCGAGAAGCGGAATCCACGGCGCAAGCGAGAGCCCGTACACCAGCAGGGATGTCGGCGCGGTGAACCCCAGGACGATCGTAGTGTCCCCCGCGACGTAGGCGCCGAAACTCCACATGAGGATGACGAAGACGAGGATGTAGCCCACCGTCCACGCGGACACCGCCCGGTGGATCCAGTGTCCCGCCCGGAACCCGATCAGCATCGCGACCCACATGGTGCCGAGCATGACGATGCCGGCGACGTATGCCGCCCAAACGGGGGCGCCCAGTTCGCCCGCGTCGATCCCCACCTGCATGGGGCCGAACTCGGGGTGGGGGAGCGGTACGTTCCGGCCGGCCCCGGTCACGACCGCGATCAGAAGCAGGCCGAGCAGGACGGAGCAAAGCGCGAGGAGCAGCGCCATCAGGCGGTTCATGTGAGCTGCGTCGCGGATCCGGATCCCCCTTGGTTCGGGAAGCGCCGAAGTTGCCACGCCGTGAGCCGCGGCGCGAGACCGCTCCGCGCTGGACTTGAAGCGTCGGTGCTGTGAGTTTGGCGCTCCCCGATCGGGAAGCAGCGGGGAAGAACGCTTACTGCAACGTGCGGAGACGACATGACTGCACCAGCGCGGGTCGCGATCACGGGGGCCGCAGGCAATATCGGATACGCGCTCGCCTTCAGGATCGCGGCGGGCGACATGCTCGGGCCGGACCGGCCCGTCATCCTTCAACTCCTGGAGATCCCGCCCGCGCTCGACGCGCTGCGGGGGGTCGAGATGGAGCTTGCCGACTGCGCGTTCCCGCTCCTGCACGGGATCGTGGGCACGGCGGATGCGAACGAGGGGTTCGATGGTGCCGACCATGCCCTGCTCGTGGGCGCCAAGCCGCGGGGCCCGGGGATGGAGCGGGGCGATCTGCTGGCCGACAACGGGAGGATCTTCGGTCCGCAGGGGCGGGCGCTCAGCGACCACGCCTCGCGCGACGTGCGCGTCCTCGTGGTCGGGAATCCGGCGAACACGAACTGCCTCATCACCGCGGCCAACGCTCCGCGGCTCGACCGCCGCCAGTTCACCGCCATGACCAGGCTCGACCATAACCGGGCGATCAGCCAACTGGCCGAGAAGACGGGGGCGCACTCGACCGGGATCCGGCGCATGACGATCTGGGGGAACCACTCGGCCACCCAGTACCCCGACATCAGCCACTGCACGGTGGATGGCGCTCCGGCGGAGGACCTCGTGGACGCCGACTGGTATCGCGACGCCTTCATCCCGAGGGTGCAGAAGCGCGGCGCCGAGGTCATCCAGGCGCGCGGCGCCTCCTCGGCCGCCTCGGCGGCTTCCGCGGCGATCGGTCACATGAGGACCTGGGTGCAAGGCACGCCCGAGGGCGACTGGACGAGCATGGCCGTCCACGCGGACGGCCGCTACGGCGTGGCCGGCGGCGTGGTCTACTCACACCCGGTGACCTGTGCGGGCGGCGACTACTACGTCGTCGAGGGTCTCGAGATCAGCGACTTCAGCCGCGAGCGGATGAGCGTCACCGACGACGAGTTGCGGGAGGAGCGCGCAGCGGTCGCGGCGCTCCTCGGGTAACGGCCATGGAGTGGGTAGCCAGGGGTCTGACACCGATCCTGAACGTCTCGGACATCCAGGAGAGCTTCGCGTGGTTCGAGCGGTTGGGGTGGAAGAAGGGCTGGGAATGGGGTGATCCACCGGACTTCGGAGGCGTCACTTCCGGCGACTGCCAGATCTTCCTGGAGTAGCCTTTCTGTCCCGAAGAATCCGCGCCGCGGCTGCGGCGCCCGGGCGCCCGTTGAGCCCGCCACCCGGATGGGTACCGGCCCCGCACAGGTAGAGGCCCTCGACCGGCGTGCGGTAGCGCGCCCAGCCGCCAAGCGGACGTCCGAAGAAGACCTGGTCCAGCGTCATCTCGCCGTGGTGGATATTCCCCTCCGGGAGCGCGAAGCGGTCGGCGAGATCGGCGGGCGTGAGCATGTGCCGGTGCACGATCGCGCCCTCCAGATTGGGCGCGTACGCGGCCAGCGTCGCGACCACCGCGTCTCCCAGCGCCCCGCGCCGCGCGTCATCCCACGAGCCCTCGGCCAGCCGGAAGGGCGCGTACTGGGCCGAGACGGACAGGAGGTGACGGCCTTCCGGCGCCAGCGACGGATCGAGCGCGGTCGTGAGGACGGCGTCGAGGACGGGGTGTTCCGAGGGTTGCCCGTACTTCGCATCGTCGTACGCCCGCTCGATGTACTCGATACTCGGGGCGATCGTGATCGCCGCGCCGGCAAGCATGGCGGCCCGGGCCGCGTCGTCGCCGGTGCGCAGGCGCGGGGGCTCGCCCAGGGCGAGGTGCACCTTCGCGATGACCCCCCGATACTTGATGTTCTCGAGTGCGCGGGCGAACTCGGGCGCCAGTTCGCCGGGGTCGACGAGGCCGAGCAGGGTCCGGCCCGGGTCGGCGCTCGACACGACGCACGAGGCCGCGATCTCCTCGCCCCCGGCGAGCACGATGCCCGTCGCGTGCCCGTCCTCCACGCGGACCGAGGCCACCTCGTGGCCGAGGCGAATCCTCGCGCCCGCCGCCGCCGCGGCCCGCTGCAGGGCGTCTCCCAGCGCGCCCATCCCGCCGCGCACCTGCCGCCGACGCCGAACGACGCCGTCCGCGCCCACTCCGTGGTGCAGGAACATGTACCCGGTGCCCGAGGCCAGGGGCCCCTGGCAGATCCCCCGGACGCCGTCCACGGCGAGCGCTCCCTTCAGCGCCTCGCTCTCGAACCACTCGTAGAGCAGCTCCTCGACCGTCATCGGGATGAGGCGCATGAGTTCCAGGGCATCGGGCCGACCCACGCGGCCCAGTCGTGCCGCGAGGCGGAGAAGTTCCCACGGGTTCCCGCGCTCCGTCCCCGCCAGCCGGGGCGGCAGGGTCCGGTACAGCAGGGCCAGCACCCGGCTCGCCCGCGACATGGCCTCCAGGAAATCGGGCCAGCGCCCCGCGTCGCGCGCCGAGAAGCGCCGAACCCGTTCGGCCGTGCGGACCGGATCCCGCTCCAGGAGGAGCGCCCCGCCCTCCGGCTGTGCCGACACGACGCACGGGTCCGGGGACATGATCTCCAGCCCGGCGCCCGCGAGGCCCAGGTCCGCCGCGACGCCCGGGTCGAACGCGGTCAGGCTGTGCGCCCCGGTGTCGACGCGGTATCCGGGCCACACTTCCTCCGTGGCGGCGCAGCCTCCCGCGGCCTCGTGTCGCTCGACGACGACCACGCGCAGACCGGCCCGCGCCAGGTACGCGGCGGCCACGAGCCCGTTGTGCCCGGCTCCGATGACGGCGGCGTCGTAGCCGCTCACCGACGCCTCCGCCGCAGGTCCCGCAGGATCTCGATTGCGGCGAGCCGTCCCGACGCGCCGCACACCCCGCCGCCCGGATGGGTGCCTGAGCCGCACTGGTAGAAGCCGCGTACGGGCGTCCGATAGTCGGCCCACGCGGGAGAAGGACGGAAGAAGAAGAGCTGCTGCGGCGTCAGCTCGCCGTGGAAGATGTTCCCTTCGGTGAGGCCCAGTTGCTCCTGCATGTCCAGCGGCGTGAGCACCTGCCGGTGGAGGATGGACTCCCTCAGGTTCGGCACGTATTCCGACAGCGTGTCCACGACGGCGTCCCCGAACGCCTCCCGCTTCGCGTCGTCCCAGCCGCCTGCGATATCGAACGCGGCGTACTGGACGAAGATGGACATCACGTGCCGCCCCGGCGGCGCCATGCCCGGATCGATCATCGACGGGATCACGATGTCCATGTAGGGCCGTTGCGAGAACCCGCCGTACTTGGCGTCGTCGAAAGCGCGCTCGAGGTAGTCGACGCTCGGGCTGATCGAGAAGGCGCCCCGAAGGTGTGGTCCGTCGCCCGGCAGACAGGCGAACTCCGGCCGCTCCGCCAGAGAGAGGTTGACCTTGCCGGAAGAGCCGCGGATCCGGAACCGCCGGATCGCCTCCACGAGGTCGCCGGGCAGATCGTCCGGATCGAGCAGCCCGAGGAAGGTCCGCTTCGGGTCGACGCCCGACACGACGGTCTTCGCCCGCAACTCCTCGCCGTCCTCGAGGACGACCCCCGTAGCCCGCCCGTTCGTCGTGAGCACGCGGTCCACCGTCGCGCGGGTCCGGATCTCGGCTCCGTGGGATCTCGCCGCCGACGCGATCGACTCGCTCACCATCCCGTTCCCGCCCCTCGCGAACCCCCACGCCCGGAACACGCCATCGATTTCCCCCATGTAGTGATGGAGGAGGACGTACGCCGTTCCCGGCGACCGCGGCCCGAGGAAGGTACCGATGATCCCGCTCGCCGACATCGTCGCCTTGAGCGGGTCCGACTCGAACCACTCGTCCAGGTAGTCGGCCGCGCTCATCGTCCCCAGCTTGACGAGGGCGTGGAACTGCTGCTCGCCGAGGCCGCGCACATGCCGGCCCAGGGCGAGCAGCGTCCGCAGGTCGCGCGGTCCGGGCGATAGCGGGTTGGGGGGGACCATCCGCAGAAGGGGCTTCACCGCCCAGGCGAGCTGGTACATGAGCGTCGCGAAGTCGTCGTACGACTCGGCGTCTCGCGGAGAATGCCGGTACAGTTCGCGTCGCGTCTGGTCGTGGTCCGCCCAGCGCCCCAGGTAGTCCCCGTCGGGGAGCGGCGTGACCGTGCTCTCGAGCGGAAGGATCTCGAGTCCGTGCCGTGCCAGCTGGAGGTCGCGGATGATCTCGGGCCGGAGCAGGCTTACGACGTAGGAAGCGACCGAGTACTTGAACCCGGGGTAGATCTCCTCCGTCACCGCGGCTCCGCCGACCAGGTGCCGGCGCTCGAGCACCACGACGCGCAGCCCGGCCCGGGCGAGATAGGCCGCGTTGATGAGCCCGTTGTGTCCGCCCCCGACGACGATCGCGTCGTACCTGTTGGCGGCCGTCACGGGTTCGCCCGCTTCCGGTCGGGGTCGAAGAACGGGGTCCGCGCCACCGTGGCCCGCGCTCTGCGTCGCTGGTGCTCGACCGTCACCTCGATCTGGAGTTGGGTCCCGATGTCGGCGAAGTCCGCGCGCAAGTGCGCGAGTCCCAGATAGGTCTTGAGGGTCGGCGACCAGCCCCGGCTCGTGGCGTACCCGACCTGGCGCCCGCCGGCGTAGAGCGGAACGCTTTCCCGGAGCGTCATCCCCGGCAACTGGGGCGGCAGGCGCACCTCCGCGTACGCGTCCTCGAGCGACTCCCAGTCGAGCGTGATCCCGCGAAAGCGCCATGCGGGGGAGTAGGCCCGTTCGGCGCGGAGGGCCGCCCGGCCCACGAAGTTCGACGCCTCCAGCGCCACGGCCCAGCCCAGCCCGAGTTCGTACGGCGACGACTTCTGGTCCTCGATGATCGCGCGCTGCGCGGGTACGTAGTCGACGTTGACGAGCAGCAGACCGGCCTCGAGGCGCGCCATGTCGAGCGCCAACAGGCCCGCCGGAGCGAGGCCGAACGGTTCCCCCGCCGCAGTGAGCGCGTCCCAGAGCGCGATCGCGTCCTCGGCATCCACCCAGATCTCGTACCCGAGGTCGCCCGTGTACCCGGTGCGCGAGATCTCCGCGCGTATCCCGGCGACCCGCGCCGTCATGACGCGGAAATAGCGAAGTCCCGCCACGTCCGCGTCCGTGATCCGCTGGAGCAGATCCCGCGACAGCGGCCCCTGGAGCGCGAGCGCCCCCACCCGCTCCGTCTCCTCCTCGAGTTCGACATCGAGCCCCCGCGCGTTCTCGTGCAGCCACTTGAGCGTCGGCTCGGCCGAGGTGAGCCGGAAATCGGTCTCACCGAACCGCTGAAGCGTCCCGTCGTCCCGGACCTTGCCCACCCCGTCGCACCACGGAGTGTAGTACACCTGCCCCACCGCCTGACGCGCGACATCCCGCGTCACGACGCGGTTCGCGAGCGCTTCCGCCCCCGGGCCCGAGAGCCGGTACTTGTAGAGCGGCGAGACGTCGATGAGCGCGGCCGCCGAGCGGATGGCCTGGTATTCGTGCTCGTGCGTGGGCTCGTACGAACCCGCGGCGATGTGACCGGCCCAGCGTCGCCAATTCGCGGTCTGACAGAGGGGACCGGTCCGTTCGTGGAAGGGGGTCCCGCGCAGGACCCCCGACGCGGAGACTCTCAGTCCGGGAGCCGCAGCGCGACCAGTTCCCCGGGCACGCCCCGTCCCCCTACCGCCGTCACGATGTACTGTACCCCGTCGTGCATGTACGTCATCGGCACGCCGGTCTGGTGAGACGGAAGTTCGATCTCGGCCAGGATCTCGCCCGTCGCCTTGTCGTGCGCCCGCAGGAGCCCGGTGAGGTCCGCCGACATCGTCCCTCCGCCCGTCCCCGCGAACAGAAGCGTGCGCGTCGCGAGGAGTCCGGCCCGGCTCGGCCGCCCCGTCCTCGGGATCTCGACCCCCTCGAGCGCCGGATGCTCTTCGACAAACGACGGCGTGTGGTCGTTCGCGATCGTCCACACCTTCCGGCCCGTGTTCATGTCGAGCGCCGTGATCCGGCCCCACGGCGGCTTGATGAGCGGCAGCCCGCGCGGCCCGCCGACGCCGCGCGGCTGGCCGGCGATGTACCGCATGTTCGAGCGTTCGGGGTCGTTCACGAGGCCGATCACCGAGGGCCGTGTGGCCGACCCCACGAATAGTCGCTGCGTCTCCGGGTCGTACGCGGCCCCCGGCCAGTTCGCGCCGCCGAGACTGCCCGGCGTGATCAGGGTGCCCTGATTGCCGCCCTCCACGAGCACCGTGGGCGGCGTAAAGAGTTCGCCCAGCGTGAGGTTCTTCGCGATCTCCAGCGCCTCCGCCTTGAGTTCCGGCGTGAGATCGATGAGGTCGTCCTCCGTCGCGCCCTGCATGTCGAACGGCACCGGCAGCGTCGGGAAGGGCTGGGTCGGCGCGTACCACTCGCCCGGCACGTCACCCGCCGGTACCGGGCGCTCCTCGATCGGCCACACCGGCTCGCCCGTCACGCGGTCGAACACGTAGGTGAAGGATTGCTTCGTCACCTGCGCCACTGCCGCGATGTCTCGCCCGTCCACCGTGATGTCCATCAGGATCGGCGCGGCCGGCGGGTCGAAGTCCCAGATCCCGTGATGCACGGTCTGGTAATACCACAGGACCTCGCCGGTGCTCGCGTCCACGCACACGAGACTCTGCGAATAGAGGTTGTCGCCCGGACGATGTCCTCCGTAGTAGTCGCCGGTCCCCGCCTCCACCGGCAGGTAGACGTAGCCCAGTTCGAGGTCCGCGGTGAACGGCGTCCAGACCGCGGCGTTGCCCGTGTAGTCCCAGGACCCGTCCTCCCACGTCTCGTGCCCCGGGTCGCCCGGCTGCGGGATGGTGTGGAACATCCACAACTGTTCGCCCGTCCGCGCGTCGAACCCGCGCACGTGGCCCGGCGGCATCTCCTTGGTCGGAGGCCTTCCTCCCTGCGGAAGCGCAGCCCCGACAACGATCACATCCCCGACCACCACGGGCGGCGAACTCGACCCGATGCGGTCGTTCACGAGATCGACCTCCCGCCCGAGACCCAGCTTGAGGTCGACGATCCCGTCCTCTCCGAAGTCGGGGTCGGGGAGACCCGTATCCGCGTCCAGCGAGACCATGTGGTAGGCGGGGGTGATGAGCAGCACGCGCTTCTCGACCCCGTCGGTCCAGTAGCCGACGCCGCGGCCGGAGTTGCCGCGGGGAGCGTTGCGGCCGCGCTCCCCCTCGTCGAGCCGGTACATCCACAGCGTCTCGCCCGTCTCCGGATCGATCGCCACCGCCGCGCGCCGGAAGCCCGCCGTCGCGTAGAGCGTCCCGTTCGCGTACAGCGGCGTCACCCGGTAGTAGGCCTCGGGCGTGCCGCCGAAGTTCCGCGCCTGCCAGCGCCACGCGATGTCGAGGTCGCCCACGTTCGAGGCATCGATCTGATCGAGCGGGGCGTATCGCGTGGACCCCGCGTCCCCAGCCCAGTAGCGCCATTCCCCGTCCGCCGTCCCGGCCTGGGCCGCGGCGGATCCCGGAGCCGCCGGCAGCCCTGCGCCCAGCAGCGCGAGACCGGTCAGCAAGCCGGCATGTCTCTTCCTTCGGTTCATGCGTTTCACTCCGCGAGACTCGTGTACGGATTCCGCTGTACGGATCCCCCGCGACATCCCTCCCGGCCACCGACTACACTCCATCGCGAAGTTGCGGCGGGCAACCGTTTCGCCCAAACTCGACCGTCTTCCCCTCCGCCAACAACTAAACTGGAAGAGCGCCCGGAGACGCAAGATGTCACGAGGTTTTCTCGGGTCGATGATCGCCGCTACCGTGGTCTTGTCGTGCGGCGAGGAGGTGACCGGTCCCTCGGCCGAGCTGTGCGCGACGCGGCACGGGGCCGAGGTGTGCGTCAACCGGGCTGAGTACCAGAGGACGCAGCCGGTCACGTTCACGACCCGGAACGTTTCATCGCGTCCGATCTTCAAGGACGCCTGCTCGACCAAGCTCGTGGGCGTGACGAGTCTCTCGCGGGAGTTCGAGGAGGAGTACAACCCGCGGCTGCGCTGCGGCAGCGGAGCCACGGCGGCGGACGTGAGAGCGAACATGGTGAGACTCGAGTCCGGAGAGTCGTTCGAGGAGAGCCTGACGCTCACTACCTTCGCCTTCCAGGGTTACTACCGGGCCAACGTGTGGATCCTCGACGAACAGGGGGAACGGGTCGCCGAGACCCCCGCCTTCAGCGGGATCTTCAGAGTCTTCCCCGCGACCGGGGGATAGTCGGGTGCCGGGATCCCGCCGTCATCTGCTCCCGGCGATCCCCGTGCTCGGGGTCATGGTGGCCGCGGCCCTTCTGCCGCCTGCTTCGGCCACTGCCCGATCCTCGCCCCGTGTCTCCTCGCCACCTGTCCGTTCGTATGAGGCGCCACGGGCGGCGACTCCGCCTGCCGTGGACGGGGTGCTGGATGACGCGGCGTGGCGGAACGCGCCCTGGACCGAACCCTTCGTCGATATCCGCGGCGAAGACTGGCCCGAGCCCGCCCTGACCACGCGCGCCAAAGTCACATGGGACGAGCGCTACCTGTACGTGGGGGCCGAACTCGAGGAGCCCCACCTGTGGGCCACGCTCGCCGACCGCGACGCGATCGTGTACCACGAGCACGACTTCGAGGTCTTCCTCGATCCGGACGGCGACGCCCTCGCCTACTACGAACTCGAGATCAACGCGCTCGGGACGGAGTTCGATCTCTTCCTCGACAGGCCCTACAGCCGCAAGGGGAAGGCCAACGTCGGCTGGGATATGCAGGGGCTTCGCACCGCGGTCCGCCTCGACGGCACGCTGAACGATCCGTCTGACGAGGACGCCGGCTGGTTCGTCGAGATCGCGATCCCCTGGTCCGCGCTCCGTCCACCCGGGGCACCACCGGAGGCCGCGGCTCGCCCTCCCCGGGCCGGAGACACCTGGCGCGTCAACTTCTCCCGGGTGCAGTGGCCCCTCGAGATCGTGGACGGGGAGTACCGCAAGGAACGGGAACCCCGGGACTGGAGCGACCATCCGGAAGCCAACTGGGTGTGGTCGCCGCAGGGCGAGATCGATATGCACATCCCGGAGATGTGGGGCGCGGTGCGGTTCGTCGATTCGTCGGAACCCGGCTCGGGCGCGGCGTCCGGCACGAGCGCGAGGCCCCGCGCGGGAGCGACGCTCGCCCGGGAAGGGACATCTCGATGAGACGGCGGGACTTCGTCCGGAGCGCCGGGAGCGCTGTCGTCCTCGGGGCGCTGCCCGCCTGCGCGACCCCGACCCCCGCCGAGTCGTCCTTCACGCTCTGGTCGTGGGTGCACGGGAACCGCGACCGCGACGCGGCCGAGTGGCGCCGTCTCTTCGCCCGCCTGCGCGAGGCGGGTTTCCATGCGGTCCTCGTGGGCGGCGGCGATATCGAACTCGTCTCCGGGGCCGCCCGCGCCGAGGGGCTCGAGTACCACCGCTGGTTCTGGACGCTCAACCGTAACGGGGACGCCCGGGTGCAGGAGGACCACCCGGAATGGTTCACCGTGAGCCGAAATCTCGAGAGTTCGCTCGAGCACCCACCCTACGTAGGGTACTACAGGTGGGTCTGTCCCTCGCGCGCGCCGGTGCGCGAGTACCTGCGCGGACGGATCGCCGAACTCGCGGCCAACCCCGCGGTGGACGGCGTCCATCTCGACTACGTTCGCCACTGCGATGTCATCCTGCCCCGGGGCCTGTGGGAGAGGTACGACCTCGTGCAGGATGTCGAGCACCCGGAGTTCGACTTCTGCTACTGCGAGGTCTGCCGAGAGCAGTTCGCCGCCCTGGACGGACGGGATCCGGTGGAGATCGCCGATCCGACGGCCGACGAGGCCTGGCGGCGCTTCCGCTGGGACAGCGTGACCGGCGCGGTCCGGGAACTCGCGGACGCGGCGCACGAGAACGGCAAGCCGATCACGGCAGCGGTCTTCCCGACCCCCTCCATCGCGCGCCGTCTCGTGCGGCAGGACTGGGACCGCTGGCCGCTCGACCGCTTCTTCTCGATGCTCTACCAGGGGTTCTACCTGGAGGATATCCCCTGGATCGGCGACGGCGTGCGCGAGGGCGTCGCCGCGCTTCGGGCCGCTGGCGGCGCCACGCCGCTGAACGCCGGACTCTACCTGCCTTCCCTCGATCCTCCCGCGCTGGCGGAGGCGGTCGCCACGGCCCGGCGGGCGGGCGCGTCAGGGGTCTCCACGTTCGAGATGGACGGTCTCACGGACGAGCACCTCGCGGCCCTCCGCGACGCGGTGTCCTGACCCCGGCGGGCCCCGCCGGGCGGGCGCCGGGAGCCGACGTACCCTTGTCCCCCGGGGACAGGCCCACCAACATCGATGGACCGCGTTGAGCCACCGCGAACCGCAGGAGTATGCCATGTCTCGCCGCATCATCGGACTCGGAATCCTCGCCCTCCTCGTCACCGCCGTCCCCCTCGCCGCGCAACGCCGCGCGATGACGATCGTCGATCTCATCGACATCCCGGGCCTCGGCGATCCCCGCATTTCGCCGGACGGATCGGAGGTGCTGTACGTGCGGAGGGACACCGACTGGGAGGCCAACGGAACGGTCTCGCATGTCTGGCGGGTCGCCATGGACGGCTCCGGCAGCGTGCAGATGACGAACGGCGAGGACGGTGAATCGACCCCCCGCTGGTCGCCGGACGGATCGCGCATCGCGTTCGTGGCGAACCGTCACGACACGGAGCGCAACCAGGTCTACGTGATGCCGACCCGCGGCGGCGAGGCCCGGATCGTGAGCGAACACCCGACGCCGACCAGTTCGATCGCGTGGTCCGTCGACGGCGCGTGGATCTTCTTCGTGGCGGTCGACGAGAAGTCCGAGGCGGAGAAGGCGCGCGAGGCCGTGAACGACAACGTCTTCCGCTACGAGGAGGACCGGCGCCCGAGCGGACTGTGGCGGGTGCCGAGTGAGGGTGGCGCGGCGGAGCGCGTGACGGAGCCCGGAATGATGGTGCGCGGCTATTCGATCTCGCGCGACGGGATGTTGCTCCTCGTACAACTGGCGCCCACCGCCCTCTACGACGACCTGCTCAACTCGGAGCTATGGGTGATGGCCCCCGACGGATCGGGGGCGCGGCGGATCACCGACAATCACGTGGGCGAGGTCAACGCCTTCCTTTCCCCCGACAACGGATACGCGCTCTTCATCGCGAATACGAACGACGAACTGAGCGATTTCTACTTCAACCAGCGGCTGTTCGTCGTCCCCACGGACGGCGGGGGGCCCGTCTCCGTGCTTCCGGGCGGGCGCTACGATGTGAATGCGGCGATGTGGTCGCGGGACGGCCGCACGATCTTCTTCCGCGCCAACACGGGGGTTCGCCAGCAGCTCTATTCCGTTCCCGCCGATGCCTCGGATGCGAGCCGGGCCGAGCCGGTCACCGAAGGGGATCATGCCGTGGGCGCCTGGGACTATCACCCCGCCTCGGGCACCCACCTCTTCTCCATCAACAATCCGACCAGCGCCGGGGATCTGTGGGCGATGGCGGGCTCGGGGTCGCCGCGGCAGGTCACGCGCGTCCTGGACTATCTCGCTGCGGAGTTCCTCCTCCCCCGGGTCGAGGCCGTCCGGTATCCGGGAGAGGACGGGGTCCAGGTCGAGGGTCTGGTCTTCTATCCTATCGACTACCGGGAGGGCGTCCGCTACCCGCTCGTCGTGCAGACGCACGGCGGGCCGCCGTCCTCGGACAAGTTCGGGTTCTCGCGCTCGAGCAACTATGAGGCCGTGCTCGCGGCGCGCGGCTGGTTCGTCTTCAAGCCCAACTATCGCGGGTCGACCGGGTACGGCGACGATTTCCTGCGCAACATGATCGGCAACTACTTCGACCAGGCGCACAAGGACGTCATGGCGGGGGTGGACCACCTGGTCGACCGCGGACTCGTGGACGGGGACCGCATGGCGAAGATGGGCTGGAGCGCCGGCGGCCACATGACGAACAAGATCATCACCTACACGGACCGCTTCAAAGCCGCCTCATCCGGCGCCGGCGCCGTGAACTGGATGTCGATGTACGCGCAGTCCGACGTCCGCATCTATCGCACCCCGTGGTTCGGGGGCACGCCCTGGTCCGAGGACGCCCCGATCGAGCAGTACATGGCGGACTCGCCGCTGTTCGACCTCCACAAGGTGGTGACGCCGACCCTCGTCCTCGTCGGGGAGAACGACGAGCGCGTGCCGATGCCGCAGTCGGTCGAACTTTACCAGGGACTCAAGCACAACGGCGTGCCGACCCACCTCTATGTCGCGCCGGAGCAGGGGCACGGCTGGGTCGAACTGCAGCAGCGGCTGTTCAAGGTCAACGTGGAACTGGACTGGTACTACCAGTGGGTACTGGACGAGGAGTACGAGTGGGAAACCTCTCCCGTCCACCCGGACAAGAAGGAGGCCGTCACCACCGCCGGCGGCTGAGTCCGGCGGTGGCGCCCGACCTTGGCGGCTACATTTGCATATGTACAGATAGTTGTATAGGTTTCCGTACATGATCAGAGTCAACATTGCCGAGGTGCGGGCGGACCTGTCCCGCTACCTGGCACGGGTCGAGCGTGGGGAGACGGTCACGCTGTGCCGCCGGAACGTGCCGATCGCGGAAATCCGCCCGCTTCGTGCGGCGCCCGCCCGCGAACGGCCCATCGGCATCGACCGTGGCATGACGGTGCCGGCGAGCTTCTTCGAGCCCCTGCCCGATGACCTTCTGCGGGCGTTCGGAGGCGTCGGCGACGAGCCGTGAAGCTGCTCGTCGACACGTGCACGTTCCTCTGGCTGGCGGCGGCGGACCCGCAGTTGACGGCGACAGCGCGGTCTGCCTGCGCGAACCCGGACAACACGGTCTATCTGAGCGCCCTCTCGGCCTGGGAAGTCGCGATCAAGTATCGGATCGGCCGATTGCCACTTCCCGAACCTCCCGCCCGATACGTATCCAGCCGCCGCGAGTGGCTGGGGCTGGAGCCGCTCGATTTCGACGAGGCCTCGGCGGCCCACGATGTGCTCCTGCCCGCCCTTCACGCCGATCCGTTCGACCGCGGGCTCGTCTCGCAGGCCATCCTGCACGGACTGACGATCGTAACTCCGGACGAGGCGATCTCCGCGTATCCCGCGCCCGTCCTCTGGTGACGGTCTCCCCGGGGATCCGTCTCAGAAAGCCAGCATGCGGGTGAGCTTGAGAGTCAGGCTTCGGCCTGGGGGTGTGCCGTCGCCGGTCGTGATCCGCTGCTCGTTCCACACGATGAACAGGTCGCTCAGCGGCGCGTGGATCAGGTTGAAGCGCACGTTGGAGTTAAAGACGTTGTTCGCCGCGTCGTACTGGACCAGCGCGTCAACGAACATGTCGGGGTTGAACGAATAGTTCGTCCGCACCGTCCACAGCGTCCGTACGAAGCTGGCGTCGGGGAGGTCCAGCGTCGCGTCCGTCCGCGTCATCGCCACCGAGGCCCGGAAAGTGTGGGACGGCTTGAAGTTCATCGTCAGCGACAGCGTCTTCTGCGTCCCGCTCCACAGTGCGCCCAGCGTGCCGCGCCAGCGGAACGAGAACATGCGGCTTGCGTCCGTCCCCCCCGTCAGCGACCACGGAGCCCAGCTGTAGGATCCCGGCGGGATGGGGTCGATGCGGCGGTCGAGCGTGAACGGCCGGTCGATGCGCTCGAAGCGCGGGTCCACCTGGATCTGGACGTTGCCCCCGCTGTTCATGAAGAATGTGACGCCGGTGTGCAGCCACTTGGCGAGCATCCGGCCGTCGAGATCATCGTAATAGTGCCACTCGAGGTGGGGGTGGGTCTCCCGCACGCCCAGCCGCCGCATGAACTGGAAACGGGGCCGGACGCCCCAGTCGACGAAGTATTTCCGGAATCCCGTGCGCCGGAGGAAGCCGAGATCGTTCTGGAAGTCCGGGGACATCTCCATGTACGCGAGCTTGAAGTGCAGGAAGTTGCCGTCGTGGCCGAGCGACGCTCGGACGGTGTGGCCGCCTCGCTCGTCGGCGGACGCTGGCGCGGTCCCCTCCTCTCCCCCCGGGCCCTTCGCGTCCGAGGCGAGGTAGTAGACGCTGAGATCGACCTCGCGCGGGAAGCGGATGTTGGTGTCGCCTCCGTAGATCCGGTTGAAGTTCTCCCCGCCCCCATCGGTCGCGCGCCGGAACATCAGGATTCCGCCGATCTCGGACGACCGGAACAGATTTCTGCGGGCGCGGAAGAGCCCGAAGTCGCTGCCGGGCACCCCCTCCACATCGCCGGTGCGCATCGCCATCGCGCCGAGTTGAAAGCCGGCCGCGTTGCCCGTGAGACGCGCGCCACCGTGGATCGGCTGCGTCCTCCCATCCTCCGTGAGGCCGATGCGCCGGCTGAAGAAGGGGAGGAGATCCTCGTCCACGCGCGGCAGGAGGTTGCCGCGGGTGTTCCGCGCCTGGTCGCCCACGAAGAAGAGTCCCGAATTCTCGAGGAAGAACCGTCGTTTCTCCGGGAAGAAGAGGCTGAACTGGGTGAGGTTCACGCGCTGCACGTCCGCCTCGACCTGGGCGAAGTCAGGGTTAACCGTGAGGTCCAGGGCGAGCCCCCGCGTGAGGCCCCACTTCACATCGAAGCCTCCCTGCAGCTCGCTGTCGAACGAGGGACCGCCGGTGCCGCGGACGGTGTTGGCGAGCGCGTAGGGCGTGAAGCGGAGGTCGCGCCCGGCGCTGCGGGTCTCGGGTAGCCCGCTGAGCGTGCCGGCGAGCGAGAGCCGGGTGAGGCCGTAGGAGCGAGGCACCGGCGCCCAGAAGGCGATCTGGTTATTTCGCCGGATGCGGCGGCTGAAGTTGATCCCCCACACGTCGCCGGCGGCGGCGGAGCGGATCGACCGGAAGGGGATCTCCATCTCCACGGTCCAGCCGTCGTCCGCGCGGGCCGTCTCGACCCGCCAGATGGCATCCCAGCTGGCGTTGATCTCGCGGCCCTCGTTGGCGATCTGGCGGTCGGCCCGGGCGCCGGCGGGATTTGTCACGAACACGTAGCCGTTCCGCCGGTCGTGGAACGTGTCGAGGATGACGGCGAACGCATCCTGCACGCGGTCGTCGAAGTCCTTGCGGATGTCGTTGACGACGAGCCGGTCGGGCTGCTCGTCGTACAACCGGGCGGCCACGTAGAGGTTGCCGTCGCCGTGCGCCACCCAGACGTGCGTGCGCTCGGTCGCCGGGAGTCCCTCGTCCGGCTCGGCCTGAATGAAGCCCGTGGTCGGCTCCGCCTGCCATGCGGGCTCGTCCAGCACCCCGTCCAGCCGGATCGGCGCCGTGAGGGCGCGCGCGACCAGGGTGGGGCGGGGGAGGGATGCGACGCCGGCCGCAGCCTCCCCGCGGGGAGGCGGGTCCTGGGCGGCGGCGGGGAGTGCCAGGAGCGACGCTGCGAACACGACGGGGACGACGGGGCTGTGAGGCCAAGTCATCGGATCTCCGGGGACCGCCCGGCCCGGTGCCGGGACAGCCCCATCCTACGGTGTGAGTTCGCGTGCCGCACCGCGCCGACCCGGAGCCCGCCGTGGTCCTGCGCTGGCCGCGTCTCGGCGATCCCCATACCGTCTGCGCGGCGGTGGGGCAGACTCTGGACGACGGGGAGAACGACATGAAGAGCGCGTGGCAGGACCGGCAGGCCGCCGAGTTCATCGAGCGGTATGGGGCCGAGGGCGTCGGGGAGGACCTCGCGCTGCGCGTGTACACGACGCGGCTCCTGGGCTCCGAACCGCGGCTCGTCCTGCACGGGGGCGGCAATACGTCCGTCAAGGGGCGGGCCTGCGACGTCACCGGCGCTGAACTCGATGTGCTGTACGTGAAGGGGAGCGGGTGGGACATGGGGACGATCGAGCCGCCCGGGCTACCGGCGGTCCAGCTCGACCCGCTCCTGGCGCTGGCCGGGATCGACGCCCTTTCCGACGAGGACATGGTCAACCTGCAGCGCCGCAACCTGCTCGACTCGAAGGCGCCGAACCCGTCGGTCGAGACGCTCCTGCACGCGTGGGTTCCGCGCAGGTTCATCGACCACACGCACGCCAACGCGGCGCTGGTGCTGACGGACCAGCCGCACGGCGAGGAGATCTGCCGCGAGGTCTACGGCGACCGGGCCGCGATCGTGCCGTACATCATGCCCGGCTTCGACCTTGCGAAGGCGGCAAAGGCGGCGGCGGAGGCGCACCCCGGAGCCGAGGGGCTGGTGCTCCTCAAGCACGGGCTGTTCACCTTCGGGGATACGGCGCGGGAGGCCTACGAACTCATGATCGAGTTCGTGAGCCTCGCCGAGGCGCGCATCGAGCGCGGCCGCCGGAAGGTCTTCGCCGCCGCCGAACCCCCCGGCCCCGTCGCCTCCGCGAGCCGGATCGCGCCGGCCATCCGCGGGATGCTGGCGAACACCCGGGGCGACAAGGCTGACGACGTCGAGCGCTTCATCCTGGAACACCGGGCCAGCCCGGCCATTGTGGCCTACGTCGGAGGCGCCGAACTGTCCCGCTACAGCCAGGTCGGCACGGTGACGCCGGACCACGCGATCCGCACGAAGCCGCTGCCCGTGGTGCTTCCCGCGCCGCCCGCCGGCGACCTCGACGCCTGGACCGGGCAGGCCCGGGCCGCGGTCGACGCCTACCGGGAGGCCTACGCGGCCTACTTCGAGCGCCACAACCCGCGCTACGGCGGGACGAAGCGCATGCTCGACCCGAGCCCGCGCGTGGTCCTGGTGCCCGGGGTGGGCCTGTTCGCGAGCGGCCGGGACGCCCGGGCCGCATCGGCCGCCGCCGACCTGGCCGAGACCACGGTCGACGTCATCACGGACGCGGAGCGCATGGACCGCTTCGAGAGCATCACCGAGGCCGAACTGTTCGACATGGAGTACTGGTCGCTCGAACAGGCGAAACTGGCCGGCGCGAAGGAGAAGGCGCTGGCCCGTCACGTCGTCGTCGTCACGGGCGGCGCGGGCGCGATCGGCCGGGCCACGGCCGCCGCGTTCCGGGCCGCCGGCGCCGAGGTCGCGCTCTTCGACCTCCCCGGCCCCGCGCTCGACGCCGCCGCGGAGGCCGGAGCGGGGCTCGCCGTCCCATGCGACGTGACGGACGACGCGTCCGTCGACCGCGCGTTCGCCACCGTCGCCGCCCGCTTCGGCGGGGTCGACATCCTCGTCTCGAACGCCGGGGCCGCCTGGCGCGGTCCGATGGCCGACGTCTCCGACGAGGTGCTGCGGGAGAGCTTCGAGTTGAACTTCTTCGCCCACCAGCGCGTGGCCCGCGCCGCCGTCCGCATCATGCGCGGCCAGGGCACGGGCGGCGGCCTGCTCTTCAACGTGTCGAAGCAGGCCGTCAACCCGGGCCCCGACTTCGGCCCCTACGGGCTCCCGAAGGCGGCGACCCTCGGACTCGTGCGCCAGTACGCGATCGAGCACGGGTGGGAGGGGATCCGGTCGAACGGCGTCAACGCCGACCGCATCCGCAGCGGCGTCCTCACCGACGAGATGATCTCGGCCCGCTCCGACGCACGCGGCGTGAGCGAGGACGCCTACATGCGCGGCAACCTGCTCGGCCGCGAGGTCCGCGCCGAAGATGTCGCCCAGGCGTTTGTGGCCCTGGCACTCGCCCGCGCGACGACGGGCGCCGTCCTCACCGTGGACGGCGGCAACGTGGCCGCCGCCCTCCGCTGATTCAGTCCCAGGCAATCTCCAGCATCCGGTCCCACGGCACTATCTCCGTGCCACCGCGCTGGTGGCGGAGATCGCCGCCGTAGACGAGACGCCGTTCGACGGTCAGTTCTGACTTCTCCAGCGCGTCCCCGAGCGTGCGCATGCCCGAGAAGAAGCGCGGCGCAACCGTGCTGCCCGATTTGGCCTCGACCAGGATGAGCCGCGATCCCCGGTCGACGACGAGGTCGACCTCGGTGCCCGCAGCCCGGTAGTGGTGGAGGCGAGGATCCTCGCCGCGGTGCGCCGCCGCCTTGAACACCTCGGACGCCACCCAGCTTTCGAAGATCTGCCCTCGCAGGGGATGATGGCGCAGTTCCTCGGGCGACCGGATCCCCAGCAGATGGCAGGCAAGCCCTGTATCCAGGAAGTGCAACTTGGGCGCCTTGACCTGGCGTTTGCGCACATTCCGGCGGTAAGCGGATACTCGAAAGGCGAGGAAACTCGCCTCGAGCACCGACAGCCAGGCCCGAACCGTGTTGTGGCGTACGCCGACGTCGCCGGCCAGTGCCGACAGGTTGACTTCCGTGGCCGTGCGTCCAGCGGCCAGCCGCACGAAACCGGAGAACGCCTCCAGATCGGTGACATTCCGCAGCGACCGGACATCGCGCTCCACATAGGTCGCGAGATAGTCGCGCAACCAGACGTCCGCCGGGATCCCCCGGTCGTGTATGCGTGGATAGGCCCCCGTCCACAGCGCCCGCAGCAGACTGGGGGGTGGCCCCCCGAATCGCGCCAGTTCGTCAAGCCCCGGAGGCAGCAGATGCAGGATGCCCACCCTGCCGGCGAGCGACTGGCTCACCGCCTCGGCCAGCCCGAAATGCTGCGACCCCGTCAGCACGAAACGGCCCGGTGCGGGGTCCTCGTCCACAACACCCTGCAGGTACGAAGTCAGGTCCGGCGCCCGCTGCACCTCGTCGATCACCGCGCCGTGACGGTATCCCCCCAGGAAGCCGCGAGGATCCTCCCGAGCGTAGGTGCGCATGTCGATGCTCTCGAGCGAGACGTAGGGGCGATCGGCCAGCACGGTGCGGCACAGGGTGGTCTTGCCCGACTGCCTCGGGCCGGTGACCGTGACGACCGGATAGTGACGCAATCGTCGGCGGAGCGGATCCGCCAGGTTGCGATCGATGACGGGCAAGGTTCCCGTCCTCCAATCCCAGGGAAGTGCAAGCACAATGACGTCGCCCATCCTGGCTGGTCGTGCGCCGATTGTCAATCGAAATGACAATCTGCACATCCACGAGATCGAGGAATCATGAGATTACGGGGACGAAGACCCTTCTCTTGACGGGTGTGCTCGCTCTCGCGGCCTGTGCCTCGGACACGGGAACCGAGGGGCCCGGCTGGCCGGGCGAGGCGTGGCCTGTTTCCACGGCCGAGGCCGAGGGCGTCGATCCGGCGGCGATCGACTCGCTGCTCGCCGACATCGATGCTGGCCCGCGTGTTCGCGGGGAACGGGTACGGAGGACAGTTCCTCCACGTCGTCCCCGAGTACGACCTCATCTCCGTATTCAACGGCTGGACGCTGCACGAAACGCCCGGAACTGTCCAGTTGGACCGCCCCTCAGGAACGCATCCGCCCCGCCATCGAATCAGCGAACGACGGTATCCCCTGAGCCGAGGATTCCACCAGATCGCGCGATCCATCCTAAATGGCGTGGTCCGTTTTGCCGTCCCCACAAGAAGAAGGTAGCTTCGGCCACGATTCGTGGACCCGCCCCTCTCGTCCCCCGTAGGAGTCATATTGTGAGACGCCCCGGCCGTCTGCTGAGAGTGCTCTTCGTGGCCGCCTGTGTTTCGCCTGTCCCGATCCTCTCTGGACAGACCACGGTCGGCCTGCATGGCGGCCTGACCCGCGCGACGTTCTCCGATCTCGACGCGACGGTGGAACAGGACGTTCAGTCCGGGATCCGCTTCGGCGTGTCCGCGACCGTCCCGGTCTCGGGCAGCTTGGGCCTCCGATTCGCGGGGAGCTACGTCCAGGCCGGCGGCGGCTTCGCCCTCCCGATCTTCGATTTCGGTCCGAGCGTCCGGGCCGGACTCAACCTCGACTACTTCCGTCTCTCGGCTCTCGCGAGGGCGGCCTTGCCCATGGAGAGCAGCAGTGTGGCCGTCTATTTCCTGGCCGGACCGTTCGCAGGATTCAGGACGGCCTGCTCCACGTCGATCGCCGAGGAGGGGGTCAGCATCAGCGCTGACTGCAACGAAGCTGATGTCGAGTTGTCAGGCACCACCGACTTCGGGATCTCGGGTGGTGCCGGCGTCGAAGTCGGTGTTTCGGACGGCATGGGCGTGGCGCTCGAGGCCCTGTACGACCTGGGGCTGAAGGATCTGGAGGGCGCCAAGACCCGTGTCTTCTCGATTATGGCGGGGCTCGTTTTTTCTCTCTGAGCTCGACTCAGATCGGCTACAGGCTCGCGGCGTGATGTTCGATCCGGGAGGCTAACTCTCCCATCTCGTTGAGGACGGTGGCCTCATCGATCGTCTCCAGCGTCCGGTCGCGCATGACCCAGCGGCCGTCGATCATCACCGAGCGGACGTCGTCGCGGCCCACCGCGTAGACGAGATGCGCGTACGCGTCGTACATCGGCGTGAGGTGTGGCCGCGCGAGGTCGACGAGGATGAGGTCCGCCCGGTAGCCCTCCGCCAGCCGACCCACCCGGTCTCCCAGCCCCAACGCATCCGCCGCCACCGTCGTCGCCATGCGGATGACTTCGCGGGCCGGCGTGAGCACCGGATCCATGTGGGCTCCGCGCTGCAGCAGCCCGGCGAAGCGCATCGCCGTCCACATGTCGAGGTCGTTCGAGCTCACCGGGCCGTCGGTCCCGAGGGCCACGGGGATGTCCTCCTCCAGCAGCCGGGCAATGGGCGCGATCCCGGACCCGAGCTTGAGGTTGGACAGGGGGTTGTGAAGGACCGCCGCTCCCGTGCTCCGGAGGCGGGCGATGTCGTCGTCCGTCAGGTGGACGCAGTGCGCCAGGACCGTCGGTCCGTCGAGGATCCCGAGTTCGTCGAGGTGTGCGACCGGTGTGCGCCCGAACCGCTCGACCGTCTGCTGAACTTCGGTCGCCGTCTCCGAGCAGTGAGTGTGGAAGAGCGCTCGGGCGCTGTCCGCCAGGTCTCGCGCCGCCCGCAGGCCCTCCGGCGACACGGTGAGCTGGTTGTGCGGCTGCACGCACGGCGTGATCAGGGGCTCGTCCGCGTAGTTCTTCAGCCAGCGTTCTCCGATGGCGACCCGGTCTGGGGACGAGACCCCGTCGGGTCCCTCGAAGTCGAAGAAGATCGGGCCGGTCACGAGCCGGAAGCCCGCTTCGATCGCGGCGTCGGCGGCCGATTCCGGAAACCAGAACATGTCGAGCGCGCATGTGGTCCCGCCCCGGATCATCTCGGCCAGAGACAACCGCGCCCCAAGCTCGACGCTCTCCCGGCTGACGAACTCACGCTCGGAAATCCAGAGGCGCTCGAGCCAGGCTTCCAGCGGCAACTCCTCGACCAGGCTACGGAAGAGCGAGTCGCCCAGATGCGTATGCGCGTTCACGAGCCCGGGCATGAGGAGTTGTCCGGTGGCGTCGACGGTTTCGGCGGCGTCGCAGCCCTCGAGTTCGGCGCGCCTCCCCACGGCGACGATCTCGCCGTCCCGCACCGCCACGCCGCCCGGGTCGAGGAGCCGTTCCCCCGCATCCATGGTGACGACCACCGGGCCGAGGATGAGCGTGTCTACAGGTTGCATGTCACGGCTCCGGCGAGACTGACGGTACACCGCGGTCGGCGCGGAGGCCCGTCGCTGTGGCGGCGAGAAGATGCCTTCCCAGCCGCAGGTCGGCGCAATCTCTCTCCCTCGCGCGGTGATTTCAAACCGCTGGCTGTGACTGGGCCGGAGTGGGTTGCTTGGCCGCCCTCCGGCCCGCCCGCTAGATTCCCGGTGCGGGGCCCGGCGTGTGGTCTATCCCATGTGACGCGGTTCCGCTCCGGCCCCGTAGCTCAGGTGGATAGAGCGCGGGATTCCTAATCCCGAGGCCGCTGGTTCGAGTCCAGCCGGGGTCACTCTCTCTCAGTTCCCAATCAAGTTAACCCGCATGTACCAGATTCGTCCCGCAACGCCGTAGGGTGACTCCGAGGGGTACTCCATCGTCCAGAGTTGAGCCACGGCGTCGTCCGGGAGCCGGTTTGGCAGACGGTCGAACAGGTTGTTGGCCCCGACGCCCACCTGGATGCGGTCGCCCACCTGGAACCTGACCTCCAGGTCGGCGATGGCCGCCGCGTCGATCGTGACGTTCTCCTCGAAGATGAACGGGGTGGTGACGGAACCGATATGGTTCAAGCTGAACCTCGCACCAAGACCCTGTGCGAAACGTACGTCGGCGCTGGCGCCGATCCGCCGTCCGGGTTGGGCGTCCTCGATCAAGGTGTGCTGGGTGTCTCCGATGAAGTTCTCGTTGCGGTTGGCGGTGATCCTGGTGCTGTTCTGGTGCAGGCTGGCCGACAGGTCCGCAGCCCCCCAGTCCATGCCGCGGAAGCGCCAGCTCGCTGCGACGTCGAATCCCTGTGTGCGCGTGTCGATCGCGTTGGTCCAGAACGCCACGGCGTCCACCGGCCGACCCTGAAACTGCGCGCCGGGCCGAAGCCCGTGGCTCGCATTGAGGCTCTGGGTAAGGGCAATCGCGTCTTTGACAGCGACACGGTAGTAGTCCGCCGTCACCAGCAGGCCGGCATCGTTGGAATAGACGAGTCCGCCCGTAAAGCTGAGCGATGTCTCGTGGCTCAGCGAACAGGCCCCGAAGTCGGAGCACGCTATCGGATCGCCCTCGGGCAGGAATCCGGTGCTCACCAGACCTTCGCTGCCGCCCACGAAACCGATCGTGTTGAAGCCCCGCTGCGGAAGTCGCGGTGCCCGGAAGCCGGTGGAGACTGCGGCGCGGAGCGCGGCGCCCGATTCGCCCAACTCCACGCGTCCAGCCAGCTTGCCGGTCAGCGAGTTTCCGGCGTCGGTATAGTTCTCGAAACGAAGGGCGCCACCCAGGGTGCGCCCGCTCGGCGAGCGCAACTCCATGTCCGCATACGCTCCGAAGCTGCTACGGTCCTGTTCACTCAGTGAAGCCGAGGTCGGGCTGTAGCCAGGGTAGCCCTGAATCCCGCAGCTTGCGTAGGCCGTCCCGTCGTTCTGGTGATGGGCCGCCGGAAAGCTGCCGGGCGTATCGCTCGGTCCACACGCCCACGAGGCCCGGTCGCCAGCTTCCATCCAGTACGAGTCCCTCCTGAAGGCGCCGCCAACAGCCAGAAACGCCGGGGTCGAACCCACCTCAACCTCCCGCGTCAGGTCGGCGTTCAGCGTCCACTGGCGCACGTTGAGCCCGCCGCTGAACGTGTTCCTGGGTCCGGCGTTGGCAGCGATGGAGGCTCCGTCGGCCCCGGGGTTCCTTGCCAGGAACTCGGCCGCGTAGGACGGGTTGATCGAATTCGCAGCGTTGAAGGCGAACCGGCCGTGTCCGAATCCGAGACTGAGATCTCCCGACCACTCGCCCATGTCGCCGCGCAGCCCCGCCACGGCGGACTTGTCCATGAGGTCGGACTCCTCGATGGGGAAGAAGCCATCCGGATAGACGTAGCTGACCGACCGAGGCACCCAGTCCGCCTTGCGGTACAGGCCGTCCGAGACTGCTTCGCGCCCGGAGTATCCCCCGAAGGCATAGAACTCGGCCGATTCGCCGACGGGGACAGCGGCATTGGCCATGAAAGCCGCGCCCTTGTAGTCGGGCTCGCCGTTTCGTTGCAGCTGGATGACCTTCCCACCATCCGCACAGGGGCCGTAGGACGGGTCGGGACCGAAGCAGGTGGGTGCGGCACCCGCCCGGTTCGTGACCTCCTGCCGCGCGACCTCCATTGTGATGTTGAAGAAGCCGTCTCCGAGCGGAACCCCGGCGTTGGCCGAAGTGAACAGCCTCATTCCGTCACCACGGGATGTTCGACCGAGCAAGGTGGCCGCGCTGACCCCGCTGGCGTCGTCCTTGAGCACGATGTTGATCACGCCGGCGATGGCATCCGAGCCGTACTGCGAAGCCGCACCCTCGCGCAGAACTTCGATCCGTTTGATGGCGTGGACCGGAATGGCACGCAGGTCCGTACCGGTCGTCCCCTGCCCGGCCGCCGCGAGCAGCTTCGCAAATGCGACTCCGTGCCGTCGCTTGCCGTTGACCAGGACGAGCACCTGGTCGCCGTTCATGCCGCGCAACGTAGCTACGTGGAGGGCCGCGCCATCACCGGCGGACAACCGCGTGGAATTGAAGGACGGAGCGATGCTTCCCAGCACCTCTGCAAGGTCGATCTGCCCAAGGCGCGCGATTTCCTCGGCGCCGTAGATGTCCACGGGGACGGGAAGCGTTGCTGGATCCGCGACACCTGCCCGTGAACCCACTACGACCTCGAGCTCCTCGACCACGACGACCGTGTCCGGCGGTTCCTGGGCCGACGTCGAGCCGGTCGAAGCAAGGGTTGCGAGGACCGCCGGGACGAGGAATGAAGAAGCCTTCATGATCACTCCGTTCTGCCAACAGTAGCGAGTGGTTTCCATGTCAAGAGAGGTACTGCGACGTTCTCTACGCACGACGAAACGGGCAAACTCATGGCGATCGCCCCTCGGCAGGTTGTCACGTTCTGGGTATGATTATGATAAGCGGTGCCGGTGTGCGCACGACCCCCATTCGGGAGGCATCATGTCTCGCAGCAGACTCCGTCCATCCTTCATCCTCATGGCCGTCGCGGTTCTCGTCCTCGGCTACCTGATGGTCCAGGTCGCCACCGATCCCGTCGATCCCGTCGACGTCTCGGGGTCCGGCACGCATGAGGACCTCGTTCAGCTGTTCGAGGCATGGCGCGAATTCGAGCGGCCCGGGTTCGCGGACGGCGTGCCCGACTACTCGGCGGCGGCCATGGCACGCCAGCAGGCGGAGCTGCCGGATTGGCAGACGCGGCTGCGGATGCTTGCCGTGGAGGACTGGTCCGTAGAGGGACAGATCGACTGGCACCTCGTACGCGCGGAGATGAACGGGCTCGACTTCGATCACCGCGTGCGGCGCCCCTGGGCGCGCGACCCCGCCTTCTACGCCATGATCTTCGCGGCGGAGAGCGACGTGCCGGCGCACGAGGGCCCGGTGATCCACGGCTGGATCGACCTCTGGACGTACGATTATCCGCTCTCCGAGGCCGACGCCGCGGAACTCGCCGCGAGGATCGCCGCCATCCCGGCGCTGCTCGAGCAGGCGCGCGAGAACCTCGCCGGCTCGAACGCGCGCGACCTCTGGCTGGGCGGGGTGCGGGCCTTCCGGGGGCAGGTGAGGGATCTCGACGACTTCGCGGCCCGGGTGGCGGGGACGAGCGCCGATCTCGACCAGGCCATCGCCGCCGCGCGCGCCGCCTCGGAGGTGTTCATCGCCTGGCTGGAGGAGGAGGCGCCCTCGCGCACGGGCCCCTCCGGGATCGGCCCGGAGAACTACACCTGGTACATGCAGAACGTGCACCTCGTCCCCTACTCGTGGGAGGAGCAGGTGACGATCATGCGGCGTGAACTCGCCCGCGCCCACGCCTCGATGCGGCTGGAGGAGAACCGCAACCGCGACCTGCCGGAACTCGAGCGCATCGCCTCGCCGGAGGAATACGACCGACGCCTGAACGAGTCGGTGGACCGCTACATGAGCTTCCTCGAGGAGGAGGAGGTGCAGACGACGACGGCGTGGATGGACCCGGCCCTGCGCGCCGTGAACGGCAGCTTCACCCCGGCGGAGCCCGGCGAGATCCGGAACTTCTTCTCGGAGGTCAGCTACCGCGACCCGGACTCGTTCCGGCCCCACATGCACCACTGGATCGAACTCGCGCGCATGCGCGAGGACCCGCACGGGAGCCCGATGCGGGCCACGCCGTCGCTGTACAACATCTTCGATTCGCGTTCGGAGGGTCTCGCTACGGGGGTCGAGGAGATGTTCATGCACCTGGGGCTGCTCGAGGGTTCGGCCCGCTCGCGCGAACTCACCTGGATCATGCTGGCGCAGCGGGCCGCCCGTGCCCTCAGCGGCCTCTACCTGCACGGCGACGTGTTCGACATGGAGGAGGCCGTCGCCCACGCCATGCGGTGGACGCCGCGGGGCTGGCTCCCCGACGGCGACCTCGTGCGGGGCGAGCAAAGCCTCTACCTGCGTCAACCCGGCTACGGTACCAGCTATGTGACCGGCAAGGTCCAGATCGAGGAACTGCTGGCGGAGTTCGCGATCGAGGAGGGCGAGGACTTCAGCGTGAAGCGTTTCTTCGACGCCTTCCAGGATGCCGGCGTCATCCCCATCGTCCTCACCCGCTGGGAGATGACGGGCCAGAAGGACGCGATTCTGGAGGCGAACTGACTCATCCGGGCCGGGCCAGCCTCCGCATGGCGCGGCCGCGTCAGCGCTGCCTGAGTGCCACGGCATGAGCGCGACCTGGGTTCAGACCTCGCGGCGGCTCCTCCCGCGTCTGGCTCGGTTGTCGCGCGAGATCCGGCCGACCTTCCATCTCGGTTCGGTGAACGAGATCAGCCCCGGGACGCTGGGCGATCTGGGGGTCGAAGCCGTCCTCTGGGACGTGGACGGAACGCTGATGGCGCACCACTCCGACCGGGTCGATCCGGCGCTGGCGTCGGCGTTCGAGGCCCTGCTCGGCGCGCCGGGGCTGTGGCACGCGATCGTCTCCAACTGCCAGGAGGACCGATTCGCCGAACTGGGGCGCATCTTCCCCGGCATGCCGATCGTGCTCGGGTACGAGACGGAGGCGGGGGCGGCGTTCCGGGTCCGTCGCGGCGCCGTGGAGGAATGGCGCGGGCCGGAAGCCTCGGGCCGTTCGGATCCGGCGAACGCTTCCGGGAACGGCAGGGCGCTGCGGCCGATTCGGAAGCCGAGTCGCCGTCTCGTGGGGGCCGCGCTCGACGTCCTCGATTTCGCGGATCGCCCGGAGGCCGCGCTCATGGTCGGAGACCAGTACTTCACGGACATCGCGTCGGCCAACCTGGCGGGGATCCGCTCCGTGAAGGTCGCCACCCTGCACCGGGCGAGCTTCCCGTCTCCGGTGCGGGTGTCGCAGCGGATCGAGGGGCTGCTGTACCGGCTGAAGCACGGCCTTCCCGGGCGCGGGCTCGCTTGACCCATCCGTCCCTCGCCGCGCTCGAGCGCGAGGTCACGGCGTGCCGCAAGTGTCCACGGCTCGTCGAATGGCGGGAGCGGGTGGCGCGCGAACGCCGGGCCGCATTCCGCGACGAGACGTACTGGGGACGTCCCGTGCCGGGGTTCGGCGACCCGGCCGCGCGGCTCCTCATCGTCGGGCTCGCCCCGGCCGCGCACGGGGCCAACCGAACGGGGCGCATGTTCACCGGCGACCGGTCGGGCGACTGGCTCTACCGGGCCCTGCACCGAGCCGGGTTCGCCTCGCAGCCGGGCTCGACCGGACGCGACGACGGGCTGGTGCTCCGGGCCGCCTGGGTGACCGCCGCCGTGCGCTGCGCGCCGCCCGCCAACAAGCCCACCGCCGGGGAGCGCGACCGCTGCCGCGGCTACCTTGAGCGCGAACTCGACTTCTTCGCCGACGCCCCCGTGATCGTCGCCCTGGGCGGATTCGCCTTTGCGGCGCTACTGAGGATCTTCCGCGAGCGGGGCGAAGCTGTGCCGCGTCCCGCCCCGCGCTTCGGCCACGGCGTGGAGGTCGAGATCGGACGCCGCGTGCTGATCGGCTCCTACCACCCGAGCCAACAGAACACCTTCACGGGCACGCTCACTGAGCCCATGTTCGACGCCATCTGGGCGCGCGGCGCCGAACTCGTATGGACCGGCTAGGCCTGCCGCTGACCGGAGGGGTCCAGCACGCGCACGCAACGCTCAGGGGGAGTTCCACACTCCTCTAGCCGGCCAGCCAGTTCGCGACGGGCTGCGCTCGGTCCGGTCTGCGGTGAGCCGACAGCACGTCCGTATCGAGCAGGAACAATCAGAACTCCACGGGCCGCGGGATCACCTTGAACCGTTCCAGTTCCTCGCCCTGATCGGGCATCGAGAGCAACAGCTCTGCGAAGCTGGGGGCTTTCGCCTTTTCCAACCGACGAAGTCGTTCGTACTCCCCGACCGCGATCACGACCACGGCCGGCTTGCCGCGGCGGGTAACGCGCTGAGGCTCGCCCGCCACAGCGGCGTCGACCACTGCGCTGAACCGGTTCTTTGCATCGTAGAGTGGCCACTCGGTCATCAGATTCTCCATGCCCGGAGCCGAACGGGTCTTCAGGCGACTTCGATATCGGTGAGCGCGAAGTCCTTGCCCTTGAAGAGCAGTGGCTCGCCGGCCGTTCTCGCCAGCGCATACGCGAAGCAATCCCCGAGGTTGAGCCCCGCAGGGTGGTTTCCCTTGCCGAAGCACCGCCACGCATCCCGAGCGACCGCCGCCTGCTCCGGGGTGACGGGAACGACCTCGATCTGCGTCAGTGCGATGAAACGGTCGAGTTCATGTCCTGCGCGGATCCCGCCCTTGCTCTCGACGACGATCGCGGCCTCCAGGAGCGTCGCAGCCGAGATCCGACGTGAGCGAGCTTCCACGATAGCCCGTCGAAAACGGAGTCCGTCGGGTTCATCCAACAGAACGGCCATGATAGCGGATGTGTCGATGATCACTTGGGCAGTCCGTGCTCGTCATAGAGCAGGTCACCGTGATCCGTGGAAGCGACTCCCGGTCCGATCAGCTTCGCGCAGCGCTCGGCGATGGCGCGGATGTCGCGCATGAGCGCATCCGCGTCGCGCAGTAGCTTCTCGCGTTCCAGACGCTCCTTCAAGGCGATGGTGATCGCTCCCGTCTTCGTGTCACCGGTCAGCCGCGCCAGTTCGTCGGCCAGCCGGCAGGTCTCCTCGTTCTTGATGTTGAGGCTCATCATCCACCTCTCAAGACGGATGGTGGAAACCGTTCCATGAGTTCTACCCTACCTCGTGCCGAAATCCGCCGCAAATCGATCTCTCCGCCCCATTGCGGACTCCGATGGGCCGCGTACCCTTGCCCGGGACAGCGGACTCCGGTGCATGTTGCGGGGTCGCGGATCCTGCCCGCCCGCCGGACGCTCCGTGCGGCGGTGCCCGCAAGTTGAGGAGACAGAGAGATGAGGAACATCCCTTGGCGAATCACGGCGATCCTCGCCTTCACACTCGCCACCATCGTGGCCGCGCTTCCCGACGCGGCGGCCGCCCAGGACAAGCCCACGCTCGGAGCGGACGACTACGACCAGTGGGAGAGTCCGGGGCAGGCCGTGCTGTCGCCCGATGGACGCTGGCTCGCGGTCGTGGTCCGTCGCGTGGACGAGAGTTCGGAGCTTCGCGTCCACCGGACGGATGCCGACTCGGTCGCGGTCGTCTCCGAGGGCTCGAGACCAGAGTTCGGGGCGGACGGCGGCTGGCTCGCCTTCGCCATCGGTATGTCCCCCGACGAGCGCGACAAGCTGCGGGAGAGCGGGGAGCCGGTCCGGAACGGCGTGGGACTTCTCGACCTTCGGACGGGGGAACGGGAGGATATCGAAGCGGTGCAGTCGTTCTCCTTCTCCGATGACGGCAGGTATCTGGCGCTCCGCCGCTACGGGTCCCCCGACAGCGAGAACGCCGGCGTGGACGCGCTCGTTCGGGATCTCGACGGGGGCGAGGCGATGAGCTTCGGCAACGTGTCGGGACTCGCGTGGCAGGAGGGTGGGAACCTGCTTGCCATGACGCTCGACGCGGCGGACCGGGTCGGCAACGGCGTGCGGCTGTACGACCCCGAGACGGGCCGCATCCGGTCGCTCGACGCGGACGAGGCGACGTACCGGGAGTTGACCTGGCGCGAGGAGGCCCCCGATCTCGCCGTCCTCAAGACGTTCGAGGACGAGGCGCACGAGGACACCGCGCACGTGGCCCTCGCGTGGCGCGGGCTCGACTCGGACTCGCCCGCGGCGTTCGCCCTCGATCCGCGGGAGCCCTCCGAGCTTCCGGCCGGGATGCGGATCGTCGAGCACCGGACGCCGGTGTGGTCGGACGACGGCGCCACCGTCTTCCTCGGCCTCCAGGACCGTATCCCCTCCGAGACGGGCGAGGACGACGCTCCCGAGGACCCGGCGGACGGGGATGGGGACGCGGAGGATGACGGAGAAGACGAGGCGGAAGATGAGGAGGAAGACGCCGGGGTGGAGATCTGGCATTCTCTCGACGTGGACCCCGTGCCCCAGCAACGCGTGCGCGAGGACCGGTTGCGGCGCGAGAACGACATCGGCGCGTGGGATCTGGCGGCGGGCGGATTCCTGCTCCTGGGCGGAGATCACGCGGACCGGGCCGAGATCGCCGAGGGCGGGCGGCACGTGCTGGCCCGCGACGAGACGCCCTACGACGTGGACGCCATGTTCCGCCAGCAGTTCCACGACCTCTACGCGGTCGACGCGCGGAGCGGGAGCCGGGCCCTCGTCCGGGAGCGGGTGACGATCGACATGGGGGGCAGCCCCGGGGGGCGCTACGCGGTCTGGTTCGAGGGCGAGGACTACTGGACCCACGACCTGGCCACCGGCGAAACGCGCAACGTGACCGCCGGGCTCGGAGGGACCTTCGTGGACCTCGACCGGACGCCGACCCGCGAGCAGATGTCGCCCTTCGGGATCGCCGGCTGGCTGGAGGACGACGCGGCGATGCTCGTGAACGACCGCTTCGATGTGTGGGAGGTGAACCCCGATGGCTCCGGCGGCCGGCGCCTCACGGCGGGGGCCGAGGAATCCATCCGGCACCGCCTCGTGCGGCTCGACCGCGAGGCCGACGCTTTCGACCCGGACGAGCCGCTCCATTATTCGACCTATGGGGAGTGGACGAAGAAGGCCGGGTTCTCGCGCGCCGTCCGCGGAGAGCCGCAGGAGGTCATGATCTGGGCGGACGCCAGCTTCGGAGGCGGACTGCTCAAGGCGGAGGACGCCGACGTCTACGCCTTCCGGCGTGAGCGGTTCGAGGACTCGCCCGACTATTTCGTCGCCGGGCCGGATCTCGACGATGCGCGGCAGGTCACCCGCACCAATCCCTTCCAGGAGGACTACACCTGGGGTCGCACGCAGCTCATCGAATATGAGAACGAATGGGGACGCCGCCTCCAGGGGGCGCTCACCTATCCCGCCAACTACGATCCGGGCCGGAAATATCCGATGATCGTGAACCACTACGAATTGCTGTCACAGACGCTCCATCAGTATCAGGTGCCGGATCCCACGCGGTACTACAACGTCCAGATCTGGAGCCAGGAGGGGTATTTCGTGCTCAGGCCGGATGTCGTGTACCGCGACCGGCGGCCCGGGCAGTCGAACGTGGAGACGCTGCGCCCGGCCGTGGCGGCGGCGGTCGAGACCGGGATGATCGACGCCGAGCGCGTGGGCCTCATCGGGCACTCGTGGGGTGGATACCAGACGACCTTCTTCGTGACGCAGGACGACCTGTTCGCGGCGGCGGTCGCCGGCGCCCCGCTCACGAACCTGATGAGCATGTACCTCTCCTTCTACTGGAATTCGGGGGGTACGGACGCGCGCATCTTCGAGATCAGCCAGGGGCGCATGCAGGTGCCGTGGTGGGAGGACTGGGACTCCTACTTCGCCAACTCCCCCATCCACCACATCCAGGATCTGAACACGCCGCTCCTGATCGAGTTCGGGACGGAGGACGGCGCGGTCGAGTTCAACCAGGGTGTCGAGTTCTACAACGCGGCCCGCCGCGCCGGAAAACACATGGTGATGCTCGTCTACGAAGGCGAGAACCACGGACTCGCGGAAGAGCCGAACCAGCGCGACTACCAGAGCCGCATCCTGGAGTGGTTCGCCCACTACCTGAAGGGCGAACCCGCGCCGGAGTGGATCTCCACCGGCGTGCCGTATCTCCAGCAGAAGGACGGCCCCCGGAAGAAGAAGGTGAGCTGACGATGACGATTCGTCCTGTCCGGGCTCCGGCCCGCAGTGCTGTTTCGCCGCGCAGGGTCGTGTCGCTGGGGGCGCTGGGAGTCGCGCTCCTGGCTTTGCCCCCGCGCGCGGAGGCCCAATCCCCGGGCTCCCCGACCGGCGCCGCGCAGTCCGTCGAGCGGATTGCGGCGGGGCTGACCTGGAGGCTGATCGGTCCGGCCATTTCTGGCGGTCGCATCTCGGACGTGGAGATCGTCCCCGGGACGCAGTCGCACATCTACGTGGGCGCCGCCTCGGGCGGTGTCTGGGAGAGCGTCAACCACGGGACGACGTGGGAGCCGATCTTCGACGACGCGGCGAACCTGTCCGTGGGCGACATCGCGCTCGCCCCCTCGGACCCACTGGAGATCTGGGTCGGCACCGGCGAGCCGAACAACCGCAACAGTTCGCCGTGGGGCGAGGGCGTGTACCACTCGTCCGACGGCGGCGAGACGTGGCGCCTGGCCGGACTCGAGGAGACGCGGCACATCGGACGGATCGTCGTCCATCCGGCGAACCCGGACATCGTGTGGGTCGCGGCGCTGGGGCACCTGTTCGGCCCCAACCCCGAGCGGGGCGTGTACCGGACGACCGACCGCGGCGAGACGTGGGAGATGGTCCTCCACATCGACGACGACACGGGTTTCGTGGATCTCGCCCTCAATCCGGCGGACCCGTCGATGCTCTACGCGGCGGCGTACCAGCGGCGGCGGCGGGCGTGGGGGTTCGCGGGCGGCGGGCCCGGAAGCGGCCTCTACAAGTCGACGGACGGCGGCGACTCATGGGCGGAGGTGACCGAGGGCCTGCCGGAAGGCGACAAGGGACGGATCGGGCTCGCGGTCTCCGCGCAGGATCCCGCCCTCGTCATGGCCGTGGTGGAGGCCGGGGAGGGCGGAATCTTCACCTCCCGCGACTACGGCGAGACGTGGACGCGGGTCAACGAACTGAACCAGCGTCCGATGTACTACAGCCAGCTCCGCATCGACCCCAACGACGTGGAGCGCGTCTGGCTCGTGGCGGGGAGCCTGCACCGCTCCGTGGACGGCGGCGACAACTTCGAGGCGCTGCCCATGGAGATCGAGTACAACACGGGTGTCCACGTGGACCACCACGACCTGTGGATCGACCCCGAGGATTCCCGCCACATGATCCTGGGGAACGACGGCGGGCTCTATTCGACGTGGGACGACGGGGACAACTGGACCTTCATCGGGAATATCCCCATCGCCCAGTTCTACGACGTCGATCTGGATCTTGCGGACCCGTATCACGTCTACGGCGGCCTGCAGGACAACAACTCCTACAGGGGCCCGAGCCGCACGCGCCGCTATCAGGGGATCATGAACCGGGACTGGCAGGTGCTCGACTACGGCGACGGGATGTACGCGGAGACGGACTGGGGGGACCTCGGGACCGTGTACGTGACCTCGCAGAACGCGGGGATCGTGCGCGTGAACCTGGCCACGGGGGACCGCAAGGCGCTCAAGCCCTTCCCGCCGGACTCGACGGTCGAATATCGCTTCGACTGGAAGTCGCCGATCCTCGTGTCGCCGCACGACGCGGCGCGGGTGTACCTGGGCGGGAACCGGCTCTTCATCTCGGACGACCGCGGGGAGAGCTGGCGCGTGACGGAGGACCTCACACGGCAGATCCATCAGGACAGTCTCGAGCTGATGGGGGCGCGTCCGGACTCGACCACGCTCTCGAAGCACGACGGGGCGTCGGGTTACGGGGAGATCACGGCGGTGGCGGAGTCGCCGGTCGAGGCGGGGGTGCTGTGGATCGGCGCGGACGACGGCTCGGTGCGCCTGAGCCGGGACGACGGCGCGAGCTGGGAGGATCTGACCGACCGGGTGGCCGCGGCCGCGGGGCTCCCGTTCCCGTACTACGTGAGCTGGGTCGAGACCTCGCACGCGGAGGCGGGTCGCACCTACGTGAGCCTGGACGGGCACTGGGACAACGATTATGGCCCGCACGCGGTGGTGACGGAGGACTATGGCGCCACGTGGCGGTCGCTCGCGGACGGGCTGAGCCGCGCGTCGGCGGTGACCGTCACCGGTCGGGCGACGGGCGGCGGGATGGCGAGCGTGAACGTGATCCGCGAGCATCCGGACAACCCGGATCTGCTGCTCGCCGGCGCCGAGAACGGGGCCTTCGCATCCGTGGACCGGGGGGCGACGTGGGCCCCGCTCGGCTCGGGGCTGCCCGCCGTTCCGGTCGACGACATCGAGATCCATCCGCGCGAGAACGATGTCGTCCTCGGCACGCACGGCCGCGCCATCTGGATCCTCGACGACATCACGCCCTTGTCGCAGCGCTCAGCCACGGCCGCAACGAATGACGGCGCCATGCAGTTCTTCGCCCCGCGCCCCGCGCCCCTCTTCCTGTATCGCAACGACGTGCCCTCGATGGGCCAGGGGTCGTTCCGCGCGGAAAACCCCGCGTTCGGCGCCAACATCGACTACTGGCTCCCCATGGCGACACAGGGCACTGTGTCGATCGATGTGCTGGACCATGTCGGACAGGACATCCGCGGGCTCGAGGGCCCGGGTGCAGCCGGCCTCAACCGGATCACGTGGGATTTGCGGCACGACCCGCTCGACCAGGACACCACGCGGTACGAAGTGCCCAATCTGGACGCTGGCCCAGAGGGCCCGCTCGTTCTGCCCGGGACGTTCGTGGTGCGCGTGACCGCTGGCGCCGAGACGCACGAACAACTGCTCGAAGTGCGCCCCGATCCGGAGTTGCCGCTCTCGGCCGAGGAACGCAGAGCCCGATACGACTTCACGATGGCCCTCTTCGGGCTGCAGAGTTCGGCGTACGCGAGCGGCAGCGATGCCTATGCTTATGAGCGCCAGGCCTCCGATGCACTCGAGGCGTTGGAAGGCGCGTCGGATGCGTCAGCGGACGCTCTCGAGCGCGCCCGCGAACTCATGGCCGAGATCGAGGGGCTCGCCGACGACTGGCGCTCCATCAACGGCGACATCCGAAACTGGTGGACTGGTCTCCGGGGCAAGTTCGACGGCGGTCCATCGACGACCGGCTCGCTCTCGGGCCCGTCCGACGACCAGCAGCGGAGGCTCCGGCAAGTCCGCGCCGATGTGGAGGCCGCGCGGGCCCGGGACAGTGCCGCGGCGGATGCGCTCGATGAGCTGCTGGAGCTGGCGGGCCTGCCTCCCCGCGAGATCCCCGTCGACACGTCGCCGGTACTCAGGAATACCGGCGAAGTACAGCGACTGCTGGTGGCGTTCTATCCGGCCGACCTCAGGGCCGCGGGCATCGGCGGCCGAGTTGAGGTGTGGTTAAACGTGAACGAGTCAGGGGTCGTCCAACGTCGAACGCTGAACACGTCCAGCGGCAACGAGGCGTTGGATCGTGCCGCCCTGGCCGTCGCGAGGGGGATGCGTTTCGAGCCCGCGACGACCGACGACCGGCCACAAGCCGTGTGGGTCAGCCAATGGTTCACTTTCGAGGCTAAGTAGCAGGGCGCGGCGCGAAGCTGGACGCGGCGGCGCAACGCGCCGCGCTGTGGTCACTTGGGCGGAAGGGAACGGGCAAACGCTGCGGCTCGGTCCAGCCACTCCCGCCGGCTCCACGACCGCCCATCACTCGGCCAGTACATCGGTCTTCGCCCACCTCCTGCTTGCGACCTTCCTGAGAGAACCCGGCCCGGCCGCCGGGGTAGGAGCAATGCGGTCATCACCGGGAGCGAGGTCCTGGTCCCGCCATGTCTTACACCGCGCGACGGAGACAGAACATGCAGACGGGGTCACCGAATTGCCGAACAGGCCAGGGAGTGGCGAAGCGATGGGTGGTGGGGTTGGCCCTGGTAGGTTCGGTGACCCCGTCCGCACTTGGGGCACAGGCATGCCTCGGGTTCAGCGGCACCGGGTTCGTGAGTGGCTCCGGAGCGGTGTGGCGCGAAGGGTCCGATGACACGCGGGGCATCGGAGGTGCGGCCGGGCTCGACCTGGGCCCGGTGGCCGCGACGGGTCGCTTCCTGAAATTCTCGGGGGCTGACGAGTTCGACCAGGACTTCGACTTCGAGGATGCACGGGCGAACGTCGCCCTGAAGCTTCCGATCCCGCTGCTATCGGTGTGCCCGGTCGTCACCGTAGGTACCGGAGGCGTCCTGTCGAGAAACTTCTCCGACCTCCCCTACAAGAGCGAAACCGTCTACGGGGGCGGCGTGGCCGTGGGGAAGCGGTTCAGCGCACCGGGCTCCGGCTTCGCGCTCATTCCTTCGCTGATCGTGAGCGTCGAGAACTACGCGGTGGATCGGCTCTACGACGATATCGTGGAAGGGGGCCGGGAAGTCAGCGCCGTGATCCGGGGCGGCATCACGGTTGAAATCGGAAGGATCCTCGTTCGACCGTACGCCGCGTTCACCACCGCCGACGACAGCTATCTGCTGGCAGGAGCCCTCCTTGGCGTCACCTTCTGACCCCCGTCGCGAACGCCGGCCCGTTCCCTCGCCGAGGTCCGTACTACACGTGCTGGTGTGGCTGGCCCTGCCGGGGCTCGCGACACCGGCCTCCCTCGGTGCCCAAGCCTGCCTCGGGTTCGGCGGGAACAGTTTCCTGGGGCCCGCGGCAGCCGTGAGGCATCAGGAGTCCAACAACGATAAGGGGTTCGGAGCAGCGGCCGGCTTCAGCCGCGGGGAAGTGGCCGCGACCGGTCAGCTCTTGAGCTTCTCCCGAAAGCACGAATCCGGGGCACGATCCGACTTCGTCTTTGTCCGGACGGACGTGGCCGTGCGGCTTCCCTATGACGGGGTCTCGTTGTGCCCGGTGGCGACGGCAGGCTTCGAGGGCGTTCCGTTCCGCGACCGCGGTGTAATCGGCGACCGGAGTGGTCTCAACTGGGGGATTGGGCTGGCCCTCGGGCACCGCCTGACCAGAGCGGGATCCGGTCTGGAGATCATTCCAAACCTGATCGCGGGCATGGAGAGCAGCCTCGTCGAAGTCGTATACGGGGATATCGGCTTCGATCGCAGGGAGTACAGCGCCATGATCCGAGGTGGGGTCACCTTCGAGTTCAGAGGAGCGTTCGCGCGGCCCTTCTCCGCTCTCAACACGCTGGACGCCGGCTATGTGATGTGGGGGGCGGTCGCCGGCTGGCGGTTCTGAGAGCGCGCTCGGCGTTCTGTTTCGCGGCCGGCGGCAGGGGTAGCTTCCGCGCCATGAGCGATTCGAGTCCCGGCAACGTCGCCAGGCGGGTCCGCGACCTTCGCGAGACGCTGCGCCACCATTCCTACCGGTACTACGTCCGCAACCGACCGGAGATCTCGGACGAGCGGTTCGACGAGCTGTTCCGCGAACTGAAGGCGCTGGAGGAGGCGCACCCGGAGCTCGTCACCCCGGACTCGCCGACGCAGCGCGTGGGGGCCGAACCGCTCGACGCGTTCGAGACGCTCGAGCACGCGGCGCCCATGCTGAGTCTCGATTCGTCTGCCGAATTGGAGCCGCTGCAGCGTTTCGACGAGCGCATGCGGAAGGCGCTGGGGGACGACGTGATCTACGTCGTCGAGCCCAAGCTGGATGGCGCCTCGATCGAACTCGTGTATGAGGACGGCCTCCTGTCGCGGGCGGTGACGCGGGGGGACGGGGTCCGTGGCGAGGGCGTGACGGAGAACGTCCGCACCATCAACTCGGTGCCGCTCCGGCTACGGGTTGCGGACCGCGAGGTGCCGGCGTTCCTGGCGCTGCGGGCCGAGGCGATCATGCGACTGGGCGCCTTCGAGGCCCTGAACGCCCGCCTGCTGGAGAGCGACCGCCCCCCGTTCGCCAACCCGCGCAACGCGGCGGCCGGATCGCTACGGCAGCTGGACCCCCGGATCACCGCCGCCCGCCCGCTCGACATCTACGTCTACGACATCCTCGCGATCGACGGACGGCCGCCGCCCACGCAATGGGAGACGCTCGAGGCGCTCCGCGATTGGGGGCTGCCCGTCAACGAACGCTGCCGGCCCGCGGCCGGCGTGGAGGATATCCTCGCCTTCCACGCGGAACTGGAGGAGGGCCGCGACGACCTCGACTACGAAATCGACGGCATCGTCGTCAAGCTCGATGACATGGCCGCCCGCGACGAAGTCGGGGAGACGTCGCACCACCCGCGCTGGGCGTTCGCGCTCAAGTTCCCTCCGCGCAAGGAGGTGACGCGGCTCCTCCACATCTTCCCCAGCGTCGGGCGGACGGGCGTCGTGACCCCGATCGCGTTCATGCGGCCGGTCGAACTGGGCGGCGTGACGGTGAGCCGGGCGAACCTGCACAACCGGGAGGAGGTCGCGCGCAAGGACATCCGCGAGGGGGACCGGGTGCGCGTGCAGCGGGCGGGCGACGTGATCCCGCAGGTGCTGGAGCGGATCGAGGAGCCGGGCCGCGAGCGGGCGGAGCCGTGGGTCATGCCCGCCGAATGTCCGTCGTGCGGGACCGTGCTGGAGCCGCGCGGCCCTTACACGTTCTGCCCCAACCTGTTCGCCTGTCCCGCGCAGCTCGCCGGCCGCATCCAGCACCTCGGCTCCCGCCACGCTCTCGACATCGAGGGTCTGGGAGATGAGACCGCGAACCTGCTCGTTCGGCAGGGCGTGATCGACCACCTGCCACAGCTGTTCGAGCTGAAGGCGGAGACGCTGATGGAGCTGGAGGGCTTCGCCGAGAAGTCCGCCACGAACCTCGTCGAGGCGATCGCAGCCGCGCGCCGGACCGAACTCGCGCGCTTCATCTACGGCCTCGGGATCCCCGAGGTCGGGGTGACGGTGGCGCGGCAACTCGCCTCACACTTCCGCTCGTTCGAGGAGTTTCGCTCCGCTGACGACGAGACGCTCCAGACGGTGGACGGGATCGGCCCCCGGATGGCGGAGCAGATCACCACCTTCCTGGCCCGGCCCGTCGTGTCCGGGATCGTCGACGACCTGCGCGGGTTCATCGATCCGGTGCCGCCACCCCGGAGTGGGGACGCGCTGGCCGGACTTCGGATCGTCCTCACTGGATGGCTGGAGACGATGAGCCGGAGCGAGGCGGCAAAACGGCTCGAAGCCCAGGGTGCGAAGGTCACATCCTCGGTGAGCAAGCAGACGAGCTACGTCGTGGCGGGCGAAAACCCGGGCCGCAAGCTCGAACGCGCCCAGACTCTCGGGGTCGAGATTCTCGACGAAGCGGGCCTCCTCGAACTTCTTAGCGGTGGGGGGGCGGATAACTCGGGAGGGTCCGACGTGGACGACGGATCGGGAGAGGCTGACGCCGCGGACCGGGCCGACGCATCGGGGGAGCCCGGCGAAGCCTGATGGAGAACATCGAGATCGTCCGCGTCCTCGACGAGGTGGCCGACCTCCTGGAAATCCAGCAGGCGAATCCGTTCCGCATCCGGGCGTATCGCAACGCGGTGCGCACGATCAACGCGCACGCCTCGCCCCTGCGGAAGCTCGTCGAGCAGGGCGCCGACCTGACCGAACTCCCGTCGATCGGGAAGGGGATGGCCGAGAACATCCGCGAACTCGTGGAGAGTGGTCGCCTCGCGATGCTCGATGAACTCGCCGCCGAGATCCCTCCGGGCCTCGTCGATCTGATGCGGCTGTCGGGGGTCGGTCCGAAGAAGGCGCGGAAGCTGTGGGACGAACTGGGCGTCGAGTCGATCGAGGATCTCGAGGAGGTCGCGAAGGAGGGGCGCGTCGCCGAACTCCCAGGCTTCGGACTCAAGACGCAGGACCTGATCCTCCGGGGCATCCGCAACTATCGGACGAACACCGCTCGCTTCCGGCTCGGCGAGGTGGACGAGTTGCTCCCGCCGCTGATCGAGCACCTGCGGGCGACGCCGGGTATCACGCGGCTGGAGGTCGCCGGGAGCTATCGCCGCCGCAAGGAAACGGTGGGCGACATCGACATCCTCGTCCTGGCCGAGGACGCGCACGCCGCCTCGGACGCCCTCGTGGGCTTCTCCGGCGTGGAGAGCGTGATCGGGGCCGGCGGGACGAAGACCTCCGTCCGGCTGCGGAGCGGATTGCAGGTCGACCTGCGCGTGGTGCCGGCCGAGAGTTGGGGCGCGGCGCTCGTCTATTTCACGGGATCGAAGGAGCACAACATCAGGCTCCGGCGCCGTGCTCTCGAGCGGAAGCTTCGGGTGTCGGAGTACGGCGTGTTCGAGATCCCCGGTGAGTCCGTCGGCGACCGCCTCGGGGAGCGGGGCGTCGCTTCGGAAGGCGCGATGGTCGCCGGCGCCAGCGAGGAGGCGGTCTATCGAGCGCTGGATCTCGCGTGGATTCCGCCCGAACTGCGCACGGACCGCGGGGAGTTCACCGCCTCCGACGCGGGCGCGCTCCCGGACCTCGTCGAGCGCTCGGACCTGCGTGGGGATGTGCACATGCACAGCACCTGGTCCGACGGGCGGGTCTCGCTCGAGGCGATGGTCACGGCCTGCGCGGCGCGCGGGTACGAGTACATGGCGATCACGGACCACTCGAAGGCGCTCGCCATGGTCGAGGGCCTCGACGCCGCCAAGCTCCGCCGCCAGTGGGAGGAGATCGAACAGGTGCGGGCCGCGCACCCCGAGATCCGGATCCTCCGGGGGATGGAAGTGGACATCCTCCGGGACGGCTCGCTCGATCTCGAGGACGAGATGCTCGAAGGGCTCGACGTCGTCATCATCTCGGTCCACTCCTTCTTCGGACTGGAGCGGGCGCGGCAGACGGCGCGCGTGCTGAAGGCGCTGTCCCACCCCCGCTCGATGATCTTCGGCCACCCCACCGGCCGCATCCTCAACCGCAGGGGTCCGATCGACGTCGACATCGACGACATCCTCCACGCCTGCGCGGAGTTCGGAGTCGCGGTGGAGGTCAACTCGCACCCGAACCGGCTGGATCTCAAGGACACCCACCTGTGGCGCGCCCGCGAACTGGGGGTGCCGGTCGTCGTGACCACGGACGCGCACCGGCCCGACGAACTCGACCTCGCGCGCTACGGGATCGAGCAGGCGCGCCGCGCGTGGCTCACCCCGGAGCACGTCCTCAACACGCGCGGCGTCGACGGCTTCCTCGCGGGCCTCGGCTGACGCCGGCTACGGGAGCCGAACGAAAGTCCCGTCCCGATAGAGATACGCCGACAGGTCCGGATACCGAGCCCGCAGCCGGTGGTTCTGATCGCGCAGGTCCCGGGCGAAGATCAGCGGCCCCTCCAGGTCCGGGGCGTTCGCCGGGAGGTGGGGGGAATAGTTCGTGTACGAGGGCGTGGCCGGCATCACGTCCCGGCCGTCGCGATCGTACAGGAGTTCGTGTACGCAAACCTCGGCCAACGGACGCTCGGGGGCGAAGCGGAGCGTCGGATCGCCGTTGAGCCGGAATCCCGCCAGTTCGTCCGCCGAGCGGAAGAGGGAGACCAGCCTCCGGTCGAGGCGGGCCCCGCTCCAGCCTTCGGTTTCCGCCTCCCGCAGGACGAGTTCGAGTTCGCAGTGATCGGAACGCCGGTACGCGCGCTCGGCGATGGAGGCGCTGGCGCCCGCCCCCCGCGCGCGGGCGATGAGCCGGTTCCCCCAGCTCACCTTCACGAAGATCAGGCCCCGCTCGATACCCGCCTGCCGGGCTTCCGCGGTCAGATCCCGCTTCAGGCTTCCGAGATTCGTCGCGTAGGTGCGGAATCGCTGCGGGATCCCGAACGCGAGCGAATAGAGGAAGGCGGCCCCGATGAGCGCCGTGGTCAGAGTCCCGAGATCGACGCTTCCCAGCCATGCCGGACGACGGCCCGAGAGATGTCGGAGTAGTCCCAGGAGCGAGCGCGCGAGCAGGGGGAGGAGGAAGGGGAGACCCTCATAGAGAAAGCGCGGCCCGAGGAACGCGTCGCGGTGCCAATAGAAGAAGCGGGCCGCCGGGATGGCGAGGAAAGCCCCGAGAAGCCGGCCGTCCCAGCGCGCGATCGAGGGGTTCGCTCGTACTCCCGCGCCGGAGCAGGTCCCGGACCTTGCCGCGGAAGACCAGCCGGCCGCGAGAAAGATGCCGAGCGGGGCGAGGGCGGGGATCGGCCCTTCGAACAGGAAGGCCTGCAGGAGGCCAAGGTCGATGAGTTCGTTGCGGAGACCTGCGAGAGGGGTATGGAGTTCGCCCCAGGGGGAGAGGTGGAAGCCGAGGCCGTGTGACTCCCCCCACAGCCGGAGATAGCCGGGTGTGAGCGGGTCGCCGGTCGTCGCAGCGTTGAAGATCGGGTAGAGCGAGGCGATGCCGAGGAAGCCGCCCGCCCCAAGGAGGGCCGTCGACCAGCGGCAGGGCGCCGCCAGCCTGAGCGCCGGCAGCGCCAGGGCCCCGCCCACCGCCAGCGCGGTAAGAGGACGGGTGACGAACGCCGCGCCCAGCGCCAGCCCCGCCGCGAGGATCCAACCGCGGGGGGCCGCGTCCCCAACCCTGGGCCGTGGCCCCGTCCCCGCCCAGCGCGCGAAGCACCACAGAAAGAGCGAGATATGCAGGTGCGAGGACACGTGGTTCATGTGGCTTGCCCCCATGAACCAGAAGAACGGCGCCAGGACGAGGAGGACCGCAGTCACGCGTCCCACCGCCTCGCCGAAGATGTGCCGAGCGGTGTCGATCACGAGCCAGGCGGAGAGGAGCGAGAAGAGAATCGGGACCAGCCACGGCGCCCCGGCCCACACGCCGATCGCCAGCGCCGCCGGGTGCCCGGGTGGGTACTGCGCGTACCACCTCCCCGCGTCGGAGACCATGTGCTGCGTCGCGAAAAAGGCGCCGAGTTCGGGAGCGGGAACCCAGGCGACGCCGCCAGCGAAGATCTTCGCCTGGAAGAGTTGGGCAATCGTGTCGACGAGGAGGGGCCGGCGCGAGAAGGCCGCGAGGCTGGTGGCCGTCAGCAGCGCGGCGAGGGCCGCCAGCACGGCCAGGAGGAACGCCGGGAAGGGCGGGAACCGGAGCACACCGGCGAGAGCGTCGGCCGACCGTTCCACCGCCAGCGGAAACCGTCGGCTGGCCAGCCACGCGACCCCCGCACAGACGAGGAGGCCGAGCATCCATTCCCCGGGACCTGGCAGCCCTGAACTGCCCGGCGGATCGTCGAACAGAAGCCGCAGAGGCATGAAGGGGACGACCAGAAACAGCCAACCCGCGACCCGCTTCGCCAGATCCCCGGCCTCCGTTACGCGTGTCATCGTCCCCTCCCCGGACCCGCGTCGCCAGCGTGTCCATTCCTCTTCCTTCGCCTCCTTCCGTCAGTTTCCCGCCGTTCGTGAACCCGACCTCAACCCGGGGCGACCTCGCGTTGATCCTCCGTTGAAACCCGGCCTTAGAATGGCGGCGAGGGAAACCGGCACCGACGGATTTCGACCCAGGAGGGTGGCGCATGACCGGTGGATGCGGACTCCATCCGCTCGCGAGGGACCACTACATCCCGCTTCGCAGGCAACTCGCCGCGGATCTCGAGGCCGGGATCCGGGATGGGCAGGTCAGGCCCGGAGCCCATCTCCCATCGTCACGGGATCTGGCGCGCCTTCTTGGCGTGGATCGCGGTACGGTCGGGGCGGCCCTGGCGCGGCTGCGTCGGCGGAATCTCATCGAGTTGCACAGCGGGCAGCGTCCCCGTGCCGCGATCGGGCTGTTTCGCGACTGGCCGGAGGCGGGTGGGAGGAGTGCGGCCCGGCACTTCAGCGCAGCGACGACCCGCCCGACGGCCCGTCAGGCAACGCTTGCGCTGCTCCGCGGCGCGCACGCGGGGGGGGTCTCGCGTTGGGAGCTCCTGCGGGAACTGGAACGAATCGTGCGAGGTGCGGGCGATGCGGATGCGCGCCGCGTCACCCTCTGGGAACCACGGGCAGGTCTCAGAGCCCTGCTCGCCACGGAGTTGGAGGCAACGTGCCGGGTCCATGTCCACGCGACCGGTTCGACGCGCCTCGTGCGTGCGGGCGTTCCAGTGATCGTTCGGCGCGAACTCCTCCCGCGGATCCGCCGGGCGCACCGCGTCGAGTGCCTGCCGCTCGCGCTGGCCGGCGGAACATGCGAACGTGAGTTCGTGCGGCGTCGTCTGCGGCGGGGGCTGGTCGTCCTCCTCTCCCGGAGCGAGACCGTGCGCGTCTTTGGGGCCGAACTTGCCGCGCGCGACTTCGCCCGCGGAATCAGCTTCACGGCCCTGGACCCCGCCCGCGACCGTCAGGCTGCCGAGCGCGCCCTGTCTGCGGCGGCGGTCGTCTTCCACGATCGTCTGGCGCTCCCGTACGTGAGGCCGGTCTCCGTCCCCGCGATGCCCATCAGACTCGTTCCGCCCCGGGAGTTGGAGCGGCTGGACCGCTATCTCTCGAGAGCCGAAGCCGAACCGCGGAGGCCATAGCCGTTGTCGTCTTTCACGCGTAAATTCAGAACAGAAGGATCCCACCGTGCCACGGAGGTCCGGGCATCATGAAGAAGAGGCAAGTTTGGTTGATCATCCTGGCCCTGCTGGTCATCGACGGCCTCACCGGACTCCCCGGCTTCCCGGCCATATTCACGAGGACGCGTACGCACTATGCGGAGGACTATGCCGAAGGCCATGCCCGCGTGACGATGACTATCTGCCGCGGCGTTCCGTTCATATGGAAATCCTGTGAAGTTCGCGTAAGGATGTCATCCGCGGCAGCAGACTCTGGGTTGAAAGAGTGAGCGACCGGGGCCTTAACCGAGACTCTCACCGCAACCTGGACCGCACCCCGGACCGCGACGTGGTCGGCGATTTCGACCGCGGCGTCATTCTGAGGGCGCATCGCTTCCGGGCCGAGATCGCCGGGTACCGGCTCGTGCGCGGCCACTACATGGGCCGGGAGGACGACCGGGCCGACCGCTGGTACGTCGTGTCTGCCTCGGAGAAGAACCCCGAGCGAACCGGTCCCGGCTTCAGAACCTCCGCTGCCGCCGCCAGGGAAGCCGAACGGCGGGCGGCCGCCGAGACGGTGGAGACGGACAACACGCCGTAACAAACCGCCCAGGCTTAACCGAAACCTTGAAGGCCGGAAGCCGCGCGCATATTATCGACGGCCCGTGTCGCTCCCCCGGGAACCCTGGTGCCGGACCCGAGAGCGATACGCACGTTGGCCCGTGGTGGAATTGGCAACACGTCTGGCTCTGGACCAGAAGATTCCAGGTTCGAGTCCTGGCGGGCCAATCAACAGGACGACGCAGGACGCGGAGGGGTGGCCGAGTGGCTTAAGGCGGCGCCCTGCTAAGGCGTTGACTCGAGAGAGTCTCGTGGGTTCGAATCCCACCCCCTCCGCCTGGGACGTAGGGAGAAGTGTGGGGCGGTACTCCGCTTGGGGCGCGACTCGAGAGAGTCTCGTGGGTTCGAACCGAGCGAACGAAGTGAGCGAGCTCGGCGAGCCTGCGAAGCAGGTGAGCCCATCCCACCCCCTCCGCCTGCTCTCAATACCTCCGGCGCATCCGGAGGCCTTCGGACGGGTGGCCGAGAGGACTAAGGCGCACGCCTGGAGAGCGTGTGGGCAGCAACCCTGCCTCGTGGGTTCGAATCCCACCCCGTCCGTTCCGACAGCACCGCTGCGACCACGTGCCTCGTGGGTTCGAACCGAGCGAACGAAGTGAGCGAGCTCGGCGAACCTGCGGAGCAGGTGAGCCCATCCCACCCCGTCCGTTCACGTGTTTTGGTGGCCTCCTTCGGCTTGATCCGCCTCGCGGCCCAGCAGGAGTTTCTCCGAGAACTCCATGCGCTCCTCGATGGACTCGAACCGGGTCATGACGTCACCGAGCAGGCCGGACATCTGCACCTTGACGAGTTCCAGCATCTCCTCCCGCTTGTGGGAGAGGCGTGAGAAGGTACGGCCGACAAAGGTCCCCGAGAGGAAGAACGCGCTCCCGAAGAGCACCGCGATCAGGATTTCTACGTCGTCCAAATGACCCTCCGGGATGGTCGGCGCCCATCCACTTCGCACCGAAGTGGCGGAAACCTCACCGATCCTACGCGATAAATAGCCCATGGTGTCAAGGCCGGGAGCGTCCCTCCCCCAAAAAGTTTGACATGGGGAGCCTTCGCGGAACACCTTCACCGGCCGCGCGTACCGTGCAGATTGGCGGTGCGCGACATCCGGAGAGGTGGCAGAACGGCAATGCACCGGTCTCGAAAACCGGCGCCCTCACGGGCTTGGGGGTTCGAATCCCCCCCTCTCCGTTAAGTAAATCTCGTAATCTGCTATCGTTCAACGCGATAGGAGTAACGAGGCTGGGACGTCACCACTTCTGATATGACGACAAGCGTCTGATCCTCCGAGCCGGAAGCCGCGAAATGGGGGTGGAAGCCGCGAGACAGGGGACAGGGGGCCGAACATCATGGAAGTTTCTCTCGCCGTGCTTGCCGACTACGTCGTCGTCTCGCACGACCAGAAGCTGAGCATCCTCGGAATCTTCAATAACATCAACGGACGCCAAGCTCCTGGAACGTTTCCCAACTGCTTCGTCGTCATCGTAATGGAGCTTGCGGCTGTTGAAGCAAACCGGGAGCACGAGGTCGAGATTCGGTGCATGGATGCCGATGGAGCGCCGGTGTTCGATACGACCGGGAAGTTTGTCGCGTCGAACGTGACCACCGGGAACGCAATACGCGCAAACCATGTAATGCAGCTCGGCCCGCATATCCAATTGCCGAGATTTGGAGACTATTCGATCTCCATCATCATCAACAACGACCTCAAGAAGGAAATCTCGTTCAGCTTCATGCAGGTGCAGCCCCCTGAGCCTCCGCAACTTCCTACGGCTTGATGGGTGATAAGAAACTGCGTAGCAAGCTGGCGCGTACCACCCAGGGCTGCCGCGAGCGCGAGCTCCACCGCCTGTATACGAGCTACGGATTCGAGAAGAAGGAGGGAGGAAGGCATACAATCTTCAAGCATCCGAGCTACCCTCATCTCATAGGGATCGTTGCACGACATCGCCACCTGCACCGGTTTTACGTCACCGACGCCTTGAAGCTGCTGGCCCTGCTGGATACGTTGGAGGGTGAGGAGGGACAATGTTGAAGAAACTAAATTATTACATGACACTACCTTACACGATCGACGTCGTGTACGAGGAATCCGGTAAGGCTCCTCCCTACGTGGCCAGGATTCTGGAATTGTCTGGTTGCATAGCTCAAGGTAGAAGCCATAACGAGGCGGTTCGAGAACTGCGCGAGGCTCAGGCCCTCTTCATCGAAGCCATGCTCGAAAGCCACGTTCCTATCCCGGAACCCGCATACACTTCGGAGGCCACGGTGACGAAGGTCACTTGCGCCTTTTCGATCCCCGAGAGCCACCTCAGCACGTCCCCTCCCGCAACGTCGCGACTGGTTCCTGCCTGAAATCCGGCCTCAATCGGCCATGAGCCCGGCGAGCCCCGCCGCCTTCGCCGGGTCCATGCCGCCCCCGACCATCGACTGAAACGCCCGGGCCCGGGCGGCTAGGTCCGAGGCGCGCATCTCCTTGTGCGTCAGCGTGACGGCGACGTCGAGCTTGGCGCTCAGCTCGAGCTCGACCAGCTTCGAGACCGGCGCGATCGTGGCGAACAGAAACTGCCTCCACGCCTCGCGGAGCGCCGTACCGTCGGACCGCGAGACGACGCCGGCGGAATCCCGCAGGCCGCCGCGACCGTCTGTCCGGCGGAGGTCCGGAGGGCCTCGAGCGTCGCCGGAGGATCCGCGCCGAACCGCTGCGGCCGCCAATCGGACTGAGGCGCCGCGGCCCGGCCTTCGCCCCACGCGTCCGCCGTCGTCTCGACCAGCACGGTGCCGCCCTTCGCCTCCCCGAGCTGCCGGCGGAGCCCCGTGAGGTTCTCGTCTTCGCGGTCCTGGGGGATCGGGAGGAGGAGGCCGACCGGCCCGCCGGCCTCCTGGCCGAGGCGATTCTCGAACTTGGCGGTGAGGTTCGCCGAGGCCCGGGCCCAGCCCATCGGGCCGACGCCCATCCAGGGCCGCGTCGGATCGACCGAGTACCGCGGATGAATGACCGCCGCGTGCGGAAGGAGTTCGAACCGTCAGGTGACTTGGTAGGGGGCTGGATCCTCGGCTCCCGCCGCGGCGAACCCCGCCAGCCGCAGCCGACACGACTCGCACTCTCCGCACGCCGCGCCCGACGCGTCGGGGTCGTAGCAACTCCGCGTGATCCCGTAGTCGATGCCCAACTCGAGTCCACGCCGAATGATCTCCGCCTTGGTCAGGTCGATGAGTGGCGCGTGGATCCGGAACGGGCGGCCTTCCTCAACTCCCGCCCGGGTGCCGAAACGCGCGAGTTTCTCGAACGCGTCAATGAATTCGGGGCGGCAGTCGGGATACCCGCTGTAGTCGACGGCGTTGACCCCGATGAAGATGTCGGAAGACCCGAGAACCTCCGCCCAGGCGAGCGCGAACGACAGGAAGATCGTGTTTCTCGCCGGGACGTATGTCACCGGGATACCCTCGGAAGCGCCGGATGCGCCCGAATCCTTCGGCACCTCCAGGTCCCCGGTGAGCGCGGAGCCGCCGAACGTCCGGAGGTCGATCTCGGTGACCAGGTGCTCGATCACGCCCACCGCTTTGGCCACGCGACAAGCGGCGTCGACCTCGATCTCGTGCCTCTGGCCATACCGAAAGGTCAGCGCGTAGGTCCGGTATCCCTGTTCGCTGGCGATCGCCAGGGTCGTCGCCGAGTCCAGTCCGCCGCTCAGAAGGACCACGGCTTTCCTTCCCATCATCCACCTCTTCAATACGGATTGGACTTCGCGGCTGACCCGGGTGAGCCACTTGTAACGTGTCTTCGCACCACCTGGCAACGCATGGTAACGTAGGGCCGGAAGCGGATTCCGGCCGACGCCGGGCACCCCGAGGAAACGAGAACGTGGGCAAGGCAGGAGACGAGATGAAGGGGCCACCGCCCGGCAGGGAGGACGCTCTGGTCATCGTCGACGTGCAGAACGATTTCCTCCCGGGGGGCGCGCTCGCCATCTTCGAGGGGGACGCCGTGATTCCGCCCCTCAACGAGGCGATTCGCACGTTCGCGGAAGCGGGCCTCCCGGTCTTCGCCGCGCGGGACTGGCACCCCGCGGATCACTGCTCGTTCTTCGAACGTGGCGGGATCTGGCCGCCGCACTGTGTCGCGGGGACCGACGGCGCGGCGTTCGCGAAGGCGCTGAACCTCCCGGTTTCGGCGGCGATCATCTCGAAGGCGATGGGTGCGGACGCGGACGCCTATTCGGGGTTCGCGGGGACGGACCTCGCGCAACGACTGTCGGAGGAGGGCGTTGCACGCGTCTTCGTGGGCGGGCTGGCGACCGACTATTGCGTACTCAACACCGTGCTCGACGCCCGCAAGGAGGGCTTTGACGTGATCGTGCTCGAAGATGCCGTGCGCGCTGTGGAGGTAGAGTCCGGCGATGGGGTCCGCGCGATCGCGCGCATGCGGGACGCGGGGGCGGACTTCGCGCTCACGCGAGCGGCTCTCGGCGGGTGATGGAAGCCGTGGAAGCAGCCGGGGCCGGCCGCATCGAGCCGCGAAGGGATCCGGGCGATAGCGTCCTGCTCACCGACCTCTACCAGTTCACGATGCTGAAGGCGTACTGGGAGCACGGCATGAACGAGATCGCCGTGTTCGATCTGTTCGTCCGCCGGCTCCCTCCGCAGCGCAACTTTCTCCTCGCCGCCGGGCTGGCCCCGGCGCTCGACTATCTGGAGGGGCTGCGCTTCGAGCCCGACGAACTGGAATGGCTCGAGGGACAGCCCGGGTTTCCGGCCGCGTTCGTCCACTGGCTCGCCGATCTGCGCTTTCGGGGGGACGTGGAAGCGATGCCCGAAGGCACCGTCTTCTTCCCCGAGGAGCCCGTGCTGCGGGTGACCGCGCCGCTCCCTCAGGCGCAGCTCGTGGAGACACGGCTGATCTCGCTCATCAACTTCTCGTCGCTGATCGCGTCCAAGGCGGTGCGTTTCGCATCGGCCGCGCCCGGGATGGTCCTGGTGGATTTCGGCCTGCGGCGGTCCCACGGCTCGGAGGCCGGGTTGCTCGCCGCGCGCTCGGCGTACCTCGCGGGCTTTGACGGCACGGCGACCGTCGCCGCCGGGCAGCGCTGGGGGATCCCGACGTACGGCACCATGGCACACTCGTACGTGCAGGCGCACGACAGCGAGGCGGAGGCGTTCCTTCGCTTCGCGCGGGCGCATCCCGACAACGCGGTACTCCTCATCGACACGTACGACACCGAGGCCGGCGCGGCGACCGTCGTCCGCCTCGCCCCGCGGCTCCGAGCGGAAGGCATCGAGATCGCCGGGGTGCGCCTCGACTCCGGCGACCTCGCCGCGCACGCGCACCGGGTGCGCCGGATCCTGGACGAGGGTGGCTGCCCCGAGGTCCGCATCTTCGCGAGCAGTTCCCTCGATGAGTACGACGTTGCCCGGCTGGTCCGGGCCCCGATCGACGGCTTCGGGGTAGGGAGCGCGCTCACCGTGTCCACCGACGCTCCCACGCTCGACAGCGTCTACAAGCTCCAGGAGTACGCGGGCCGCCCGCGCAGCAAGCGTTCCGAGGGGAAGGCGACGTGGCCAGGGCGGAAACAGGTGTTCAGGCGGTACGCCGACGGCCTCGTGTCGGGCGATGTCCTCGCGCTCGAGGAGGAAGATCCGGGCGGGGAGCCGCTTCTGCGGCCGGTCATGCGTGCGGGGAAACGGGTCGCCCCCGATCCGACGCCGGACGAAATCCGCGAACGCGTCCGGTCCTCCTGCGCGTCGCTCCCGGAGGAGCTTCGCTCACTCGAGCCGGCCGGAACCGCGTATCGGGTCGAGCCCTCGGCCGGCGTCCGGGCCCTGGCCGGAGAGGCGGACCTCCTGTTCGGCGCGGGCGACCCGCCTTGAAACCTCTGCACCGTTTCCTCGACCGCCGCGGGCTGTCGACCATGTGGCGGCGTCTCGCGCTGGGGCTCTTTCTGCTCGGCTGCGGCGGAACGGCTGCGGAGCTGCTCCTGCTCGAGCACTTCGAGGATCCGTGGCAGTGGACGCCGATCGTCCTCCTGGGGCTGGGTATCGTGGCGGGCGCCCTGCTCGCGCTCCGTGCCACGCGGAGGCGGCTTCGCGTGTTTCAGCTCCTGATGGGGTTGTACCTGTGCGCGGGCGGCCTCGGCGTGTACCTCCATCTGAAGTCGAACATGGAGTTCGAGATGGAGATGAACCCGGCCGTGGGCGGCTTCGACCTGATCATGAAGGTGTTCATGGGCGCCATGCCGGCGCTGGCGCCCGGGCAGATGATGCAGATGGGTCTGCTCGGCCTTCTCGTCGCCCTGGGCCACCCGGCCCTCGCACGCCCGGAATCATTGGACAAAGGGGAATAGAAATGGAATCCAGGGCTCACTTCGGTATCGCGGGCGCCATGCTCGTCGCCTCGTTCGTGGCCGTGGCCCCCGCGCACGCACAGGTGGGGGAGAATCTCGGCCTCGTGAACCCGAATCTCGCGACCGAGCAGCAGCTTGCCGGCGTGCCCGGGCTCGACGCGGACGCGGTCGCCGCGATCATGGAAGCGCGTCCCTTCCTGCGGATGGCCGACCTGCACACCGTGGTGGCCGAGCACGTCCCGGCGGAGGGGCATGAGTCCGGCTATCGCGCCATGTTCGTCCCCATCGACCTCAACGATGTGACGGACGAGGAGATCCTGCTCATCCCGGGCGTCGGAAACCGCATGCTGCACGAGTTCGAGGAATACCGCCCGTACGTCGCCCTCCCCCAGTTCCACCGCGAGATCGGGAAGTATGTGGACGATGACGAACTCGCGCGGCTCGCCCAGTACGTCTACGTCCGGATCGACCTCAACACGGCGACCGAGGAGGCGATCCTCGGCATCCCGGGCGTCGGAGCGCGAATGCAGCACGAATTCGAGGAGTATCGCCCCTATACGTCGATGGCGCAGTTCCGGCGCGAAATCGGCAAATACGTGGACGAAGACGAGGTGGAGCGCCTCGCCCGCTACGTCGAGATCCGCTGACGGATCTCCGCGCCCGAAGGGCTCCCATCCCCATGTCCGGGGGGACCTTGAACCGCCCGCCGGTGTTCCAACTTGAACGCGCGACGCTTCGGCGCTAGGATACATACGCATCGATCTCTGAAGTAGTCGTCCGGCAGAGGTGATGCGGGGGTCCCCCAACCGGCATGTACCGGGGTGGAGGGGTGGAAGCGCGCGACTGGCCGTTGTCGCGGTCGGCGCGCCATGGGGAAGCGGAAAACGGGCATGGCGGGTTCGGAGACTGGCCCCTCGCGGGGTCTGTTGACGGCGGGACATACCATTCTCTCCGCGGATGCGGCCTACGCAGCCGGAGGCACGCGCAGGAGGGGTGTGTCCCTCGGACTCGCGCTTCGCGGCTTTCCCCGATTTGTCGCGACTTCCTTGGCGTTCGCGGCCCTCGTCGGAGCTTCCCCCACCCCAGTCACGGCACAGGAAGCGCCCCAACGCCCGGACCTGAACGGCCCTGGCTTCGAGGCTGTCTCCGCGTTCCTTCTCCCCGAGGTTGACTTTGAGACGGGCGGCTCCTCGCCGACCGATGTCCCCGAGCGGAAGCTCTCCGCGCGGCCGAGCCCGCCCGCAACTGGAAAACCGCGCGTCGGTGCCTACGGCACGAGCAGCTGGGAGGACTCCGTCCGAGTGGGGGCGTCCGCGAGGGTCGACACGGACAGCATCAAGGATGCGGATGGGCTCGAGCACGTGGAGTGGGAGTACCAGTGGATACGCGTGCTCGATGGGGGCGGGCAGGTGGAGATCGCCGAGGCGATCCGCTCCTGGTACTACGTGGGCGAGAGCGACCTCGGCCATCGCGTAAAGGTGCGCGTCACCTTCCAGGACGATGAGGGCAACCGCGAACGGCTGGAGAGCGATCTGTCGGCCATAGTGGGTCCGATGGCGCCCGGAGAGTATGCCTACGTCTCGCTGGAAGCCGACAGGGACACGGCGGAGGTGGGCGAGTGGGTGACGTTCACGATCCGGCGGCGGGGCGAGATGCAGAAGCAGATCCGGGGCGACATCAACGTCCAGGGCATCAGGTCGAACTTTACGGACTGGAATCTATACGCGTTCGTCTTCAGGAGCCCCCAACAACTCACCCGCCAGTGGAGACTCCAGGTCGAAGCCGAACCCGGCGGCGCCCATACGCCCGGCCGGACGATCACGGCCCTGCTCCGAGGTGTGTTCGAAGACCACGCGGTGGCCGACACGTCGGCGGTGAGGGTCGTCGTAGTGCCGGCGGGTAGCCGGAACCGAGGCGACGTGGGGCCGCCCGACGTGGAGAGCGCCACGGTCGACGGCTCGGAGCTCACTATCAGGTACAACGAGGCGCTGGACCAAGCGTCGGAGCCCGGGACGAGCGCCTATAGCGTCCGCATCAACAGCGGGAGCGGGACCAACCCGACCAGCTTCGATCTGAGCGGCCGGACGGTGACGCTCACGCTCGGCACTCCCGCCGTGTATGGCGACAATGTAACCGTGAGCTACACGGCGCCCTCCACCGGTGCGATCCGGGACGAGGCGGAGAACAGGGCGGTGGATCTGACGGACCACCCGGTGACGAACAACACGGCCGCGCCCAACGCCGTCATCGATGCCCCCGCAACCCTCAGCCTGGCGGAAGGCGTCGGCACGTACAGCTACAGCGTCTCGCTCTCCCGGGCCCTGAGCCAGAACGTGACGGTGAACGTCTCCGCCCAGGCCGGGACGGCGACGGCCGGGGACTTCCAGGTTGCGACGGGAACTCTGACGATCCCTGTCGGCCAGACAACGTCCGGCACGCACACGATCACGATCACGGACGACGACATCGGCGAGGGGAACGAGACCTTCAGCCTTGTCCTGAGCAGCGCGTCTTCGCACGCGACCATCGGGAACGACGAGACGGTCGTGACGATCGTCGATGACGATACGCGCGGCCTCTTTCCCAGCCCCCGATCGGTCACGGTCTCGGAGGGCGGGACGGAGACGTACACGCTGGTGCTGGAGTCGGAGCCGACGGCGCCGGTGACGGTGACGGCGGTGCGTACCGGGGACTCGGACATCACGGTGACGGGCGGCGCGTCGCTCACATTCACGACGAGCGACTGGTTCCAGCCGCAGACGGTGACGCTGAGCGCGGCGGCAGACGCGGACAGCGCCAACGGAACGGCGACGATCACGCACACGACATCTGGCGGGGACTACGGCGCCAACAGCGTCAGCGCGACCGTGACGGCGACGGAAGGTGATACGAGCGACGACGGGAATAACGGGAACTTGGTCACGACGGCGGTGACCCTAAGTCTCAGCCAGACGGAAATAGGTGAGGGTGACGGCCAGAGGACCATCACGGTGACGGGTGAGTTCAATGGCGACGCGATGGGGTCGCCGAAGACGGTGACGGTCAGCGTCGGTGTGTCCGGCGATGGAGCGACGGCCGACGACTACACGGCATCGGGCGGCTTCACGTTCCAGATCGCGGGCGATCAGACGAGCGGGAGCGGGACGTTCACGATCACGCCGACCGACGACGACATCGCTGAAGGAAACGAGTCGGTGACGGTGTCCGGGTCGGTGACGGGACTCACGGTCTCCCCGGCCACGCTCACGATCGTCGACGACGACACGCGTGGCCTTTTCCCCAGCCCCAGGACCGTGGCGGTGCCGGAGGGCGGGACGGAGACGTACACGCTGGTGCTGGAGTCGAAGCCGACGGCGCCGGTGACGGTGACGGCGGTGCGTACCGGGGACTCGGACATCACGGTGACGGGCGGTGCGTCGCTCACATTCACGACGAGCGACTGGTTCCAGCCGCAGACGGTGACGCTGAGCGCGGCGGCAGACGCGGACAGCGCCAACGGAACGGCGACGATCACGCACACGACATCTGGCGGGGACTACGGCGCCAACAGCGTCAGCGCGACCGTGACGGCGACGGAAGGTGATACGAGCGACGACGGGAATAACGGGAACTTGGTCACGACGGCGGTGACCCTAAGTCTCAGCCAGACGGAAATAGGTGAGGGTGACGGCCAGAGGACCATCACGGTGACGGGTGAGTTCAATGGCGACGCGATGGGGTCGCCGAAGACGGTGACGGTCAGCGTCGGTGTGTCCGGCGATGGAGCGACGGCCGACGACTACACGGCATCGGGCGGCTTCACGTTCCAGATCGCGGGCGATCAGACGAGCGGGAGCGGGACGTTCACGATCACGCCGACCGACGACGACATCGCTGAAGGAAACGAGTCGGTGACGGTGTCCGGGTCGGTGACGGGACTCACGGTCTCCCCGGCCACGCTCACGATCGTCGACGACGACACGCGTGGCCTTTTCCCCAGCCCCAGGACCGTGGCGGTGCCGGAGGACGGGACGGAGACGTACACGCTGGTGCTCGAGTCGAAGCCGACGGCGCCGGTGACGGTGACGGCGGTGCGTACCGGGGACTCGGACATCACGGTGACGGGCGGTGCGTCGCTCACATTCACGACGAGCGACTGGTTCCAGCCGCAGACGGTGACCCTTCGTGCCGCGGATGACGCGGACGCGACGGACGGAACAGCGACGGTCACCCACTCGACATCGGGCGGCGATTACGGGGCGAACAACGTCACCGCGATCGTCACGGCAACGGAGCAGGACGACGACGAGGGCGGCGGAGGCGGAGGCGGCGGCGGCGGAGGCGGGACGCCTTCGACGAAGGTGACGCTGAGCCTGAGTCCGGACGAGGTGGGAGAAAGTGACGGCCGGACGACGGTCACGGTGACGGGCCGTCTCGATGGGGAGGCTCTGGAGTCGCCGACGACGGTGACAGTGAGCGTGGGGTCGTCCGGCGATGGCGCGACGGCCGGGACGGACTACGGGACTTCGGGCGGGTTCAGGTTCGAAATCTCGGCGGGGGCAACGACCGCGAGTGGGACATTCGCGATCACACCGACGCACGATGACTTCGACGAGGGGAACGAGTCGGTGACGGTGTCGGGCTCGGTGACGGGGCTGTCGGTGGACGCGGCCACCCTGACGATCGTCGACGACGACACGCGCGGCCTCTTTGCGAGCCGGAGCCGGGTGGAGGTCCCCGAGGGCGAGACGGCGACGTACACGCTGGTGCTGGAGTCGGAGCCGACGGCCACGGTGACGGTGACAGCGTCGCGGACCGGTGATGAGGACATCACGGTGACGGGGGGCGCGACGCTGACGTTCACCGCCAACGACTGGTACCTGCCGCAGACGGTGACGCTGAGCGCCGCGGCGGACGCGGACAGCCTCGACGGCACGGCGACGATCACGCACACGGCCGCGGGCGGCGACTACGACGGCGTCACCACGAGCGTCGCGGCGGTAGAGCAGGACGGGATGGGCGGGTCGACGAAGGTGACGCTGAGCCTGAACCCCGCTCAGGTGGGCGAATCGGACGGCCGGACGACGGTCACGGTGACGGGCCGTCTCGACGGTGAGGCTTTGTCGTCGCCGACGACGGTGACGGTGAGCGTGGGCGCGAGCGGGGATGGCGCGACGGCGGGGACCGACTACGGGACGGTGGCCGGGTTCACGTTCCAGATCGAGGCGGGAGGGACGAGCGGGAGCGGGACGTTCGAAATCACGCCGACGGACGATGACTTCGACGAGGGGAACGAGTCGGTGACGGTGTCGGGTTCGGTGACGGGGCTGTCGGTGGACGCGGCCACGCTCACGATCGTCGACGACGACAGGCGAGGGCTCTTCCCCAGTCCCCGGACGGTAACGGTGCCGGAGGGTGTGACGGCGGCGTACACCCTGATCCTGGAATCGAAGCCGACCGCGACCGTGACAGTGACAGCGGCGCGGACCGGCGACGAGGACATCACGGTGACCGGCGGTGATACGCTGACGTTCACGGCCGACGACTGGTATGTGCCCCAGACCGTGACGCTGAGCGCGGCGCGCGACGAGGACGACGAGAACGGCACGGCGACGATCACACACACAGCCTCCGGCGGCGACTACGACGGCGTAACCGCGACTGTCACGGCGACCGAGAAGGACGACGAGGGGGCTTGGACGCTGGAGTTCCGGTCGGACGGTTCCACGGTGAACTCCGTCGCGGAAGACGCCGGCAGCGTGGAGATCGTCGTGTCGCGCGGTCAGGCCCCGTCCGAGCCGATGGTGGTCACCCTGTCCGGTGAAGGTTCCGCGGAGAGCGGGTCCGACTGGGAGCTCGAGAGCACCACGCTCACGCTCGCCGCCGGGAGCACCGAGACGACGGTGCAGATGACGATCCTCGACGACGCTCGCCTCGAGGATTCGGAGACGGTGACTGTGCGGGCGCAGGTGAACGGGGGCGAGGTCGCCTCCGGAGCGCTGGAGATCCTCGACGACGATCGCGCGACGATCGCGCTCGTCACCGAGACGCCCACTGTCGAGGAAGGCAGTTCGGTGACCGTGTCGGTCGTCGTGGAGCCGACGGGTGCCGGGTGCGTCATCCCCTTCGACATCATGCCGTCGATCGCGGTCGAGGACAGCGGCGGCGCGGTCTCGTCCACGGTTCCGACGACCGTGATGATTCCGGCGTGCGAGGCCAAGGCCACGTTCAGCTTCGACACGGAGGATGATGACGAGGCGACGGGTGACCGTCTCGTAGTGCTCACGGCGGCGGTGAGCGAAGACGATCGGATCTCGGGTGGGACACTGACGGTCCGGGTCACGGACAACGACAACTCCCCGGCCGAAGGGGCCCCCACGATCACCGGCATCCCGCAGGTCGACGAGACGCTCACGGCGCATACGGACGCGATCAGCGACGCGGACGGCCTGACGGAAGTCGCGTGGCGGTATCAGTGGCTCCGCGTCTCGGGCGCCACGGAACCCGAGATCTCGGGCGCCACGGAGCGGACGTACGTGGTCCAGGAGGCGGACGTCGGGAGTCGTCTGAAGGTGCGGGTCGACTTCGAGGACGATGCCGGCAACGCGGAGAGTCTGGCGAGCGCGCCCACCGACGAGGTGAGGGCGAAGCCGGTCACGCCGGTGGTGACGGTCGCGGCGCTTGAGGCCACCGTGACCGAGGGCGAGGCGGCGCGCTTTGCGGTTCGGGTCGCGCCGGCCGCCGAGAGTGCGCTCACGGTCGTCGTGGGTGTGACCGGAACGAACGACGTCCTCGCGGGCACCCCTGGTCCGACCGTGACGATCGAGGCCGGGCAGGACAGCGCGATCCTCATGGTGGCCACCGAGGATGACGACGTCGACGAAGGGATCGTGGCCGGCATGGTCACGGCGGAGGTCCTCGTCGGCGCGGGATACGAGTTGGGGACGCCCGCTTCGGCGACCGTGACGGTGCAGGACGATGATGAGGTGGTGCCGCTCGACCTCAGCGGGTGGCTGGCGCGCGTCGGTCGCACGACGTCGGATCAGGTCGTCGAGACCGTGCGCGGGCGCATGACGCGGGGGCCGGGGGGAACCCGGATGGTGATCGGCGGCTGGGACCTGGAAGGCCTGGGGGCCCACTATTCGATCAAGCCCTCCGACCGCCTGGCCATGTGGTCGCGCGGCGAGCGGCCGCTCGGGCGATGGCCGAACGGCGAGACGACGCTGCGCGATCTGTTCGGCCGCTCGTCGTTCTCCGCGTCCGGCCAGCTGGACGGCGGTGACGGCTACTGGTCCGTGTGGGGCCGCGGCGCGACGACCCGCTTCAGCGGCGGCGTGGGCGACGCCTCGGTCGACGGTGAGCTGAACGGTTTCATGGGCGGCTTCGACCTCGCGCGCGGCCGGTGGCTGGGCGGCGTCGTCGTGTCGCACAACCGCGCCGACGGCACCCTGGGCGAAGCGGGGCCGCGGGGACGCGAGGTGGGAACGATCCTCACGGGCGTGTATCCGTGGGCCCGGTATTCGATCACGGACCAGTTGTCCGCGTGGGCGATGCTGGGATACGCGGGCGGCAGCCTCTCCCTGGACGGCGGATCCGACTCCGATCCGAATGCGAACCTCGCCATGGCCGCTCTCGGCTGGCGCGGCGATGTGATCGGGACGAGCGGCGAGCAGGGCTTCTCGCTGGCGCTGACATCGGATGCGGTGATGTCGCGGACTACCACCGGCGACGAGACGATCGGCGATCACGAGGGCACCGCGAGCCGGGTGCGACTGCTGGTGGAAGGGTCGCACGGCTTCCAGGTCGGCAGCGCAACGCTCGAGCCCCTCGCGGAGGTCGGCGTGCGGGGAGACATGGGTGACGCGGAGACGGGCGCAGGGATGGAGATGGGCGGCGGCCTGAGCGTCACGATTCCGTCGCTGGGCCTGACCCTGCAGGGACGCGCGCGCGGACTCGTGGCGCACGAGGACGGCACCTACAGGGAATGGGGCGGCTCGGCCGTGCTCCGCCTTCAGCCCGACCCCTCGGGGCGCGGCCTCTCGCTACGCGTCGCGCCCGCCTGGGGTTATGCGGACGGCGGTGCGGCCCGGCTCTTCGAGCGCCGCGACATGAGCGGCATCGCCTCGGGCCGTGCCATGGGACTCAACGATCCCGGGCGCATGGAGGCCGAAGTCGGCTACGGAGTGCCGCTCGGCGACCTCATCGCGATGCCCTACGGCGGCCTCATGGGAGAGGCCCGTCGCGTGGGTCTGGCGCTGCGGACAGAGTCGCTCTTCGACCTGAGGTTCGAGGGATTGGACGGCTACGGCCGGCGCGCCCTTCGGGTCGCCGCGGGTCTCGAGGCGGGCGGGCTCACGCTGAGCCTCGAAGGGACGCACGGACCCCGGGGCGGCGAAGCGACGCTGAGCCTGTGGAGCAGGTTCTGGGAGGACTAAGCTCCTAGTTCGGCGAGAACTCGAGCGTCAACGGGGCCGCGGCCGCTCCGTCGGCGGTCACGGAGACACGCCCCGTCACGGTCCCCAGCGTGGGATGCCAGGCTTCGATCTCGTAGTCGCCCGCCGGAAGGGTGGGGAGGGTGAACGCCCCGCTCTCACCCGTGATGTCGAAGAACTCGTGCTCGAGGATGTGGATCGAAGCGGTCATCCAGCCGTGGATGTCGCAGCGCACCGGAATCCCGATTTCGGGCGTCTCGAACGAGCGCGTGCTCTGAATCCCCCGGATGGGCTGCCCGAGGTTGAATCCCGCGTTGGCGGCGGGCACGACCCGGACGTTGTGCAGCGTGGCGTCGCTGTTGCGGATGACGAGAGGCTGGCCCACGCGTACGGCCACCGATCGCGGCGCATACAGGCACGCGGCCTGGTCGAGGAGCGCCTCGGCCTCCGGCGCCGCCCGCGACGCCGGCGCGTTGACGACCCGCACGAGCACATCCGCCAGGCCGCCACCCGAACCGACCCGCACGGGTCGGTCCATCACCGCTTCGTCGTACTGGTCTCGGCAGTAGGCGTCGGCGGACATGTCGATCTCCGCCCCGGCGGGCGGCTCCCCGGCGAAGCGCACCTGGCCCTCGGCCAGCAGGATGCGGCCCGTGATGATCGCGGCCTCCGGCGCCGCGGAGGTGTCGCGTTCACCCACCGTCGAGCCGGCCCCCACGGTGACGATCGCGAGCGAGCACGCCAGGATCCAACCCTTCCGCCAGCTACCAGCCATCGAACAGACCCCCATCGAACCAGTCCCATAGGAGATAGACGAGGAATTGCGTGCTCCTCGCGTCGGAATCGGTCAGCGGGAACCGTACCCCGACATTGAGCATCACGTGTTGCCGCGTGTTCAGCGTCACCTGCATCTGAGGGACCAGGTCCCACTGCGACCGCGAGCCCTCGCCCACATCCGCGCTCCCCAGCACTTCGATCATCGGGGACCACGAGCGGCCGAACTCACCGCTCGTGAACGTGCGTCCGAGGACCGCCCGCCAGAACCCTTCGGTCGTCTCGCCGAGGAACTCCGCCCCCGCCTGCAGATGGAAGAAACCGTCCCCCGGGAGGATCTGTCCCAGCGCCAGAAACGGTTCGAGCCGGAATTCGCCTTCTCCGATGCCCCGCTCTTCGTCGCCGGTCGGGAGCTTGAGTTCGGTCCCGAAGCTGAAGATCGTCGCCAGGTTGTGCACCAGCGCGCGCTTGTAACCGACCTCGATGTCGCCGAGTCCGACGCCCCAATCCGAAGCCGGGCCCGCGTCACGTCCGACCGGAGCGGCGGGGGACTCGGCGAAGCCGAAGGGGAGCGCGACCTCGATCTGGTTCCGGGAGCCGAAGCGCTTCTCGTACAGGAGTTCGTTGATGACCGCACCGGCGCCCTCCGCGTTCACCCCCGTCGTCCACACCCACTCGTCTTCCGGATACGCCTTCTCCGTGAAGAGAGGCCGGGGGAGGTTGAGCTCGCCGCGCGGCCAGGCGCGGTCGGTGCAGAAGGTCCGGATATGGTCCATGACCGCCTGCAACTGGTCGTCGTCGAACGCCTCCTCGAACGCCGGCATGACATCGCTGAAGCCGCGGATCGGACCGCCGGCCTTCGAGACGATGATCCAGTCGGCGTCCGGCTCGCGCGAGGCGAAGCTGCAGTCGGTGAGGTCCGGGAGCGGGTCTTCGAACGCGATCCGGTCGGCGGGGGCACCGCGGCCATCCGACCCGTGACAGCTCGCGCAGCCGGCCTCGTAGAGCGTCATCCCGTCCGGGGCGGCCTGCGGGGCCTGAGACGCCTCCAGCGATTGCGGAACCGGCAGCAGCGCCGACACGATGAAGAGAAGAGCCGCCAGGCCGCGGGTCGGGTTATGCTCGGCTAGGGGCAATCCGCGGCTCCTCATGGCTGGAGGACCGACTCTCGACACGGGGTTATGATCCGAGTCCGGGGTCACGGAAGCTCTGTCAATATGGATAACCGCTATCGCGGTCAAGATTGGCGTGGTCGGAAGCGACCGCGCAGAGGAGGTCACATGAAGTCCCATCGCCTGTCCCTGGGGTTTGCCCTCGTTGCGTGCGCGGTGGCCCCCTTCGTCGCCGCCTGCCAGCAGGGTTCGCCGGCCGCGGTCACGGCCTTTGTCGACGTTGCCGTCATCCCGATGGATTCGGAGCGGATCCTGCCCGGGCACACGGTTCTCGTGCGTGGCGACCGGATCGTCGAGGTCGGGCCGACGGGTTCGGTCGAGGTGCCGGCGGGCGCGGACCGGATCGACGGGTCCGGGAAGTACCTCATGCCGGGGTTGTCCGAGATGCACGGCCACACGCCCGGCGGGAACGCGAGCGAGGAGTTCCGGGAGCAGGTGATGTTCCTCTACGCCGCGAACGGGGTGACGACGGTGCGCGGGATGCTGGGCCTTCCCGGCGACCTCGACCTGAAGGCGCGGACGAACACCGGGGAGATCTGGGGGCCCACGCTCTACCTCGCCGGGCCGAGCTTCAACGGCGGCTCCGTCGATTCGCCGGAGCAGGCCGCCGAGCGCGTGTGGACCCAGAAGCGGGAGGGGTGGGACCACCTCAAGATCCACCCGGGGCTCACCGTGCCGGAGTACAATGCGCTCGCCGCCGCGGCCGCCCAGGCCGGGATCCGCTTCGGAGGCCATGTCCCCGCCGATGTGGGGATTCGGCACGCCATCCTCATGGGACAGGAAACCTTCGACCACCTCGACGGTTACATGGAGGACGCCGGCGGCCTGCGCGGACCCATGGACCAGGTGAAGATGGATGAAGTTCTCGACCTCACGATCGCCGCGCAGGCGTGGGTCGTTCCCACCATGGTGCTGTGGGAGGTGGGCGTGATCGGTCTCGGCGACCCCGAGACGCTCGCCGCCTACCCGGAGATGCGCTACTGGCCGCCGCAGGGGGTCGAGGGCTGGAAGAACCGCCTCTCGGCGATCCAGGCCTCGGACGGCTGGGACGTGGAGCGCGCCCGCGTGCACGCGAGCAACCGGTCGCGCCTCCTCGGCATGATGAACGAAGCCGGCGTGGGGATCCTGATGGGCACCGACTCGCCGCAGATGTTCAGCGTCCCCGGCTTCTCGCTCCACCGCGAGATCGCGGCCATGGCCGAGGCCGGGATGTCTCCGTACGAGATCCTCGTCTCCGGCACCCGCAACGTCGGCGACTACTTCCAGCGCTACGACTCCTTCGGAACGGTAGCCGCCGGCCGCCGGGCGGATCTCATCCTCACGAACTCCAACCCGCTCGACGACGTGGCGAACATCGCCGACCGGGCGGGCGTCATGGTGCGCGGCGCCTGGAAGTCCGAGGCCGAGATCCGGGAAGGGCTGGTCGCGATCGCCGACAGCTTCGGCAACTGACCGTCGATGCGACCCCGATGAGAACTGGGTAGATTCTACGTGGAGCGGAGATCGACGTTCTGCTGCCGAAGACCCCGGTGCTGACCGGAAGAAGGAGTATCCTTGCCCGACGTAGCCGTACCCCCGACGACGCAAGACAGCGCTCGCGAGTGGGCTAACGTTCGACTTGCGGCGATCGAGCAAATGCTCAACGCGGATGGTCTTACGATCATCTCGCCAATGCATCTTGGCGTGGAGCACCGCGTCAAGATCGCCGTTGAAGCAAGGGAAGAACGCAGGCCGAGTCTGGTGGTCATTCTCGACACGCCCGGGGGCATCGTCGAGGTCGTTGAGCGGATCGTCCGCGTTCTTCGATATCACTACGAGGAGGTAAGGTTCATCATCCCTGATCGAGCCATGTCCGCAGGGACTGTCTTGGCCATGTCGGGGGACGACATCTTGATGGACTACCACTCCTGTCTCGGCCCGATCGATCCGCAGCTCGAGTTGGACGACCGTCTCGTCCCGGCGCTGTCCTACCTGTCTCAGTACGAGAGTTTGATCGAGAAGAGTCGGAACGAGACGCTATCCACGGCGGAACTCGTCCTGTTGCAAAAGCTGGATCTTGCAGAACTCCATCAGTTCGAGCTTGCACGCGATCTCTCGATCGCCCTGCTGAAGCGTTGGCTGACCCGATACAAGTTCAAGGATTGGGTCGTGACGGAGACGCGCGGAGAACCCGTCACGGAGGCCATGAAGGAAGAACGCGCGGCTTGGATCGCGCTTCAATTGAACGACCACGAGCGTTGGCTGACCCACGGTCGGGGGATCGACATGCAAACGCTCCGTGACGAGCTAAAGCTCAAGATCACGGATTTCGGTGACGATCCCGATCTGAAGACAGCCGTCTGGGACTACTTCTGGTTCTTGCGAGACCACATGGCTCGAAACGGTCTCGTGTCGTTTGTCCACAATCCCTACTTCTTCTAGCGGAGGCTAACGATGGAGAAGGACCGGGTAGCCGACATTGTCGAGAAGAATCCGAAGATCGACAGGGCCGCCGTGGAACGCAGTCAGGAGGCGGCCAAGCGGCTCGCCGATGTGGGCATCAAGGTAGGTGGATACCGACTGAAGCCCGCACTGGGTGGCGCGACGATCAGGAATTCCGACCAAACGCTTCGGGGACGTGGAGGCGTGTAGCCCGGAGGCCGAGATGACCCGAAACAGACAAACGCCGGGGCGGGTGGAGCGCCACGAAGGGATCATCACCGTGCGGGGCGGCGGCCGGCACCGGGCTTGGAACGGGATCGAATACAAGACGGGGATGTGGGCGGAGAACGTCGGCTCGGGCGCGCTCTCCATGAACGTGGCGATGATCCCGCCCGGCGGCGTCGCCAAGGCGCACATCCACGTGGACTTCGAGGTGATGCTCTATATCCTCGAGGGACACGTGCGACATGAGTTCGGCCCGCGGCTCGAGAAGACGCTCGATAACGAAGCGGGTGACTTCATCTTCATCGAGCCCGGGGTCCCGCACGAGGTGTTCAATTTGAGCGATACGGAGCCGGTGGTGGCCGTGGTCGCCCGCTCCGATGCGCGCGAGTGGGAGAACATCGTCGACTTCGAGCGCCCCGCGCGAGAGTAGGCGGTAACGCAGGTCGAGAATGCCGGCCGTTCAGAATCCGAGCGACGCAGTCTCCCGCCTCACGTCCCCCGCCGCAGTCATCACCCCGGTTTCCGGATCGCGCCAAGTCACCGTGGGAGCGCCCGCGCGCCAGTTCCACAGGCCCCACGAGCGCACGTCGTGGCCCAGGGCGCGCAACGCCTCGGCCGTCTCCGCCGGGATCCGGTCCTCCATGTAGAGGACGGCGGGATTGCGGTTCACCTCGCTCCCGGTGGCCGGGAAGTTGTAGCTGCCGAAACGGGGCTGGTCTACGGCCTGCTCGGGGGACATCCCCCACAGCGTCACGTTCAGAAAGACCTGCAGGAGAGCCTGCATCTGCTGGTCGCCGCCGGGGGTGGAGAGCCCCATGAACGGCCGGCCATCCTTCATCACCAGAAGGGGGGAGTTCGTGTTACGCGGGCGCTTGCCGGGCGCCATCACGTTGGCCAGCTCGGGGTCCAGGTTGAACTGACCCATGCGGTTGCCCAGCCCGAATCCCCATCCCGGGATCATCGGGGTGAAGGTGTGACCGTCGCTCTCGGTGAGGGAAAACATGTTGCCCTCCCCGTCCATGACATTGAGGGAGGATGTGTCGGTGGAGGGGACTTCACCGGAGGGCCGACCTCCCGGCGCCACGAAGCTCACGGGCGCGCCGTCCGCCACCGCCGCCATCCGTTCCGGATCGCCCCACGGAGGCATATCCTGAAATGCGCTCTTCTCGTCGATGAGCCCGATGCGTTTGCGCGCGTACGCCTTCCCGTACAGTCCCTCCGGAGCAGGGGCGAAATCCGGATCCCCGACGTACCTGTGGGCGTCCGCCATCGCCAGGTTGATCACCTGTGAGACGACGTGGATATACTCCGGTGTGTTGTAGCCGAGGGCGCGCAGGTCGTAGTTCTGCAGCATGTTGAGCATCAGAATGATGCGCGGGCCCTGGCTCCATCCGTCGCCGGTGTAGACGTCGTAGCCGTTGAAACCGGTTCCCAGAGGCTCCTCCCAGCGACCCTCGTATCCGGCCATGTCCTCGTAACGGACGATGCCGTCATGCTCCCGGAAGAATCGGTCCACGTCGCGCGCCGGGTCGCCCCGGTAGAAGGCGTCCCGAGCGGCGCGAATCCCTTCGGAACGGCTTCCTCCCGCCGCCAGCGCCTGCCGCTCGGCCTCCATCATGTAGCGGATGAGCCTCCCCAGATCGGTATTCACCATGAGATCGCCCAGACGCTGCTCGCCGACCCCGTTGGGGAACCAGAAGCCGCGATTGTAGGGAAAAGTGAGGATCCCCTCCATCTGATCCTCGATCATCCATTTCTGCATCTTGTAGAGGTGATAGCCCTCCTCCACGATGCGCAGCGTTGGCTGCGCGGCCTCACTGAAGCTGAGGGTGCCGAAACGGTCGAGAGCGGCGAGCCAGACATCCACGTCCGCGGGAATCAGCGCGTTGCTGATGGGCGACTTGCCGTGTTTGAGGAAGTAGTCGAGGGTGGCCAGCGTGGGTGAAGTCCCCGCGCCGACCCGAGTGATCACGTGGTCCTCGGCGGCGCTGTAGAGGATGAGCGGGGCAACCCCGGTCCATCCCGCGTAGTCCATCTTGAGCGCCTTGAGCGCCATCCCTGCAGTCACTCCGGCGTCGAAGGCGTTGCCTCCGGCCTTGAGCACGTCGTACCCGGCCTGCGTGGCCAGGTAGTGCCCGGAGGAGATCACCCCGTGCGTGCCCATGACGCGCGGCCGCATGGCCTCGACGTTGTCGGCGTCGTGTACGTGGCCGTAACTGCGGAACGGGGCGATGGTGGCGACGACGCCTTCCTCCGCGGAAGCGGATTCCTCCGGAGCGCCCATCCACGGACCGCACCAGGCGGTGAGTGCCAGAGCCGCGACGGCGACCACACATGCCAGAGGCTTCATCGCGTCATCCTCCTGTTTCTGCCCGAGATGGAGACCCGGCCAACTGCCCTCGTCTCCGACAATCCTGAAGCTACTCCCGGGTATCGTCCCGGCAACCACGCAGCCGGCCGGGTACGTTGGCACTCGGCTCGACCGCACGCGCTGGTGTGCCTGCTGATCGGGTGTGCTCACTCGCGACGCGGATGGGCGGGATGAGGCCGTGATCGTGAACGAGCCGCTCACCAACGCCTTCGCTGTTCTGGCTCACACGGCGTGATCACGTCGGCCCGGGAGCGACGATTGGCGTCTGCCGGGTCCGATCTGCGTGCCGTCGAATTGTTGGCGCTCTCTCAGGTCGACCGGACGACACGGCGATGACGACCGAACGATCCGGAGCGCAGAAGCCGCAGGAAGTCAAAGACGAGGACCCGTAGGGTGGACCGGGCCTGAACCCGGCCCACCTTGACTCTACTCATGGTCCCCGCGAGAGCGCTCAAACTTGATGACACTGTCTCTAAACCCGCTCATGCCGCCCTTGAGGGTCCTCAGCTCCCCCACGCGAGGCGCCAGACATCGACATGGTCAAGGTCGAGGCTGTCTTTGCGGATCGTGAGCAGGTGGTCGGCACCGAACGCCGGAACGACGTAGGGGCCGCGGGGTGGAGCGGGGACACTGCCGAGCAGCTTGCCCTCGGTATCGAAGATCTCCCAGCGGTTGCCGGCCGTGCGCACGACCTCGACCCACAGCTTGCCGTCCGGTGCGACGAAGAGACCTTCGATGAACGGTTTCGCGTCCGGCCGCGTCGGTTCCCTCGGGTCGCAGGAGGCGCCCCGCCGGGCCTCGCGCCACTCGTAGTATTCGGCATTTGCCGCCCGCCACTCCTCGTTGCTGAACGATTCGCCCGGCAGCGTGCGCTCGATCACCCTGAGGACCTCGGCGCCATCGTTCCGCGTGACGAAAATGCGGTAGTCGCTGGTGAGCGCCGAGTACAGGACGCCGTCCGGTCCCGGGTGCTGCAGGAACCGCGGAGCGAACGGGACCTCGAAGAGGGCGAGGCTACGCTCGTGTCGGCACTCGATGTACGCCGGAGGGCCGCTCGACGGCCCGCGCAACGATGCCAGTGTGTCGCCCGTCTCGCCGCGGCTGTTCAGACCCACGTAGCGCCGCTCAAGATCGCGCCGGAACACCTCGTCCGGGTCGACCGGGTACAAGCGGAGAGCTTCAGGGGTTCCGGTGACACCAGTCTGCGTGTTCCGCTGCCCGAGCCATTCGCCCCCCGCGGACCACTCGCCGATCCGGCCCTGGTCGGGATCGAAGCTCAGGAGCCGGTCACCCGCCCACGCCAGCGAATTGAGGCTCTGGAACTCGCCTGGTCCCTCGCCCTCCCGGCCGAACGTGCGGAGGTGGGTACCGTCCAGCCGAAAGACCCTCACCTCGCGGTTGAGGCCGTCGGCCACGAAGACCTCCTCGTCCGGCCCGAGCGCTACGCTGGTCACTCTTCCGAACTCGTCGGGCGATCCTGTGTCGGTCAAGGTCTTCGGCCCGATCGAGACGACCAGATCCAGGCGCGCTGGCGGAGGCGGGCCGGTGTTGGTGACGGGGGTGACACCCTCGTGGCCGATCATGAAGTCGGCGGCGGGTGCGTCATCCTGGGCGCAAGCGGCGGCGAGCACCGCTGTGAGCGTGAAGCTCGGTAGGGATGGGATTCGGCGCATCTTGCGGGCTCCATGATCGGCAAGGCGGCGTGGCTGATAGCGATCCACACCATACTCTCTTGTTTACGCGACCTTCGGACCGCGAAGTTTCGAGCAGGCTTCAGAATGCTGTCTCACACGCTTGAAGGGTGGCTCGTGTGGCCCATCGCCCCAAAGGAGAGTGTCGAGTTGGCAGCGTCGCTTACGAGCGGTGCCTGACGGGCCTTTTGCCCCGGCGGCGGGTCGGGTTGCGTGGGCCTACTGCGTGAGGTAGTCGCCCCACGCTCGGAGGACCTCGGCCCGGCGCTCCAGCAGGTCGGAGCGCTGGTACGCCTGAACGCCCCGGCTGTTCGGGACGTGGGCGAGGCAGGCCTCCGCCACCTCGGCCGGGACGCCCGACTCGGCCCTCGACGGGAACACGAACGGCGACATCCCGGACAGCTTGCGCACACGTCCGAGGACATCGAGCGCGCCCGCGCTCAGCGGAACCGCGAAGTGCTCCGTCGCGCCGCCGCTTGCCCTCGGCAGCGCCACCACCGCCCGGTCCACCGGGTTGTCCGGGCGGTAATTCCGGCCGACGCACCAGAAGACGGCGGCGATCCGGTTTCGGGCCTTCGCCGCCGCGGTGGGCTTCGACTTCCAGATCGGGGCGAGGGACCCGAGCACATCCGCGCTCGTGCTCCGGTCCACCGGCTTGTCGAGGAGCGGCGCGGCGTGGAGGCGGAACGTGGACGCCCACTGATCCGGAAGCATGCTCCCAGCCTTCCAACCCTCCCGGTGAAGCCGAATCGTCCGCTCGGCGCCTTCGGCGAACGTCGGGACGCCGCGCCCGCGCGGGTCCCGGCCGAGCCGGACCATGCGGCTGTTGTCGAGCGCCTTCCGGCGGGCCAAGCACGAGAAGATGCGCTACGAGCACCGGACGCCGACCTTGGCGGGACTCGAACCGAAGCGCGGCCGGGGCTGGCACTCGCTGAGGCGGACGTTTGCCAGCGACCTGATGAACCAGCCGCTCAAGGTACTCTGCGAGCTTGGCGGCTGGCGGGACGCCCATACGGTGCTCAGGTGCTACCAGAGGCCCGACAATGGACACCTTCGGAAGACTCTGGACAGCCGCCGCAGGGTTCGCGCCTGCCGCCGATTGATTCCCGCCGATTGGAATAGACGACCAGGGCGACTCCAAGAATACAGCCCCGCGGGAACGTCAGACTGCGGCCAGCGACTCCAGCGCGGCCAGGGCGGCGGCGCGGCCGCGCGCTTCAGGGAAGGGTTCAACCGCGAGGGCGACCATGCCGGTCGCGTTCGCGACGGCGAAGCTGATCCCGTTGAGGTTTCGTTCCGGCGGGACGTTCGGGATCGGTCGGGGATAGCCGGAGGCGTAGAGCACGCGCCGGCCGTCGCGTCGGCCGATGCGGACGGCGTCCCGCGGGAGGTCCCAGTCGAGGCAGACGCCGAGCGCGCCGGGGAGGCTGCCCGGGAGCCAGCGCTCACCCTCGTGCGAGTAGGCCGCGATGACGAGCGTACCGCGCTGCACGGCGCGATCGACCGCAGGCTGCAGCACGTCGATGCGGTTCTGGCGCGGCGTCCCGAGGCTCAGATTGGCCACGCGGCAGCCGCGCTCCCCGGCCCAGTCGATCGCCTTCGCCAGCGTCCGGGCGCTCGTCGCCAGCACGTCGTGAAAGACGCGGGCGACGTGGATCCGCGCGCCCGGCGCCTTCTCCTGGATGGCCGCCGTGACGGCGGTCCCGTGGCCGAGCCGGTCCACGAGGTCGTCGTGCGCGGTCCCGTCGGGGGTGAACCCGATCCCGCCCGCGAGCGGGCCGAGGTGCGGGTGGTTTGGATGCGCCCCGCTGTCGATGACCGCGATCGAGACCCCCCGGCCCGTCCGGCCGCGCAGCGCCGCCGCGCCCAGTCGAACCGTGCGCGGCGGACTCACCCGCGGTCGGTCGCGAACAGGGCGCGGAACGGCCCGGGCCGGTCGTCGAGGTCGGCCGGGCGCCCGTCCTGCGCGACGCGCCCGTCGCGGATTACGACCGCCCGCTCCGCGCGCCGCGCCAGTTCGGGCCGATGCGTGATGAGCACCGTCGTCCGCCCCCGCATCAGCGCCGCGTAGCCCTCCAGCACCTGGGCCTCCGAAGCCGGATCGAGCGCCCCCGTCGCCTCGTCGAACACGAGGACGGCCGGGTCGGAGAGAAACGCCCGCGCCACCGCCACGCGCTGCCTCTCCCCGGCGGAGAGCTGTCGTCCACGCTCGCCGACGATGGTGTCGGCTCCCTCCGGCAGGGAGACGAGCAGTCCGTCGAGCGCCGCCGCCTGAAGCGCCCCCGCGACCTCGAGGTCCGACGCGTCCGGTCTCGCATAGCGCACGTTCTCGGCGATCGAGGCGTGGAAGATGAACGGATCCTGCTCGACCACCGCCACCTGCCCCCGGACGTCCGCCAGCGCCAACGTCCGCAGGTCCCGCCCATCGAGCAGCACCCTCCCGCTGTCCGGGTCGAGTTGCCGCGAGAGCAGGTCGGCGATCGTCGACTTCCCGCTCCCGCTCGCCCCGACCAGCGCCACCACCTGCCCCGCCGGGATCTCCAGCGCCACCCCCGCCAGCACCTCGCCCCCGCGGCCATGCCCGAGCCGCACGTCGTCGAGGACCACCGCCCCCTCGGCCTGGCCCAGCCGCCCGGCCCCCTCCATCTCGTCGACCTCGGGCGGTGTGTCGAACAGCTCGTGCACGCGCACCAGCGACGCCCGGGCGCTCGCGAGGTTCGCGTACAGCCCCATCAGCGCCTGCACCGGGAAGAGCAGCCGCATCTGGTAGGCCATGAAGGCGATGAACGTCCCCAGCGTCGTCGCCTCGGTGATCACCCGGTAGCCGCCGTACAGGAAGACCGCCGCCGTCCCTGTCTGCAGCAGGAGCCCCGGAAGGCCCCCCGCCAGATACGTGAACCAGCGCATCGAGAGCAGCGCGCGCACGAAACGGTCGTTGTGGCGCCCGAACCGCTCCGCCTCGCGCTCCTGCGCGTTGGCCGCGACCACCGCCCGCACCCCCTGCACGGTCTCGATGAGAAAACTCCCGATGTCCGCGCTCCGCTCCCGCAACTGGGTCACACGTCCTTCTAACTGCCGTCGGTATCGGACCAGCGCCCACAGACTCGGCGGCAGCGCGACCAGCCCCACCAGGAAGAGCCGCGCGTCGAGCCACACCAGCATCGCGACCGTGCCCACGAGGTAGAGGACGTTCCCGAACAGGCTCAGCGCCGCGTCCGCCGTCACGCGCTGGATCTCCGCGATGTCGTTGTTGATGCGGGAGACGATATCGCCGAGCGGGGTCCGCGCGTAGAAGCGCGGCGAGAGCTTCTGCAGGTGGCGGTAGAGCGCCAGCCGCATGTCGAAGAGGATCCGGGCCGAGACCCGCGTATAGCGCATCCCGCTCGCCACGTTGGCGCCGAAGCCGAGGATCGTGATCCCGACGAAGAGTCCCGTGATCCGCAGCAGGAGGGGGAAGTCGCCGCCGAGGATCGCGTCGTCGATCATCGTCTTCGACAGGTACGGGAGCACCAGCCCCAGCGCGGTGCCCGCCGTGGAGAGCAGGACCACGGGAACCAGAGCCGCCGCGTACGGTCGAATGTAGGCGAGGGCCCGGCGAAGGTGTGGGTCCCGGATCACCCGGACCTCACGAGTTCAGATGCCGGATCAGGTGCCGGGGTCAACCCGGATCGGGCACCACGACGACGCTCGTCATATCGGCGTCCAGCGTGACCGTGCGCAGGAGCTCGAAGGTTTCCTCGTCGTAGACGTCGATCGTGCTGCCGGCGTTGTAGATGTAGAGCCGCTCCCCGTCGGCGCTCGGCATCAGCGCCATGCGCGGTCGCCCCTCGAAGGTGATGCGGTCCGCGACCCTTCGCCCCGCGAGGTCGAACTTCCACATCTCGTAGTGTCCGATCTCCGACCTGAGCCCGTACCCCTTCGTTCCGTCCGGAGAGAGCGCGAAAGACACGCGCTCGGAGGGCCCGATGGGGTGGAACTCGACCTGCTGCTCCGCCAGGTCCACGGTCGCGAAGCCCATGAGCCGGCGGTTCTGGACCGGATCCATCACGCGGAAGAGGCCCGTGTAGACCCCTTCCTCTTCCTGGTACGGGCTCTCGCCGAAGGGGAGCGTCATCGCGCCCAGCCCCGTCTCGAACGGTTCGGAGATCGCCCAGCGGTCCACTTCCTTGAACGTCTCCGAGTCGACCGCGATCAGATCGTCCGAGAACATGTACAGGAGGTCCCCGTCGGGGGAGAAACGGAAGTTGGCGTTCTGGCGCAGCTCCTCGCCCGGCCACGGGATCGTGTCCGTGACCTCGTAGCTCGTGAGGTCGAAGCGGAGGATGGTGGGCTCGTCGATCTGGTAGCGGTCCGCCAGCTTCGTGCGGCTCTGCACGAGAATGGCGGCCCACTCCAGGCTCGGATGGACCTGAAACGACCGGATCCACGTCCGCGTCGAACCCTCGCTCAACGTGAACTCGCCGACGGATTCCTTCGAGGGGAGGGCGATGATTTCCACCGTCTCGAAGAACGGATCCAGAACGTAGAGCCGCGATCGATCGTCGGAGAGGGTGAGACGAAGGGAGATCGCGCGCTTGACCGGAATCCGGTCCACGACTTCCTCCGAGGCCTCGTCCCACACGAGCACCTCGTTGCTGTAGTTGCCCATGTACCAGTAGGCGTTGCGGCCGTTCTCCGCGCCGCCGCCGTTCTCCTGCGCCGCCAGCGCCGTGGCGAAGAGGAGCCCGCAAGCGGACGCCAGGATCGGGGCCATCCGGCCCCCGGGGCGCCTGCGTCGGATCACGGGAAGACCAGGTCGAGCTTGCGCCAGTCCTTCTGCGCCGAGGCGCACTGCGACGTCCAGTCCGGCGAGTGGTTGAGCTGGTCGGGTACGTGCGCGGGCCAGAAGCAGGCGAGGTGACAGTCGAACAGATCCCGTTCCACCGGCTGGCAGAGCCCGGCCGTCCCGCCGCTCGAGTCCACCTCCCAGCCGGGCGAGAAGACGAGCGAACACCCGAGCGGAATGTGCGGTCCCTCCGGCGGCCGGCTCTCGAGTCCGACCACGTCGAGTTGCTCGCGCGCCACCTGCGCCTCGATCCGGCCCGCCTTCTGGTTGATCGGCTTCAAGTGTTTCACGGCTCTCTCCCGGTCAATGGTCGAAGCGGGTCAGGTACGTCGGGTTCCGCTCCGCCAACTCTCCGTAGATCTCCAGACATGTGTGCGTCCACGTCCGCACCCAGGTGCAGAAGTGCAGGTTGGGCGAGGTCGTCTCACCCGTCCGCGTGTACGCCTCATGGTAGCAGCCGCCCGAACAGATGGGGCGGGCCCAGCACGTATGGCAGTCCGTCTTGTTCTTGATGTGATGGTCCTCGAGGAACTCGCGCTGGCGATCGCGGTCGATCCCGTCGGCCACCGTCCCGAAGCTGTGTTCGTCCGAGTAGGCGAAGCGGTGGCAGAGCGACACGTCGCCTCCCGTCGTCACCCCCATGAGCCCGAGCCCGGCCCCGCACGGGTACGCCTTGCTCACGCCCTTGTGGATCTCCTCCAGCGTGTCCTTCACGTTCGAGAAACCGTGGTGACGGTTCTGCACCGCGTGCTCCAGCCAATCCCGCGCCAGTTCATCGAACTGCCGCAGCATGCCGACGTATCCGTCGTCGGTAATCTCCCAGTCGCGGCCCGAGGAGGTCGTGACGGGGGCGAATCCCACCTCCCAGAACCCCATCTCCTCGGTGAGGTGACGGTAGATGCGGTGGATGTCGAGGTTCTCGCGCGTGAGGGTGACGCGGGCCCCGATCGGGCGCGTCTTGTGCCGTTCGAGCAACGCCTTGATCCGCGGGCGGACGGTCTCGTAGGAGCCCTTCCCGCTGTGGAAGACCCGCATCCGGTCCTGCATCTCCTGCGGCCCGTCGATGGAGACGGTGACGCCGATCTCATTGTCCGCCAGCCACTCGATGATGTCGGGGCGGAGCAGCGTCGCGTTCGTCGTGAGGCTGAACTCGATCCGTTTCCCCTCCTCCTCGGCGCGGCGGCGGGCGTAGGCCACTGTTTCCTGGAGTGTCGGGAAGTTGAGCAGCGTCTCGCCCCCGAAGAAGGTGAGGTGGGCGACTTCGATGGGTCCCGACTCCTTGAGCAGGAACTCGACGCCGTCCCGCGCCGTCTCGTCGGCCATGAACTTCGGGTCGTCCGTGCACGTCGTGTCGACGATCTTGTCCTCGCCGTACTCGTAGCAGTAGGTGCAGGCGAGATTGCACTTGTTCGTGACGTTGAGGACCATCGTGGTGAGCGGGAACCCCTCCGGGGGCAGGTCGTTCACCACCTGCTCGGCGGGCGCTCCGGCCTCACCTATGGCGCGGATGTGTTGAAGTTCGGTCAACCCCTCCTGTAACCTGTCCACGGGAAAGCGGTCGGAGAGGGAGTTGACGATCTCGCCCGGCGCGTGCGGGCCGTAGCTGAGCAGGTCGAGGACGGCCGAGGACGCAGGGTCGATCCGGAAGATGCCGGCCGACGGGACGAGGTACAGGAACTTCTCTCCCGCCGCCTCGAAGGTGTGGAATTCGCGGAGCCCCAGCAGGCCGGAGGGTTGGATCATGGGATCAGTCTCCCCGAGGGTACGCCCTGCCACGGATCGAACTTCAGGTAGAGCGGTACGGTGACGATGAGATGGCCGCGGGCGCGCAGCGGCCGCACGGAGGCCGCGTCCGGGTCCGCGGCGGAACCCGCGTAGGTCGCGACCACCCACACGTCGCCGACGTTGTTGCGGCTGCCCCGGCGGTCCTCGTTCGGACCGTCGATGGCGGGTGTGAACACGCCGTCCGGGCCGAGCCCGCCGACGTAGTCGATGTCGTCGTCCTCGAAGGTGGCGGTGTACTCCTCCATGCTCCAGGTCGCCGGTACGCGCCCGAGTCGGAGGTCGTCCTCCGTGTCCGGTTCCCCGTCCGGTCCGTCATCCCACCCGATGGCGTCGAAGGGCTGGTATCCCTTGGGGAAGTTGGCGCCGCCGATCCGGGCCATGCCCGCGCGCGGCGTCACCTGGATGCGGTCCACGCCATCGTGAACCTGGAGCGCCCCGGCCAGGCTCGCGCCGCCGACGAAGAGGTCGCGCCCCCCGACCGGCGCCTCGGCGTCCACCGCGACGCGCACCGTGACCTGGCTCGCGTCGCCGCCCAGCACCGACTCGACGCGGACGCCCGGGCCGAAATCGAAGTCCGCGGCGGCGGGGTTCATCGGGAGGTTCGCGCCGTGCACGCGGACTTCGGCGGCCTCGGCGCCGGTGCGGAGCGCCCGCGGGTGCACGCCCGAGACGACAGGGCCGCCGCTCACCCGGGTCAGCTTCACGTCGGGCCCGAACTCATCGTACGCGCCGGTGAACCAGCGGCCGGTCATCTTCTGCCAGCCGCGGTCGACCGTCATCACCTCGCGGAGTTCGTCCGAACCGCCCGGGTTCGACCGTCCACGCCACTGGTAGCCGGTGTAGACGATGGACTGTCCGCTGCGCCCCACCCGCGCCCCCGACTCCGCGTAGGTGTACGAAGCGGAGCTGAGGAACTCGTCGGGTCCGTCCCCGGCCTCGATCTCGACCGTACCGAAGATCTGTCCCTTGCCCGGCTCGAACCCCGCCAGCGCCCACGTGCCGGCGAGCCGGGGCGAGCGCATCGAGGCGGACCAGGCCGACCACTCGGGCGTCTCGAGGGGGAAGGCCTCGGACAGGTGATCGATCGCCACGTCCACCGGTTGCGGGTCATCGTCCCTTGACTGGAACCCCTGAAAGTCGACGAGCGGGTAGAGTCCGCGGTGCGTCGCCATCAGCAGTTCCCACTCCTCGCGGGTGCGGCGCTGGGTGATGACGCGGCCCATGCTGTGGCACTGAATGCAGGTGTTCTCGACGTCGCGGTCTGCCTCGTAGACGTGTTCGATCAGCCGCCGTTCGACCTCGAAGCGGCCGGGTTCGAGTTCCTCCGGAGCGAGCCCCTGCCGGTTCGCGAGATAGCGGACGACTTCGCGCGCCTCGTCCGGATCGAGCGACACATCGTTGAGCGCCACCATGCGCCGGACCGAGGTCTGCCACCCCTCCGGGGTCTTGCGTTCGTAGGAGATCCGGGACATGCGCCCCTGGTCGTCGCGCTCGTGGCAGCGCTGGCAGCGCCGCACGATGAGGTCGCTCTCGACCGGGTAGCCTTCGTCCTCGTCCGTCGCGTCCGTCTCGTCCGTCTCGTGCGACCAGGAGGCGGCGACGGCAGGGGGAACGGTGAGCGCGGCAGGCAGTGCGAGCGATCCGGGCATCCCGGGGACCGAGGGAACGGCACGCGCGGCGACGAAAACCGCGACGCCGATGGCCAGTCCGGCCGCCGGGAGGGTGAGGCCGAAGCCCCGTCTCGCTTGATCGGCGACCGCATCCCGTTTGGACGCTTCGCTCTCCATATCTCCTCCGTTGGGAGTTGGTTGATTGTGCGTTGACGATGCCGGCCGCGTCAATCCGAAACGCGGGCGGTCAGCTCCGCACCGGGTTCTCCGAGAGGTCGAGGAATCCTGCGCCGACAGCGAGCGCGAGGGCGGCGAGGAAGTCGGGCAGCGGCGCGGGCGCGCCCCGCCGGTTGTACGCCTCGTAGATGTCGGGGATCTGGGCGGATGCGGGGGCCACCTCCACGATCCGCCGGAGGTCGACGTTGCGCACGTAGCGGGCGCCGGCCGGCAGCCGTTCGGAGACGAGGTGCGGCTCGAGTGCGACCCGGTCGTCGACCACGGCAGGCCGCTCGACGGACGCCAGCGCGGCGCCGCGCTGGAAGTGGACCGAGGGAAGCGAACGGATCGTCTCGTACGCGGTCCGCACCTCCGCGCTCCCCAGGAACGCCTCGGCGCGGCGGTCTGCGAGTGAGCGGTCGCCGGGCTCCGCGACGGCGGGCGCTCCCGGTGTCGCCGCCGCGTCCGCGATGTCGGCCCCGGCGATGTCGGCCCCGGCGCTGTCCGCGCCGGCCTCTCGGGCGGCGGCGAGGCGGACCTCCCAGAAGGGGTGTTCGTTCGCGGCCGCGGCCTGCTCGAGGAAGGGGACGGAGAGGGCCCGGTAGGTGCGGTAGACCTCCCGCTCGCGGCCGTCGTACAGCTCGCACGCCGGTCCGGTCATGGCCTCGTCCTCGAGCGCGGTGCGCGTCACGATCGCGGCCAGCCAGGCGGAGGCGAGCGCCTTCTTGACGCCGTAGGAGGAGAGGGGGTCGATGAAGGAGCCGGCGTCGCCGACGAGCAGCAGGCCCTGCCGGCCGTGCGAGGTCGCGCCATACAGCGATGCGGGACACGCCCGCACGGGACCCGCGAGACGTCCGGCGCGGAGCCGCCCGGCGAGCCGCGCCGCCTTGGCCAGTTCGGCGCGCCACATGCCGTCGAGGCCGCGTTCGCGGCGCAGGCGCGTGCGGCGCGGGTCGACCATCGCGGTCACGCAGCGGGTGCGCGGCGAGGTCGGGACCGACCAGGCCCACCCGTCCCGGTAGCTCTCGATGAGCGTACGGCCCGGGTCCGGCGCGGGGGCGTCGGGGTCCGCGGTCCAGCGGCCGATGAGGGCGAGCGTGGTGATCCCGCGTTCGCGGATGCGGAACCCGCGCCGGGCGAGCACCCCGGCGCGGCCCGAGGCGTCGAGCACCCAGCGAGCCCGGTAGCTCCCGGTGGCGGTGGCGACGCGCCAGCCGTCGGGCCCGGCCGCCGCCTCGATGACCGGGCCGTCCGTCCGCAGCCGCGCCCCCGCCTCGCGGGCCACGCCGTGGAAGGCGGCCTCAAGCGCGGCCCGGTCGGCGTGGAAGCCGCACTCCTGCGCCTCGAACCGCTCTTCTCGGCGGGGCATATCCGCCCACCAGACGGTGTTGCCCTCGTTCGGCACGAGGCCCGCCGCGTCGAGCGCATCCAGTGCACCGACGCGTTCGAGGAGCTTGCGGGCCGAGCCGGGAATCGACTCGGCGAGCCACTTCGCCGGCGGGGCCGGCCGGGTGATGAGCGCTACATCATGCCCGTGCCGCGCCAGCGACGCCGCGGCGGCGCAGCCGGCCGGCCCCCCACCGACGATCAGGACATCATGTGGCCTGATTGCCAGCTCGGCTTACCGCTCCCGCTGGCGCAGCACGTCTCCCCCGCTCGGCCCGTCGGTGGCGAAGCAGTAGAAGCGGCCGTCCCCCCCCGTGCCGCGCAGATTCTCGAGGCTGCAGCCCCGCGAAGGGTGGGCCTCGTTCCACGACGTCGGGTTCTGGCCACCGCCCTGCCGGTCGTGGTGCCCGACGAGCGCGCTGCCCTCGCCGCCCGATGTCCAATTGCTGCACGTCGTGTCCCCGTCCGCGCCCGAAGCCATGCCATTCATGAGCGAGCCGGTGAGGATGTCGTGCTGGTTCGGCTGGTCGCCCCGACCGTTCACCTCATCCCCGTTCTCGGTGAGGATCGTGGCCTTGGTCAGGTTCGGGCCGTTGCTGTGGAGGTGCGTGACATCCCGCGCGATCAGCGTGCCCGCGTGGTTGTACCACGGCCCGTCGCCGATCCGATCGCGCGCGTTCACGCCGCCCGATCCGGTCGCGCTCAGGTAGGCTCGCCACATGCGGTCGGGCAGCCCCGCCGCCTCGGCCAGCGTTTCGCAGTACGCGTCCGCGCCCTCGAGCCCGCCTAGGTCCGCGCCGTCGCCCGAATTCGAACTCGTGATGAAGAAGCTGATGTTCGCGTCCTGCGCCGCCGCCGCGCTGGCGCCGAACGCGAGGAGAATCGCGGTGAGACTGATGGCCCGTTTCATGTCCGACTCCTGTCCAGTGTAATCCGCTCGATCTGCTCCGCTCCGGTCGCCGCTAGCGCCGGATATATTTCCGCATCTGTCGGGGACCCACTTCCGCCCCGTACAGGTTTCCGTGCGCGTCGATCGCGATCCCCTCGGCCCCGCTCGTTCCCGAGGCGTCCGGATTCGGCTCGGGGTCGGGGATGAAAGCCGTCACCCACCCGGACGCCGCGTCGCCGATGTAGATCCCGCGCAGCCATCCCTTGTTGCGGCGTGCGTTCGACTCCGAGTCCGTCGAGTACAGCACGTCGTTCTCGTCGATGAACAGACCGCTCGGACGCCCGAACTGATACCAGGTCTCGATATGGTTCCCCTCCTGGTCGAAGATCTGGACGCGACTGTTTCCGCGGTCGCCGACGAACAGGCGTCCCTGCGAGTCCATGGCGAGCGCGTGCGGGTCGCGGAACTCTCCGTTCGCCGTCCCCATCCGCCCCCACTCCATGAGGAAGGTGCCGTCGGGCGCGAACTTGATGATGCGGTTGTTGCCCCCGGCGTCGTGTCCGTCCGCCACGAAGATGCTCCCGTCGGGCGCGACGAGGATGTCCGACGGTTTGTTGAAGTGGTTCGGCCCGTCGCCGGCGACGCCCTTCTCGCCCAGCGTCATCAGGACCTCGCCCTCCGGACTGAACCTGTAGATGACGTGTCCCCAGCCCTCCGGTACCGGTGCGTATCCCACCGCGTCGGCCACCCACACGCTGCCGTCATCCTCCACGAACATCCCGTGCGGCCACGCGATCATCCCCGAACCGAAGCTCCGCACGAGGTTGCCCTCGGTGTCGAAGAGGAGGATCGGGTCGACGTCGCTTTCGACGCACAGGTTCGCGCCGCAGCGCTCGCCCACCCAGATGTGCTCGCCGTCGGGCGCCGGATAGACCGCGCTCGTTGCGCCCCAGCTTCGGCCGTCCGGAAGCTGTCCCCAGCCGTCCATCGCCATGTACGGGTTGGGCGCCGTCAACTGCGCCTGGAGCGTCCCCGCGCCCGGGCCCGCCGCCGCCAGCGCCAGGACCGCGAGAAGTATGATTCGTCTTGCGTCTTGCAATCCGCCCTCCTTCCGTGATGGGTCCGGTGACGATGCGACGTGATCGCCAAGCCGGGCAAGCGCAGGCATCCGCCCTCGCCGCCCTCGCCGCGGGGGCCCGAAGGCGTTCCCGCGGGAACGTCCGCTACGTCGCCTCGGGTTCCGTCGCGGGGCTGCCTCCCGCGGCCACGGTCGACCTCCCGCGGCTCTTCGCCTTGGCCGCCAGTCGGCCGAAGGGGCCGCTGATCGCCCATCCGGCGCCCACGATGATGAGGACGAGCGCCGCCCAGCGCATGAGCTGCGTGCCCAGCATCGCGTCGAAAACGGGCCACCGGAAGCGGTACGCCATCAGCGCGGAGCCGCGCTCCGTCATCCAGTGCCACCCCGTGTGCGCGAGCAGCGCCGATCCGATGATGGTCCCCATCCGTTCCGCCACCACCTTTCGGAACAACAGTTCGACCGCCGGGACAGCGAGGGCCACCACGAACAACTGCCCCAACTCCACCCCGACGTTGAAGGAGAGCAGGGAAGTGAGCAGATGTCCGCCGGCGAACTGGAGCGACTCGCTGAGCGCGAACGAGAAGCCGAAGCCGTGCACGAGTCCGAACCCGAACGCGAGCAGCCACCGCTTGCGCGGCTTGCCCCCCACGATGTTCTCGAGCGCCATGTAGACGATCGAGAGCGCGATCAGCGTCTCGATCAGCGGCGGAAACCAGAGCGCCCGCGGCGCGATGCCGAAGGCCGACGCGATGAGGGTGATCGAGTGCGCGATGGTGAACGACGTGATGACGGGAAGCAGACCCCACAACGTCCGCAGCGGGATGACGAGACAGAGCAGGAAGAGGAGGTGGTCGATCCCGTCCAGGATATGCGTGAAGCCGAGCGACACGAAGCGGAGCGCCGCCTGGTGCCAGCGGGGGTCGAGCCGCACGAGTCCCGGATCCCCGACGTACTGGAAGGCGCGTTCCGGCCGATCCGGGGGGCGCAGGCGCAGGACCGTGACCGTGCGCAGCCCGAGGTGCGCGAAGGCCGGGTCGATCGAGAAACGCGACCGGTCCGACTCGATCTCGTACTCCAGCAGCACGTCGAGCAGCGCTTGCCGCCACGGCAGTTGTAGCCCGGGATCGAGCGGCGGGTCGTCGAAATGCGCCAGCGCCGTCTCGTACGTGGCGAAGGAACGGTCCGAGGGTAGGGAGACCCGCGTGGCCACGATCCGCGGCGTCCCCAGGCGGCGGTCCTCTTCAAGGAAGGTGACGTAGTCCGCGAGCCAGAGCTGCGCCGCGTCGCGAAGGAACGGACCCGCGGCCTCCAGATCGAGATACCCCAAGCCGTACTGCGGAAACTCGATGTCGCGCATGGCCTCGAGCGGCGCCCGGACGAGGAAGCGGAGCCGCCGACCCTCCGGCGTGACGAAGGCCTGCACCGTGACGTCCGACGGAATCTCGTGCAGCACCGCCAGGCCGGGCACCTCCGGCGTCGCGGGATCGGCTGCGGCCCGCAGCCCGCCGACCGGGACCGACAAGCCGCCGACGGCGAGCGCGAGCCCGGTCAAGGTCGTTGTCCGGCAGCGGGCGTCCATTCACGATCTCCGAAGTCCGTGACGTTTCGAGATGAGGCCTGTTCGTCGGGAACGATGGTGCGGTTGGCCCGTGGCGTCGACCCCGGCAGCGTCTCTGGACGAATGTGGACGGGACAGGTAGCGTGAACGAGCGCGGCACGGTACACGATCGGCAAGGAGATACAGCATGACTGGGAAGCAACGGACCCTCATCCTGGGTGCGGTCGCCGGCGTCGTCATCGCGCTCGCGTGCGGCCAGGCGGCGATGGACGACGGGGCTCAGGCCAGCGAAGGGCAGGGCGTCGAGGCGCCGATGTTCGAAGTGGACCCCTTCTGGCCGCAGCCGCTGCCGGATCACTGGGTGCTCGGGTCGGCGATCGGGGTCGGGGTGGACTCCCGCGACCACGTGTTCATCATCCACCGCGGCAACCTCACCGAACGCACCGAAGGCGGGGCCGATGCCGACCCGCCCATCGGCGAGTGCTGCCGGGCCGCGCCCCCCGTGCTCGAGTTCGATCCCGAGGGCAACCTCGTGAATTCGTGGGGCGGCCCCTCCGACGACTACGTATGGCCCGCCTCGAACCACGGGATCACGGTCGACCACATGGACAACCTGTGGATCGGCGGCAACGGCGCGAGTGACTCGCATATCCTGAAGTTCTCGCGCGACGGCGAATTCCTGGCGTCCTACGGGGAGCCGGAGGTCGGGGAGGAGCCTGACAGCAACAGCGAGACGCGCTTCAACCGCGTCGCCAAGCTGGCCTTCGACGGTGAGGCCAATGAGGCCTACCTCGCCGACGGGTACGGCGGGCGCCGCGTCGCGGTGCTCGACGCATCGACGGGCGCCTTCAAGCGCTACTGGGGCGCGTACGGAAACGTCCCGGACGACACGCCGACGCCGCGCTACGATCCGGACGCGCCGCTCATCCAGCAGTTCCGGACGCCCGTGCACTGCGCCGAGCCGTCGCTCGACGGCTTCGTGTACGTATGCGACCGTCCCAACGACCGCCTCCAGGTCTTTCAGACGGACGGCACGTACGTCGATGAGGTGCGGATCGCGCCGCGCACGCTGGGCGACGGGTCGACGTGGGACATCGCCTTCTCGCGCGACCCGGAGCAGAAATACATGTACCTGGCGGACGGGAAGAATATGCGGGTCTACATCATGGACCGCGCCACGCTCGAGATCCTGACCAGCTTCGGCGATGGCGGCCGGCAGCCAGGCCAGTTCTTCGCGGTCCACAGCATCGCGACGGACTCCCAGGGCAACATCTACACGACGGAGACCTACGAGGGGAAGCGGGTCCAGAAGTTCGTGTACATGGGAATGGGCCAGGTCTCCGCCGAGAACCAGGGTCCGCCATGGCCGCGCGGCGACCAGTAGCCGGGCCGGTCGCGTTTCACGGCCGGACTCACAAGGGACGGGGGCGCCTCTCTCGGGGGCGCCCCCGTTTTCAGTCCCGCGAGGAGGGACCATGAACAGGAAGCGTCGAACCCTTACTTGTGGCTTGTTCGCGGGCGTCGGTATTGCGCTCGCCTGCGGGCAGGCGGCGATGGACGACAGTGGCTCGGCCGCGGCGGGATCGGGCGTCGAGGCGCCGATGTTCGAGGTGGATCCGTTCTGGCCGAAGCCGCTGCCCGAACACTGGCTGCTCGGCTCGACCGTCGGCGTCGGCGTGGACTCCCGCGATCACGTGTTCATCATCCACCGTCGCGCCTCGATCAACCCGGGCACCGAACTGGGAGCGGAAGCGGATCCGCCGACGAGTGAGTGCTGCCGCGCCGCGCCCGAGGTGCTCGAGTTCGATCCGGAGGGCAATCTCGTCAACTCGTGGGGCGGTCCCTCCGACGGGTACGTGTGGCCGGAGTCGAACCACGGGATCACCGTCGACCACATGGACAACGTGTGGATCGGCGGCAACGGAGCGACCGACTCGCACATCCTGAAGTTCTCGCGCGACGGCGAGTTCCTGGCGTCGTACGGCCAACCGGCGTTGGGGCAGGAACCCGACAGCCACAGCGAGACACGCTTCAACCGCGTGGCCAAGGTCGCCGTCGATGCCGAGGCCAACGAGGCATACGTCGCCGATGGTTATGGAGGACGCCGCGTCGCGGTGCTGGACGCGTCGAGCGGAGCCTTCAAGCGCTACTGGGGCGCGTACGGCAACCCGCCCGACGACACGCCGACGCCGCCCTACGATCCGGACGCTCCGCCTCCGCAGCAGTTCCGGACGCCGGTCCACTGCGCCGACCCCTCGCTCGATGGGCTGGTGTACGTATGTGACCGAGCCAACAGCCGGATCCAGGTCTTCCGGCGGGACGGGACGTTCGTCGACGAGGTGGGGATCGCCCCCCGCACGCTGGGCGCAGGGTCCACCTGGGACCTCGCCTTCTCGCGCGATCCGGCCCAGCGTTACATGTACGTCGCCGACGGGTCGAACCATCGGGTCCACGTCATGGACCGGGCTTCGCTCGAGGTCCTGACCACCTTTGGCGACGGGGGCCGCCAACCCGGCCTCTTCATCGGCGTGCACAGCATCGCGACCGACTCGCAGGGCAACGTGTACACGACGGAGACGTACGAGGGGAAGCGGATCCAGAAGTTCGTATACATGGGCATGGGCCCGGTGTCGGCGGCAAACCAGGGCGCCCCCTGGCCCGGCGGGCAGTAGCCCGCTGGCGCGGCGAGCCGATGCCACGATGCGGGCACCCGCGCGCTAGAAGACCGAAGCCTGTAGCCGCGTGTACAGGTAGCGGCCGTTGAAGCCCATCGCCGACGTCGAGCGGTAGGAGAAGATCCCGCCCAGCGCGTCCACGCGGGTCGGGAAGGCGTTGAAGATGTTCTCGCCGCCGACCGTCAGCCGCCAGCGGCCGCCGACCACCCACGTCACCTCCGCGTCGAACGTGACCTTCGACTCGAGGCGGCGGATTCGGTTCGGGTGTTCCCCTCTCCCGAGCGCGAGCAGTTCCTCCTGCGCGCCGTAGACGTTGGCGCCGAGTCCGAACCGGAAAGCGCCGGTCGAGAGTCCCGCCCGGAAGGCGCCGCGCCAGTCCGGGAGGCCCTCCTCGAGGTGGAAGACGTCGAACGCGTCGTAGATCGCGGAGGTCTCGTCCCTCAGTATAGGGTTCTCCTCCACGCAGGCCGCGATGTCGTCGCCGGGGCAGCGTCCCTTCACCTGGCTCCAGTTCGCCGCGGCCCCGAACTCGAACAGTGACGCGTCGCCGAGCCTCCGGCGCCAGTTGACCGCCGCGTCCACCCCGTAGGAGCGGATATCGAGTGCGTTCGAGAAGAACCGGATCGATTCCGTCCCGTAGTCCGCCAGCAACCGCTTGACACGGTTGCTCGAGAGCGGGTTCGACAGGATGATGGCTTCGTCCACCTCCGTCACGTATCCGTCGACCGTGAGGTGAAGGTTGTCCGCCGGCGTCAGGGCGAAGCCGGCGCTCAGCGAGCGTGCCTTCTCCATGGTGAGCGGGACCGCGCCGAGGGCCCTCACCTGAGCTGTCTCCAGAGGAAACTCGCCCACCTCGAACGGGGTCGGGTTCTCCGGATCGTCCGGATCCTCCCGGCGGCCCGCCGTGATGTGGCCGTAGTGGGACTGGCTCAGCGCGGGCGCCCGGAAGCCGGTCGAGGCTCCGGCCCGAAAGATGACGTCTTCCGACAGTCGGAGCCGGGCGGCGAGCTTCCCGCTCAGCGCGCCGCCCAGGTCCTCGTAGCGCTCGTAGCGCGCGGCCGCCGAGACCAGGATCCGGGGCAGCAGAGGCGCCTCGAGTTCCCCGTACACGCCGAGGTTGGAGCGGCCCCGGCGCCCGCCCTCCGCCGGTCGAAAGCCGGTGAACCGCTGGGAACCGGAGGCCGCGATGCCGCCGCTCTGGCTGGCGCGGAAACCGTCGGTGTACGACGCCCTCTCACCCTCGATCACGAGGTAGTGGTCGCGCCGGAACGAGGCTCCGAGCGCAAGCGTGACGTCGCCTCCCCCGAGCCCCAGGTCGAGCCGCCGCCACACGTCGGTGTTCGCCAGGAACTGGCCGTTCTCGAGCGAGCCGGCGTAGAAGCGCGTCTGGTTCGGGCACGGCGCCTCGGGACAGGGACCGAGGGAAGGGTTGAGCGTGTCGAAGAGGTCGATGTCGACGCGGTTCGAGCCGTATTGCGCGCTCACGTCCCAGTTCCAGCCGAGCTCCGTCCCCCGCGCCCCCGCGACGCCGAAGAGGTCACGCGTGGCGGAATCGAACGTCGGCAGGAAGCCGAACGGATGGATCTGCGGCCAGTTGCGGTCGTCCATCGACCGCACGTAGAGATCCGAATGCCGCTCCCGACGCTTGCTGAAGCCGCCGAACGCGTAGAGTTGCGCCGCGTCCGGGGCGTCTCCGAGCAGAAGCTCGAAGTTGGTGAGGAACATCCGGCCCGTGGACTCGCCATCCCCCCACCGGTGGGTCGGTTGCGGCACCTCGTTGTTCTTGCGGATGACGGATCCGTGATCCACGAAGTCGGCATCGCCGGGGACGATCTGGTCGCGCGGATCGGCGCCCGCGCGGTTCGTGGGGTCTCGCTGGGTGAGTCCGCCCGTGAGGTTGAGCACCCCGCGCCGGCCGATCGCGACCCCCCAGTGTCCCGACAGGTCGTAGCGCGACCCGTCGTCGTCCCATTCGTCCGGAAAGTGGTGTCCGACCGAGGCGATGAACTCGGGTGCCGAGACCGTATTCCTGAGTCGCAGATTGATGACGCCGGCGATCGCATCCGACCCGTATTGAGCCGCGGCCGCGTCGCGCAGGATCTCCATGCGACCCACGGCCTGTAGCGGGAAGGCGTTCATGTCGACTCCGCTCGAGCCGGGGAAGGCCCCTCCGCCGGACGTGTGAACGACGGCCGTGGCGTGGCGGCGCTTCCCGTTCACCAGGACCAGCGTGTGGTCCGGCGACAGTCCGCGCAGCTGGAACGGCCGGACGCCCGACGTGAGGTCCGCCCCCTGTCGGCGCGGGAAGTAGACCGAGGGTGCGAGCTCGTTCAGCGCCGCGGCCATTTCCACCTGCGCGCTCTCGGCGATCCGCCGGGCCGGGTGGAAGTCCACCGCCACGGCCAACTCGTCCAGAGCGCCGTGCGGGGCCCGCGACCCGATCACGCGAGTGGTGCCGTTCACGGGGACCGCCGCCCCGATCGCAAAATCCCGGTGCGCTCGCTGGCCGGTCGTGACCCGCACCTCCGCCTCGACCCCAACGAACCCGGCGCCCTCCACGCGAACCGTCCGAATCCCGGCCGCCACGTCGTCGATGAGGTAGCGTCCCTGCCGGGAGGTCAGCGTGCCGAGCGGCGTGCCGGCGACCGTGACCCGCGCCCCCGCGAGCGGCCGCCCGTCGTCCGCGAACACCCGGCCGCCGACGCTCCCCTGTGCCGAGGCGCCGCGGGGTGCGGCCGCCACGAGAAGCAGAATCCCGAGAGCGAACCGCGCGCATCTCACGCCGGACGGCGCCACCGCCCGTTACCCGCCGACGTTCTCGAACAGGAAGAGGAGGTCGTCGATCTCGTCGATCCCCGTGATGTCGAGGTCCCCGTCGTTGTCCCGGTCGTGGAGGATCGCGCAGGACGCCGCGGTCCGGGCCGCGAGTACCTCGGGGCGTCTCAGGAAGCGTCCCCCGGCGTTCTCGAAGATCACGAAGTGGCCGCTGTCGAAGTCCGACGTGAGGATATCGAGATCTCCGTCTCCGTCGAGATCCCCCGCGTCGATCGCGAGGGGGAAGCCGTCCAGCGGGTGCTCCTCCGCGAGGGACAGCGCCCCCTCCGGCCCACCGCGAAGGATCGCGAGAGAGGCCGCGGCTCCGTTCACCGCGGCCGCGTCGACCCGCCCGTCACCATCCAGGTCGCCCGACGCGAGCATCCACGCGTCACCGGATGAGACGCGCCCGAGCGCCTCGAAGGTGCCGTCCCCGCGCGAGGCCAGGGTGATGACCTCGTCCGAGCCGCGGGTGCCGACGAAGACATCCATCAGACCGTCTCCGTTCACGTCGCCGGGGGCACAGGACCACTCGCCGTCCCCGACGTCCATGGTGCCAATCCGCGAGAAAGTCCCGCCGGAGTTCCGGAACAGCGCGACACGGTTCGCGTTGAACGCGGTGGCGACGAGATCGGCGTCGCCGTCGTTCTCGAAGTCGACCAGGCACACGCCGCGCACTCCCTCGCCCACATTGAGATTCTGCATGTGCGTCATGCCGCCGGCTCCGTCGCCGAAGAACACGGCGGCGAGCGAGCCGCGCGCGTTACCCACCACGAGGTCGATGTCGCCGTCGCCGTCGAGGTCCGCACCCTCGTTGGTGCTCGGGTCGACCCCGCCCGGCACGGGGACGATGGTGAAGTCTCCGTAGCCGCCGGCCCCGTCGTTGAGGAAGATGCGGATGTCGACGGACTGTTCGTTCGGCAGGATGAGGTCCGACCAGCCGTCCCCGTTCAGGTCCCCGGCGTAGGCGCCGTACGTCTGGATATGGGCCTCGCCCGGCCGCCGCACCGGCAGGGTGGCGATGCCGCGCTGGGCGAACGAGCCGGGCGCGGAGGCGGTGCGGAAGGTCCATGTATGTCCGAGGCCGAACTCGTCCTCCGTCCCCCCGTACGAGCCGGCCACGAGCGTCGCGGTGACCTCTTCGCCGGCGGCGAACGGTTCCGATGGACGGATGCGCAGGGCCCGATCCTGCTCCCCGAGCTCGAGCGCGACCTCGGCGACGCCGGACCAGCGCCCGAACACCCTCACATCCAGACTCTCGAGCCGCGACCTGTCGAGCGGCCTGTCGAAAGTGATGAGGAGATCGCCGTCGCGCGGAGCGGCCCGGGCGTTCGGGGCCGGCGTCAGCGACTGGACGGCGACAAACGGGAGCGGTTGGGGAACCGGGCCGGGCAGCGTGACGGGGTCACCGCAGGCGGCCGAGCAGACCGCCATTGCGACCCTGGGCGAAAGCGTGCCGAGGGGCGACTTACGGGTTTTCGTCATGGGCGCATCCTCCGCGGGTCGCCGGGAAGATGCTCTGCCGCCGGATGCAGGGACAGTTCGCGAATGGAGGAAAGACGGCTAGCGGCCGGACCAACCCATCCTGCGTCCGCTGGTTCCCGGGCCGCCGGTTCCCGGGCCGCCGGGGTCCCAGCCGCGTCCCTTGCCGGGCAGGCTGAACCCGGGGCGGATCCCGAGCCCCCCGGAGCCCGCGGTGATGCAGTCGGTTCCGACACCCGAGATGGTCACTCCGCCGCCTCCAAAACCTCGCCCGGGAGTGCTTGAGGTCCAGCGGTCGCCCTGGCCCGGAAAGGCCCCGGACTCGGGTCTGCGCCGCAGTATGCCTCGATTGCTCGCCGGCGCCTCCGCCGCGGGCTCACCGAGCGCAGGCAACGCCAGCGGGGATTCGGGGATGGCCACGAAGGCGAGCCGACCGGCCGTCGACGTCCCCACCCCTCGCACCGATACCGAAGGGAGTTCGGCGGGCAGGGTGGCCGCCGGCGCGGCGGCCTGCCCGGATGTCCCGGCCGACGAACCCGCCGATCCACCGGCCGGAAGCACGCCGGGCGGCCGAATCCGGACCACCTCGATGACCCGCTCTGACGCGGGCTCGATCTCCGGACCCGGGCGGTCGAGGCCCCCGGCCGCGGTGCGACTCTCGGGAATCGCCAGGGTGACCCACGCGAGCAGCGCGCCGTGGAACAGCGCGGAAGCAGCCAGCGAGATGGCCATGCGCCCGCGAGCCCGGGGTCGACGCCACCCGGCGCCACCCGATCGTCCATCTGCCGCAGGAGACATCCGTCGCATTGAACCTCCGCCGACCGTGTGCCCGATCGCTCTGCGAGCGCTGATGCGCACCTTCCCTGTGCGAAGACGACCGAACCCGGTTTCGGGTCACATCCAGCCGCGCCCGCCTCTCGCACGCTGTACGCCGCGCGAGCCGGGCGCAAGATTCCGGGCTGGACTCCAATCGGGGACTCTTGAAGGAGAACGCACCAAAGTGGCACACCCTCGCTTCTCTCGACTGACGCCGCGGCTCGCGAAGACCCTCCTCCTGCTGACGCTTCTCGGCTCGACGACGACGCCGGCCGCGGGAGGACAGGAGGTCGATGAGCGGTACCTCGACCTCCTCGAATGGCGCTCGATCGGCCCCACTCGCGGCGGCCGCGTGCTCGGCGTCGCCGGCCACCCCACCGACGATCTCGTGTTCTACCAGGGGAGCGCCGGCGGCGGAGTCTGGAAGACGGAGGATGGCGGGGCGAACTGGCGCAACGTCTCCGACGGCTTCTTCGGTACGGGCTCCGTCGGCGCCGTGGAGGTCAGCCGCTCGAGCCCCGAGGTCGTGTACGTCGGGATGGGCGAGACGTGCATCCGCGGCAACGCATCGCACGGCGACGGCGTCTACCGGTCCGACGACGGCGGGGCGAACTGGCGCCACCTCGGGCTGGCCGAGACGCTCCAGATCGCCCGCGTCCGGGTGCACCCCCGGGACCCCGACATCGCGTGGGTGGCGGCGCTCGGCGACGCCTGGGGCCCCAGCGAGGCGCGCGGCGTCTACCGCACCCGCGACGGGGGCGCCACCTGGGAGAAGGTGCTGTACCGTGACGAGAACAGCGGTGCGATCGACCTCGTCCTCGATCCCGCGAACCCCGACATCCTGTACGCGTCGCTCCTCGAACTGCGTCGCTTTCCGTGGGGCTTCCGCAGCGCGGGACCCGGCACCGGGCTCTTCAAGAGTACGGATGGCGGCGACACCTGGACCGAATTGACGGACAACCCCGGCCTCCCGTCCGGCCTCAAGGGACGGATCGGGATCACCGTCTCGCCTCGGAACTCGCAGCGGCTGTGGGCGATCATCGACGCGGCCCGCGGCGTGAAGGGGATCTTCCGCTCGGACGACGCCGGCGAGACATGGACCCGCGTCAACGAGGACGCCAACCTCCTGCAGCGCCCGTGGTACTACCACCACATCGTGGCGGACGCCGGCGATGAGAACGCCGTCTTCGTCCTCAACGTCTTCCTGTGGAAGTCGACCGATGGGGGCGAGACCTTCTCGCGCGTGTTCACGCCCCACCCGGACCACCACGACCTGTGGATCGACCCGGACGACCCCCGCCGGATGATCAACGGGAGCGACGGGGGAGGCGCGGTGAGCTTCGACGGGGGCCTCTCCTGGTCCAGCCTCCTGAATCAGGCGACCGCGCAGCTCTATCACGTGGTCGCGGACCATCAGACGCCGTATCGCCTCTACGCCTCGCAGCAGGACAACACGTCGATCTCCGTCGCCAGCCGTTCGGATTTCGGCCGCATCTCGATCGAGGACTGGTATACGGTCGGCGGGGGCGAGGACGGATACGTCGCCGTCAACATCGAGGACCCGAACATCGTCTACGCGGGCGATCACCACTGGGTGTACCGCTACGATCACCGCAACCGGCAGGTCAGGGACATCTCCCCGAATCCCGAGACGCACTACGGCTGGGGTTCGGCCGACATCAACTACCGCTTCTGGTGGACCTATCCGGTGATGACATCGCCGCACGATCCGAACGTGCTCTACGTCACGTCGCAGCACGTGCACCGCACGCGGGACGAAGGACACAGCTGGGAGGTCATCAGCCCGGACCTCACGCGCGCGGATCCCCGCACGCTGGAGCCGACCCCCGTCCACGAAGACGAGGAGACGGGAGAATACTGGGGACCGATCACGCGAGAGGCGTACGGCCCCGAGTGGTACGCGACGATCTTCGCCTTCGCCGAATCCCCGGTTCAGCCGGGGCTCCTGTGGGCGGGGTCCGATGACGGGTACATCCACGTGTCGCGGGACGGGGGCGCGAACTGGGAGGACGTGACGATCCCCGACCTCCCGGAGTTCGCCCTCATCTCGATCCTGGAGCCATCCCCGCACGACCCCGCCACCGCCTACGTCGCCGCGACACGCTACAAGCTCTCTGACCACACCCCGTACCTCTACCGGACGACCGACTACGGGGAGACGTGGACCCGGATCACGGACGGGATCCCCGCGGACGATTTCACGCGCGTGATCCGCGAAGATCCGGGGCGGGCGGGACTCCTGTACGCCGGGGCGGAGCGCGGGGTCTACGCCTCGTTCGACGCCGGGGACTCCTGGCAGCCGCTGAGCCTCAACCTGCCGGTGGTGCCCATCCACGACCTCGTGCTGCGGGATGGAGACCTCGCAGCGGCCACGCACGGGCGCTCGTTCTGGGTGCTCGACAACGTTGAACTGCTGCACCAGTTCACGCCCGGCGAGACCGCCGAGGCGCCGCGGCTCTTCCGCCCGCGCACGACGATCCGCTACAACCCCGGGGCCTCGCCCGCCGCGCTCTTCTCGGCCATGGGGCGGCCGGGGGCCGGCGACCCGGCGGGGGCCAATCCGCCGGATGGCGTGGTGATCCCGTACTACTTGCCCGAGGCCGCCCCGGTGGGGGTCACGCTTCGAGTCCTCGAGGACGGGGCGCTGATCCGGGAATTCTCGAGCGCGTCGGCTCCGGGGGCGACGGGCGCGGACTTCCTCGGCCAGGCGGCGAGTGGTGGGGCGCTCTCGGCGGACGCCGGCGCGCACGCCTTCGAATGGGACCTGCGCGTGGAGCCGGCCGGGCTGCTCGACGGCGCGGTCTTCCAGGGCAGCGCGAACGGCCCGCGCGTGCCGCCGGGCGACTACACGGTCGAACTGGGCGTCGGCGACCTGACGCTCTCGGAGCCCTTCTCGATCGTGCGCGACCCGCGGGTCGACGTCACCGACGCGGAACTCCGGGAACAGTTCGAGTTTCTACTGGCGGCGAGGGACCGCCTCACCGAGACGATGGAACTCGTGGGCAGGATCCGGGACATGCGCGGCCGCGCCGAGCAGGCCGTCGAGCGCGGAGGGGGAGGAGACCGCCTGCGGGCCGCGCTCGCGGAGTTGAACGACGAACTCTATCCGGTCGAGGAGCGCCTCGTGCAGTACCGGGCCCGCGCCGGCCAGGATCTGATCGCGAACCCCACCGGCATCGACAGCAAGCTGGCCCGGCTCATGGGATTCGCCTCGATGGGAGACGGCCCGCCCACGCAGGGGCAACTGGAGCTGCTGGCGCGGCTCGCCGAGGGCATCGAGGCGCGCGCGGCCGCCATCGACGAGATCGAGCGCACGAGCTACGCCGCACTCGTGCGCCTCGTTCCCTGACGGTGAGAGCCCCGCGGTGCGGACGCCCCGGGCTGTTAGCCCCGGCCGCGGGTCGTGATCACGATCGCGCCGACGTATCCGGCGCCGCCGTAGCGGGCGGAGGCTTGCGTGCGCGACAGGATCTCGATCCGGCTCACTTCATCGATCGACATCTCGCGGAGCGCGTTAACGGCATCGGGTTCGCGCCGCTCGTTGATCCGCACCACGACGGACTGCATCCGGGAGACCGACCAACGGCTCGCCGTCACCGACTGGAGGAGGATTCTCTCTCCGCCGGTGCGGCGGTCGAACCGGAGGAGCGAGTGCTGGCGCAAGAGCTCGTACACGGTCATCTCGGGGAAGGCGAGAAGATCCTCGCCGCGGATGATCTCGGAGCCGAGGACTCGGGTCCGGCCACCGCCACCCGAGGCGAGGGACCCGACCTCGAGGCGCCCCTCGGCCTCGCCGGCCAGCGAGATCTCCACATCCTGCTGGGCGAGCACGGCGCTCGTGGTGTACGGAACCTCGGGGCCGCGCCGGTCCGCGAAGATGGCCCGCAGCGAGACTTCCGTGTCCTTCGGGAGGCCGCAGATGGTGTAGACGCCCTCCATGTTCGTCTGGGCCTCGGCACGCTGCCGGGCATCGCCCTCTACCCAACTCGCCGCTACGGTCGCGCCGGGCACGAGGGTTCCCGCCTCCGGATCGGTCACGAAGCCGACGACGGCCGCCTCCGTCTCCTCGCTGCGGCCGGGGCAGAAGTCGGCGAACGACTGGGCCGCCGCCGATTCCGCAACGACGAAGAACAGGGCGGGCGCCGCAAGGCGCGCGAAAGATTTGCGCATGTCGACCTCTCTACTCATGGCTGGCCCCGGGCGTCATGCCGTGGGGCGGTGCGGGGACTGGTTAGCGGTTGCGCGTCGTGATCGCGATCGCGCCGACGAACCCGTCGCCGCCGTAGCGCGCGGAAGCCTCGGTACGCGACAGGATCTCGATCCGGCCCACCTCATCGATCGACATCTCGCGGAGCGCGTTGACGCCGTCGCCCTCTCGCCGTTCGTTGATCCGCACCTGAATCCGCTGCAGCCGTCCCGCCCGGAGACTCGAAGACGCCGACGTGAGGAGGATGACCTCACCCTCCCCGCTGCGGCGGTCGAACCTGAGGAGCTGGTGCTGGCGCAACAGGTCGTACACGCTCATCTCGGGAAGGTCGAGAAGATCCTCGGCCCGGATGACCTCGGAGCTGAGGATTCGGCTGCGGCCGCCACCCGCGGCGAGCGACCCGACCTCCTGACGTGTGTCGGGCTCCGCGGTCAGCGAGATCTCCAGGTCCTGCTGGGCGAGCACGGCGGCCGTGGTGTAGGGGACCGCCTCTCCGCGCCGGTCCCCGAAGCTGACCCGCAGCGAGACTTCCGTGTCCTTCGGCAGGTCACAGATGGTGTAAACGCCCTCCATGTTCGTCTGCGCTTCGGCGCGCTGCCGGGCGTTGTCGCGCACCCAGCTCGCCGCGACCATCGCGCCGGGTACGATCGTCCCGGCCTCCGGATCGGTCACGAAGCCGACGACGGCGGCCTCCGTCTCCTCGTTGCCGCCGGGGCAGAAGTCCGAGAACGACTGGGCCGCAGCCGTGTTCGCGAGGACGAGGAGCAGGACGGGCGCCACAAGGCGCGCGAACGATTTCCGCATGTCGACCCCTTTGCTCATCGTGCTCATCGCTGATCCTCTGACGCTGCCCGCTGGCCGGAGGGAATATCGCGGTGCGGACCGGTCTCGGACCCTTTAGGATACTCCGAGTCCGATTTGCGTTGTACGAGCCGTCGGCGCCCCGGCGACCGCGCTGGCGACCCGGGGTCCGAACGACGATATCTACGCTGTTACCCCTCAACCTGTTTCGGGTGCCGCTCACAGTGCCACGGAGGGAGTCCTGAGCAAGATCGCCCGACGCGACTTCGTGCGTCAGGCCGGACGCCTGGCAGGGGCCGCGGCGGTGGCCCCTTCGCTGGCGGGGCTCGCGGCCTGTGCCGGCCGGGCTTCCGTCCCCGGATCCCCTGCGCCGGCCGTCGGCTATGGGCCACTGCGTCCGGCGGGCCCCGAACTGGCGCTCCCGGTGGGCTTTTCCTACGCCGTGCTCAACGTGGAAGGGCGCGTCATGTCGGATGGTAGGCCGACGCCGCGCGCGCACGACGGGATGGGTCTGTTCGCCGTCAGCGACGATGTCGTCCGCCTCGTGCGCAATCACGAGGACCAGGATCCGCCGGGCGTCGCGGCGCCGCTGGTGTCCCCGGAGCTGGCGTACGACCCGCTCGCAGGCGGCGGTACGACGACGCTCGAGGTCCGGCTGGACCCGGACGGCCGCCCGACTCTGCTGCGGGACTTCGTGAGTCTGGGCGGGACGACGATAAACTGCGCGGGCGGCGTGACCCCGTGGCGCAGCTGGCTGTCGTGCGAGGAGACGACGTTCGGCCGCGGGCGCGGCTGGTCCGTCCCGCACGGGTACGTGTTCGAGGTCCCCGCCGACGCCGACGAGCCCGTGGAGGCCGTGCCGATCAGGGAGATGGGACGGTTCGTGCACGAAGCGATCGCTGTGGATCCCGAGACCGGATTCGTGTACGAGACGGAAGATTACAACCGACGCGCGGGGTTCTACCGCTTTCGGCCCCGAACTCCGGGCTTCCTGGCGGGAGGGGGCACGCTGGAGATGCTTGCCGTGCGCGGCCATCCGCAGGCGGATCTGCGGACGGGCCAGCGGCCGGGGGCGTGGCGGGAAGTGGATTGGGTCCCGATCGAACGCCCGGATCCGCCCGAGGCCGAGCGCATACCGACGACCGTGTGGGCCGAAGGGCACGCGGCGGGCGGGGCCCGATTCTCCCGGCTCGAGGGCTGCTGGTACGACGACCGGAGCATCTACTTCCACGCGACCAACGGCGGTGACGCGCAACTGGGGCAGGTGTGGCGCTACGTCCCCGCGGAGGAGGTGTTGGCCCTCGTCTTCGAGTCTCCCTCCGAGGATGTCCTCGACGGCCCGGACAACCTGACGGTGAGCCCGAGAGGCGGGATCCTCATCTGTGAGGACAACGCCGGCTCGACGCATCTCCGGGGGCTGCCGCCCTCGGGAGAGATCTTCCCCTTCGCCCGCAACCTCCTCAACCACCGTGAATTCGCGGGCGCCTGCTTCAGTCCCGACGGACGGACGCTGTTCATAAACCTGCAGGGCGACACGATCTCGATGGGACCGGGCCACCTCGGCCACACGTTCGCGATCTGGGGGCCGTGGGAGCGCGGGCCGCTGTGAGCGCGGCCGGCGGCTCGGCATCTGCGCGCCGGGCCCGCCGTCTCGTGGCCTTGGCGCTCGCGGTCGCGCTGCAGGGCTGCGCGCCGTGGGCCACGCGACCGGTCACGGACCCCGACCCCGGCGTCTTCGTCGTCGGCTGGACGCAGACGGGCGTCGCGTCGTGGTACGGGGAACCGTTCCACGGCCGTCCGGCGGCGGCCGGCGGCATCTACGACATGGACGCGATGACGGCCGCGCATCGCGTGATCCCCTTCGGGACGCGCATCCGCGTCGACAATCGCGACAACGGCCGCACCGTCGAACTCGTGGTGAACGATCGCGGCCCCTTCGTGCGGGGACGCATCCTCGATGTGTCGCGCGCCGGCGCCCGGGCCCTCGGCATGATCGGACCGGGGACCGCGCGGGTCCGCATCACGATCGTGGAGGCAGGCGACGCGGTCTCCGCGCGCGGCGGCTGCGTCCTCGTCCAGGTCGCCTCCTACCGGGACCGGGCGAGCGCCGAGGCGAAGCGGGACGAGGTCGCCGAGGCCGGCTTCGAGGCCGTCATCGAGACGTACGAGGCGTTGTTTCGGGTCGTGGCCGGCCCCTTCGCGGAGGAGGCCGCCGCCCGCAGTGCGGCCGAGGCGCTGGGCGGATTCCTTCGCAGGTGCTGACGGCCCCGGCGAGTTCCGGTCGATGGTTGTGACCTGATCCGCTGTTCAATCGTTCTATAGCCAGGTGCGGCCCAAACAGGGGCCGTCAGGCGCGCGCCCGGTGCGTAGCGGCGGCCCGGCGCCGCCGGTAGCTTGCGGCACTCCAACCTGCTCAGAGCCAGGGGTGCCACCCGCCCCGCCGGGGTCCAGGAACCCGGGGCGGCAAATGATCAGAAGTTTCCTGGTGGAGGACGTATGCTTCGGAGACGTCACGCGCTCGTCGTTCTGGCCGCTCTCGCGGCGCTCGGAGGTCCCGTCGCGTCCGCGCTGGAGGCGCAGGCCGGCCGACGCTTCGGGCGAAACAAAGTCGTGTACCGGTCGTTCGATTTCGAGGTGCTCAAGACGCAGCACTTCGACATCTACTACTACGACCAGACCGCCGCGGCCGCGCCGCTGATCGGGCGACAGGCCGAGCGCTGGTACGCGCGGCTGTCGCGGGTACTCAATCACGAGTTCCGCGAACGGCAGCCGATCATCCTGTACGCGGACCACTCGGATTTCGAGCAGACCAACACGTCCGGCCAGTTCATCGACGAGGGGACCCAGGGCTTCACCGAGATCCTGAAGCGACGCCTCGTGATGCCGATGATGGTGTCGCTCCACGAGACGGATCATCTGCTCGGCCACGAACTGGTGCACGCCTTCCAGTTCGACATGACGGGGCAGGGGACAGGGGGGCCCGGCCTCGATATCCCAGGAGCCCTCCGGCTCCCGCTGTGGTTCATCGAGGGGATGGCCGAGTACCTCTCGATCGGACCCATCGACCCCTTCACGACGATGTGGATGCGGGACGGGCTGGACCTCGAGGACGGGTTCCCCACGATCCAGGACCTCCGCAACCCGCAGTTCTTCCCCTACCGCTACGGGCACGCCTTCTGGTCCTATGTCGGCGGCGCGTTCGGGGACGACAAGATCGGCCGGATCCTGAACCTCGCCGCGCGCACCAACGAGCTCGCGGCGATCGAGGCCGTCCTCGAGGTCCCGATCAGCGAACTCTCGGACCGCTGGAGGAACGAACTCGAGACCTACTTCGCGGACGCCCGACAGGAGACGAACTCGCCGGACGAATACGGGCGCCGTGTGATCTACGAGCCGCCGGAGGAGGGGAAGCTGAACCTGGGTCCCGCGCTCAGTCCCGATGGCGACGAGGTCGTCTACGTCTCGCAGAGCGACCTCTTCTCGATCGAAATGTTCCTCGCCGACGCGCACACCGGGGAGGTCAAGCGGCGCCTGACGAACAACGCGGTTGACCCCCACTTCGAGAGTCTGCAGTTCATCCATTCGGCCGGCGACTGGCACCCGGACGGCCGACAATTCGCCATCGCCGGCATCAAGACCGGTGAACCCCTGCTCACGATCATGGACGTCGCGACCGCGGACATCATCCGGGAGATCCGGATCGAGGGCTTCCAGGTGGGCGCGATCTACACGCCGAGCTGGTCGCCGGACGGGTCCCGGGTGGCGTTCAGCGGGCAGTCCGGCGGCTTCACCGACCTGTACGTGCTCGACATGGAGACCGAGCGACTGACCCGGCTCACGGCGGATGAGTTCGCGGACCTCCAGCCCGCCTGGTCGCCCGACGGACGCTCTCTCGCCTTCACGACCGACCGCTACACAACCGATCTCGACCTGCTCGTGGCGGGCCCCTATCAGGTCGCGTTGCTCGACCTCGAGACGGGTGAGATCCAGGCGCTGCCGGGCTTCGACGACCAGTTCCGCAACTACAACCCGCAATGGTCCGCCGACGGACAGGACCTGTACTTCGTCTCGGACCACGACGGGATCGCCAACCTCTACCGGATCGATCTCGAGACGCGCGAGCGCTACCTGGTCACCGACCTCTGGACCGGCGTGAGCGGGCTGACGGAGATCAGCCCGGCCATCTCCGTGGCCCGCGGCACCGGCGATCTGGCGTTCAGCGTGAACAAGGGCGGACCGTTCAGCTACGAGGTCTACATCATCGACGACCCGGACGTGCTGGCGGGCGAGCCGGCGCCCGACATGCTCGTCGGCGTCGACGCGTCCGTCATCCCCCCGCGCGAGCGCGTATCGACGGCCCACGTCGAGTTGCTCGACAATGCGCGGCTGGGCCTGGCCGACCCGATCACGTTCGAGGACGACGAGTACCGCTCCCAGCTCTCCCTCGACTTCATCTCCCAGCCCACGATCGCGTTCGGGGCGAGCGACTTCGGCGTCTTCTTCGCCGGCGGCGCGAGCCTCTTCTTCTCCGATCTGCTCGGGAACCAGACGCTGCAGACCCTCCTGCAGGTGAACACGACCTTCGGGAACGTGATCCAGGGGACCGCGCTCCTCGCGGGCTACGAGAACCGTTCGAGCCGGTGGAACTGGGCCCTGATCGGCGGCCAGGTGCCGCTCGTCACGCGGCAGATCGGGTTCAGTCAGGTCGGGTTCGAGAACCGCACTGTCAACATCTTCCGGGAGTTTCGCTGGTACGAGATCAACCGGGAGGCGACCGGCATCCTCGCCTATCCGTTCAACCGGAACTCGCGGATCGAGTTCTCGGCTTCGGCGCGACAGGTCGACTTCTCGGGGGAGACCGAGGAGTTCTGGTTCGATCTCCACACCGGCGAGTTCCTGAACGAGGTGCGGGAGGATCTCGTCGACTGTCCGGGGGGGGGATTCGTGATGGAGGGCGGGGCGGCGTGCGCGCCATCGTCTCTCTATACGGCCAGCGGCAGCGTCGCTCTCGTGTACGACAGTTCCATCTTCGGGGGCACGAGCCCCGTCGTGGGGCAGCGATACCGGCTGGAAGTCGAGCCGGCGGTGGGGACGCTCAACTTCCTCACGATCAACGGCGATATGCGCCGCTATGTGCGCGCCGGGCCGTTCACGCTGGCCGGACGGGCGCTGCACTTCGGACGGTGGGGCGGCGGTTCGGACGACTGGCGTCTGGGCCGGCTCTATCTCGGAGTCCCGTCTCTCGTGCGTGGATACAGCGACCGATCCATCGACACCGCCGAATGCACGGGCGCCGGCGGCCAGATCGGGTTCTTCCGCTGTCCCGTCCTCCAGCAGCTCATCGGCAACCGCGTAGCGGTGGGCAACCTCGAACTTCGACTCCCGCTCCTGGGCGGGATCGGCGTCATCCGGGCCCCGGGCGTGCCGCCGGTGGAAGTCGGCGTCTTCTACGACATGGGCAAGGCCTGGATGGGCGAGTCGCCGGAGAACTGCCCGGGCGGCGGGTGCACGTTCGGCGAGCGGAAATGGGTGTCGAGCGCCGGTCTGATGACGCGCGTGAACCTCTTCGGTCTCATGATCGCGGAGATCGACTTCGTGCGCCCGTTCGATCGCCCCGACAAGGGCTGGCTCTGGCAGTTCAGCCTCACGCCGGGATTCTGACCCGGTTGCGAGCCTTCGGCCCGCGGGACGGTCGATGAGTCTGCTCCGGAGCTGGGCCATAAACGCGGCGGCGCTCTACGTGACCACGCGCCTCTTGGACGGGGTGCGCGTGGACGGGGCCGAGGCGCTGATCGGCGGTGCGCTCGCGATCGGCCTCATCAACGCCCTTGTGCGGCCGATCCTGCGCTTCGTGACCTTCCCGATCACGGTGCTGACGCTTGGGCTGTTCTACTTCGTCCTCAACGGCCTGATGTTCTACCTGGCCGCGTCGCTGATCCCGGGGTTCGCGCTCGACGGGCTCGTGGCCGCGATCCTCGGCGCGCTCGTGATGTCCGTGGTCGCGACGGTGCTGCACGTCTTTCTGAAGCCGCGAAAGAAGCAACGCGACCGCTAGCTCGGCGCTCTGCCGCGGGCTGCTAGGCGTAGTAGGGGTTGCTGCCGGAGGCGTGGTCGGTCACGTCCTGGACGTCGACGATCTCGGGCGCGGCGTCCCGGATCATCTGCTTGATCCCCTGCGTGAGGGTGACGGACGCCATGCCGCACCCCTGGCAGCCGCCTCCCATGGTCACGTAGACCACGTTGTCACGGATGTCGACGAGTCGCACGGTCCCGCCATGGGATGCGACCCCGGGGTTGATCTGTTCGTCGATGACCCGGCGCACGCGGTCGACCAGGGGTCCGTCCATCGGGCCCGAGCCGAGCGGCTGGATGTTGGGATTCCTGAAGTGAAACCCGGACCCCTGCATCGATTCCACCCAGTCGATGCGGGTGCCGGCGAGCAGGGCGACGCTCCTCGAATCCACGACGACCTCGAAGCCGGAGGCATCGAACGACTCGTCCCCCTCCTCCCGCTCCAGGGGTTCGATGAGAGCCATCTCGTATTCCGGGGCGATCGGACTCGCGTTCTGTACGCTGACCCGCACGGCGAGGCCCTCGGCGGGATCCTCGGACATGAACGTCCTGATCCGCTCGTGGGCGGCCTCGCTGAATGTCAGAAGTTCCTGGTCGGCCACGTCACCTTCTCCTCTGCGTCTATGCCGGCGCCGGTCCCGCCACGGCCACAGCCGCGCGGAGATCACTCGCCGTATAAAGTACGATCGTGTGCAGTCCCGCGCGCTCGAGCGCGGCTCGGCCGCCCTCCTCGCGATCCACGAGTCCCAGGATGCCGAGCACATCGCCGTTCGCCTGGTTTACGGCTTCGCACGCCTTGAACGCCGACCCGCCGGTCGTGATGACGTCCTCGACGATGACGACGCGCGCTCCGGGCTCGAAGCAGCCCTCGATCAGCTGTCCCTTGCCGTGGCGCTTGGCCCGCTTGCGGACGGAAAACGCGTGGATCGGGTCGCCCTCGCGCCAGCTGGCGGCGGCGATCGCGTAGGCCAGCGGGTCCGCGCCCATGGTGAGGCCGCCGACGGCGTCGGGCCGTAGTCCCGCCTCCCGAATCGCCGCGAACCCGACGCTCCCGAGCAGCACCTGTCCGTGCGCGTGCATGGTCGAAGTCCGGCAGTCGATGTAGTAGTCGGTTCGGGCGCCCGAGGCGAGCTTGAAGTCTCCGAGTCGGAACGATCGTTCGGCCAGGAGGTTGAGCAGCGTTTCTCGCGAGGAATTCAGCGGTCTCTCCTCTCGTGGTGACCTGAACTCAGCTGACCTGGCGGATCGCCTGGCCGGATTCGGCGTCACACCGCTCGCAGAGTCCGTAGAGCTTGAGTTGGCGTCTCAGGATGTGGAAACCAAGCGTCCGGGCGACCTCCGCCTGGAGCCGGTTCAGCTCGTCCCGCTGGAAGGGCGCCACGACTCCGCACGCGGTGCAGATGAGATGGTCGTTCTGGGCCTGCCCGATCTTCGTCTCGTAGCGCTTGAACCCTTCGTCGAAATCGTGCTCGGTCGCCAGGCCGACCCGCACGAGAAGTCTCAGCGTCCGATACACGGTCGCTTTCCCGACCCGCTCACCCGCGTCTTGGAGACGCGCCGTGACCTCGTCGGCCGAGAGCCGCTGAGCGGACTCGAACAGGGCGCGGGCGATCGCCTCGCGCTGCTGCGTCACGGGCAGGTGCTGCTCCTGGAGCGCGGCCCGGAAGAGTCCAAGCATGACGGCGGCGCAGCCAAGAGGCGGCCGCGGTGTGACGAGGTTGGTCATCGCTTCGGGGGTCGAGGTCGAGAAGGTGACGGGCGGATCTGTTCTCACTTCGTTGAGAAGATAGATCGCAGCGTCACGCCTGCAACCAGTGGGCTTCGAATTCGTCCACGACCTGCCTCAGCACGCGGTCGACGTGGGAGGCGGGACGCGGAGTCAGGAAGCGGTCCGAGAACCGGTTCATCGCGATGCGAAGGGACGAGAACGTCCTCGCGGCGTCCCGGTAACAGCCATCGAGTTGCTGGCGGCGCGCAAAGGGGTCGTCGGCGGCGAGCTGGAACCCTGTCTGCCCCATCGCTTCGTAGTAGCCGAGATCGGGTCCTCCCTTTCGCCGCACACGGTGACCGATCCAGTCGGGGAACAGCCCCGAGAGCCAGAGCGCGAAATTGCCGAGGTGCGCCCGCAGCAGGAAGCCGTGGCGGCCATCGGAGTCGGCGATGGCCTCGACGAGGTCGACGAGATAGTGGTACTCGCGGTCGTCGTGTTCCGCGATCCGGTGCACGCGGGCCTCGCTGGCGAAGTGCAGGAAGATCGAGGTCACGTAGTCGGCGAGGAGTCGGGACTCGACGCCCCCGTCAAGCAGGCTGCGGCGGAGCGCCACGTACGAGAACAGGGCCAGCGGAAGCCGCGAGACACCCGGTTCGCGGACGAGCGAGCGCGCCGCCTTCGGGTGATCGAGCAGCGCGTCGATCCCCCGTTCCGCCACGAGCGTCTCGAGGTGGCCCGGGTCCTCGCCGTCGCGGGCGAGCAGTTGGACAAGCCGCGCGGCGTCATCGCGCTTGAAGGAAGCCCTCACATCCGGGAGAATCATCTCACCCCCCTCTCACCTGGCCCCGTCGTCCGCTCACCCTCCCCGCCAAGTTCCATACCCCAACCCTGTACGCTAGTTTTCCTCACGAACGACGAAGCCGCAACGACTCGATCGGATTGCCGACCATGAGAGAACCGGGATTCTGGCTGGCTGGACCCCTGCTGGCGGGCCTTGTGGCGTGCAGTGCGGGGGATACGGGGACGCGCGCCCCGGGGGTCGACCAGAGCCGGGACGCGACCGTCGAGACCGCCGGCGCTGCCGATCCGGTCGCCGCCCCATCCGCCGATCTGATCCCGATCCGGGTGGGAGGGATCGAGATCCGGGTGGAACTCGCCGACGAGCCGACCGAGCGACAGCAGGGGCTGATGTTCCGCGAGTCGCTGGCGGAGAATCAGGGGATGCTGTTCGCGTATCCCGAGGAGCGGACCCTCGGCTTCTGGATGAAGAACACGCTCATCCCGCTCGACATCGCGTACATCGACCGTGAAGGTCGGATCGTCGACATCAAGCAGATGGAACCGCAATCCACGGAGACTCACAATTCGGCGGCGCCGGCCATGTACGCACTCGAGATGAACCAGGGCTGGTTCGAGGCGAACGGGATCCGCGTCGGCGACATGATCGAGTTCTGACTCCCTCCCTCCCGGACCATACCCGAGAATCGACTACACCGAGAATCATTACATGGATCACCGCACGGAGAAGGACTCGATGGGGGAGATGGCGATCCCCGCGGATCGGCTCTACGGAGCCCAGACCGAGCGCGCGCGCCGGAACTTCCCGATCAGTGACCTCCGCTTCGGGCGCCGCTTCATCGAGGCGCTGGGCGCGATCAAGCTCGCCGCCTCACGCGTGAACCGGGAGCTGGGTCTCCTCGACCCCGACCTCGGAGACGCAATCGAGCGTGCGGCCCGTGAGGCGATGGTCGGGGAGCTCGACGCCCACTTCGTGCTGGACATCTTCCAGACCGGCTCCGGCACGTCGACGAACATGAACGCGAACGAGGTCATCGCGAACCGGGCCATCCAGCTCCTGGGCGGGACGGTGGGGTCGCGGAGTCCCGTCCACCCCAACGACCACGTCAACCTGGGACAGTCGTCGAACGACGTGATTCCGACGGCCATCCATGTGGCGGCGCTGGTCGCCATCGAGCGGGAACTCCTTCCGGCGCTCGAGGTGCTGCGAGCCGCGCTCACCGCCAAGGCGGAAGAGTTCGATCACATCGCCAAGGCGGGCCGCACGCACCTGCAGGACGCGACGCCCGTCCGCCTCGGACAGGAATTCGGGGGGTACGCGAGTCAGATGGGGCACGGGATCCGGCGGGTGGCGGCCGTGCGTCCGGCGCTGGCGGAACTCGCCATCGGCGGCACGGCGGTCGGCACCGGCATCAATACGCCGGCCGACTTCGGCGCCCGCATGACGGCGGCGCTGAGCGAACTCCTCGACACCGGGTTCGTCGAGGCCGGGAACCACTTCGAGGCGCAGGGCGCACGCGACGCGGTCGTAGAAGCGAGCGGAGCGCTGCGCACGGTCGCCGTGAGCCTGACGAAGATCGCGAACGACCTGCGCTGGCTGTCGTCCGGCCCTCGCACGGGCCTCGGCGAGATCAACCTGCCGGCCGTGCAGCCCGGATCGTCGATCATGCCGGGCAAGGTCAACCCCGTCATGGCGGAATCCGTCCTTCAGGTCTGCGCGCAGGTCATCGGGAACGACGCCGCGATGGTCGTGGGCGGACAGGCGGGGAACCTCGAACTCAACGTCATGATCCCCGTCATGGCCCACAACCTGCTCCAGAGCATCCGGATTCTCTCGACCGTCAGCGTGGAGTTCGCCGAGCGCTGCGTGCGGGGGATCACGGCGAACGAGGCGCGCTGCCTGCGGAACGCAGAATCGACCGCGGCGCTCGCCACCGCGCTCGCGCCGGTCATCGGCTACGACAAGGCGGCGGAACTGGCCAAGCGCACCCTGGCGGAAGACCGGACGCTGAAGGAACTCGTGCTGGCAGAGGGCCTGGTCGACCCGGCGGAACTCGACCGCATCCTCGACTTCCGGGCGATGACCGAGCCGGGCCTCGCCTGACCCCACGCCCGCGAAACGGGACTCGGGTCAGGGAACCGGGAGCAGATCTTCCGGCAGAAGACGGTTCACGGTGAGTTCCGAGAGCCGGAAGACCTCCGATCCGTCCGCCAGGTGCGCGAGCCAATCCCCCCGTTCTTCGTCCGGCAGCAGGCGCAGCGAGAGCGCGAGACGTCGGTCGGTCACGTCCTCGGAGCCGGCCGAGAATACCTCGAGCGAGGTGTCCGAGAGGGAGAAGTCCGCCGCCGCCTCTTCTTCTTCCGTGGGGAACCCGGAGGCGGACACGGAGGGCAGGACGTCGAGCAGCCTCTGAACCACGGCGGAGTCCGCCGGCACGTCGCCCGCGAGCCAGCCGGTGTCGCTCCGTCGCAGGATCGCCTCGCGCCCCGCCCGGCGGATGAGGATCTCCCGCACTCCGGCCGGGTCGACCGAGGCGATGCGCCGCGGCCGCCAGCCGTCGCGTTCCCGGCTCAGGTAGCCGCCGGCCGGCCCGTCGAGCCGATACACGACGGGGTCGCCCGGCAGACGCGCGAAGTAGCCCCCGGACCGCGGATCCCGGTCGCCGATGTGGAACCGCAGCGCTTCGCCCGCCTCGGTACGAACCTCGATGCGGCGGCCGCTCTCACCGACACCCAGCGCCTCGTGGTTCGACGGGTTGCGGGCCACGATCTCGGCCGAGGAGAGTTCGCGCACGACGTCCAGCAGATCGCGGACCTTCTGTTCATCCGCCAGGTACCCGTCCACCCGCCAGCCGTCGGCCGACCGCTCGAGACGAATCGCGCCCGCGCCGTCCGCCAGCACGATGTCGACGCCCTCGATGGAGTCCGCGACCGCGAAAGAGAAGCCGTCGCCCACCTCCAGCGATCCGCCCGCGCCGCTGTCCCTGAACAGCCGCGGCAGGTAGAGGAGGACGGCCACCCCGAGCACGAGCGCGATGATCCTGAGCTGTCTCGCGTTCATACGAGCGCTCCACCCTCGGGGAAGCTCCGGCGCTGCAGGCCTCGCCGCCGCGCGAGGCGCCATCCCCCGATCAACACGAACAGCAGCGGAACTCCGGCCAGATTTCCGTACCGCGTAAGGTCGCGCAGCCATTCACTCGGGAAGAGCAGCTGCGGCGGCGCGCGATCCTTGGACCGAATCGAAATCAGCGCCTCGTCCTGCGCCAGCCAGTCGATCGAGTTCTGGAAGAAGACCATGCCGGCCAGGCCTCCCGACGATCCCTGAAGCGTCGCGTCTTCGATGAGCGACGGCGAGCTGGCGATGACGATCCGCCCCCCGTCCGGCTGCGTGTAGGCGACCGCCAGCGTCTCGACCGTGACATCCTCCGGCGAGACCAGCGCCTCCCAGTCCTGGTTCGGGTCGATCGAGAGCGGGGTCGCGAGCCGCCCCCCGAAGTCCGACGTGACCAGCAGCGGCGTGACCCGCGTGCTGTCCTCGACCTCGACCTGGAGCGGACTCCCGTAGCGGATCGGGACGTTCGCCACGCCGTCCACGATCACATGCCCGGAGGCCGGCTGGGCGAGCGTCCAGAACGGGTACGGCATGATCATCGCCAGCCCGAGGTTCGAGGGCACCTGGACCTGCTCGTTCAGGCCCAGGTCATAGGCGATCGAGGGGACGATGCCGAGCCCCCGTACCTGGAGGAGCGAGTCGAGCACGGGGTCGAACATGGGGCCCGCGAAACGCGACTGCATGTCGGCCGTCACACCCGACTTGAGGAGGAACAGACTCCCGCCCTCGTCGACGAAGCGGCTGAGGATCTCGCCTTCCGCGGGTTCGAGCGGCATCCGCCCCCCGGCGATCACGAGCACGTCGAGCGAGTCCGGCACGGCCGTGGTCGCAGAGTCGATGCTGAACTCCGACACGTCGTATTCCAGGCTCAGGCGCCCGTTGGCGAACTGCAGTCCCGAACGCAGCCCCAGCTCCCCATGTCCCGTGAGAATCGCGACGTTCGGTCGTTCCGGCGTCGTGAGGGAGCGGATCATCGAGGCGAGTCGGTACTCGAGATCGGTCGTCCCGCGGATGATCGGAATGATCTCGCTCTCGCCGGCGTACTGGACCGCCAAACCGAAATAGCGCTCCTGGACGGAGACCGCGTTGTCATCGCGGATCTGGTACTGGACCGGGTTCACGCCGAGCAGGCCCGCCTCCTGCTCGGCGTCCGGGTCGTCGTCGGGATCGACCCGAATGAGGTTCACATTCGCCCCGCCCGTCGCGTCGAGATCCGCGAGGAGGTCATCGACATCGCGGCTCACCGGAGTGAGTTCCGGCGGGAGATCGGTCGAGCGGAACAGCTTGAGCGTGACGAGATCGTCGAGGCCCCGCAGGAGTTCGGCCGTTGGGGGGGACAGCGTGTAGACCTTCCCGGGCGTGAGGTCGAGGCGACCCCGCAACTGCGAGCCCGCCAGGGCGGCGACGATGGCGATCCCGACCAGCCCGAGCGCGCCCAGGCGCAGCCGCCCGTAGGCCGGACGCTCGCGGCTCAGGCGTTCGCGCATGATCGCGAAGTAGGTCAGCGACAGGAACGCCGCCGTGAGTGAGGCGAAGTAGAGGACGTCGCGCAGGTCGATCACGCCGCGCGACACGCTGGAGAAGTGCCCGAGGATACCGAGGCGCGCGGCCACCGTCGCCACCGGCGCGGGGAGCGAGAGGGTGACCGTCGGAAGCCCGATCAGGTAGAGGCCGAAGCTGATCGTGACCCCGATGATGAAGGCCGTGACCTGGTTCCGCGTCATCGCCGACGACCAGAGTCCGACCGAGATCAGCGCGGCGATGAGGAACACGGAGCCCAGGTACTGCGAGAAGACGACGCCCCACTGCAGGTCCGCGCCGAAGGTGAGGCCGAGCGGGATGCCGAACGTCCCCGCCATGGCGACGAGCAGGAAGAGGAGGACGCCGAGGAACTTGCCGAGCAGGAACTCCACCACGGAGATCGGTTGCGAGAGCACGAGTTCGAGGGTGCCCGCGTTCCGTTCCTCGGCCAGCGTCCTCATGCAGACCGCCGGGATGAAAAAGAGCAGGAGCCACGGGAGGAGCGACAGCATGGGGCGGAGCGAGGCCTCCCGCAGGATGTACGCCTCCTGGAAGTAGAAGTAGAAGTTGATCCCGAGGAAGATGACGAGAAGGATGTACGCGGTCGCCTGGTCGAAGTAGCTCGCGAACTCCCGTTTCGCGACCGTCGCGATGCGGCTCATCATGCCTCCACCTCCTCGCCCGCCGGGTCCGTCTCCACGCGCTGCGCCCCGTCCTCCGTCCCGCCTTCGGCTGCGTCGCCCGCGCCTTCCTCCGTCGGGGCTGCCGAGACGGTGAGCTGCCGGAACAGGTCCTCGAGGCTCGCCTGCGCGAGGTGGAGTTCCCACAGCGGCCAGTCCCGGGCGGCGGCGAGTCGCGAGATATCCGCGCGCGGGTCCCGGCCGGGGGCGCCCTCGACGGCGAAGCGGGCGCGTCCGGCCTCTTCCTCGAGCGCCTCGGTACGGGCGACGGAGGGGAGGTCGGCCAGCGCGTCCCGCGCGTCGTCGGGGGGCGCCTCGAGTTCGACGATGATACGCGCGCCGCCGTGTCCCGCGACCAGCTCATCCACCGAACCGTCGGCCACGATGTGCCCGCGGTTGATGATGACGACCCGAGAGCACGTCTTCCGGACCTCCTGCATGACGTGCGTGCTGAGGAGGACGGTGCGGTCGGCGCCGACGTCCCGGATGAGGCTCCGGATCTCGACCCGCTGGTTGGGATCGAGCCCTTCGGTCGGCTCGTCGAGGATGAGGATCTCGGGCTCGGAGAGGATCGCCTGCGCGAGGCCGACCCGCTGACGGTATCCCTTCGAGAGCTGGTTGATGGGCCGGTAGTAGACCGCTTCGATCCCGGTCTCGGCCACGACATCGTCCGTTCGGGCCCGAATCTCCCCGGGGCTCATCCCGCGCAGGCGCCCCATGAAGCTGATGTATTCGCCGGCCAGCATGTCGCGGTACAGCGGGTTGGTCTCCGGGAGATAGCCGATCCGGCGCCGCAGCTCGATGGGGTGATCCTCGAGCGACAGCCCGTCGATCGTGATCGACCCGCCATCGGGTTCGAGGTACTGGGTGAGCAGCCGCATGGTCGTCGTCTTGCCCGCCCCGTTCGGGCCGAGGAAGCCGACGACCTCTCCGCGGTCGATCGAGAAGGTCGCCGAGTCGACGGCGACGGTCTCGCCGAACCTCTTCATAACATCGGTAAGTGATACGAGTGACATCGGACCTGCTTCGGGTCTGCGGTATTGGAGTGCGCGAACCGCCCCGGAATCGCGGGGCTCGCCCGGCGAGGGACAGTTTCCCTGCGTTCGAACGTTGCCCGGGGCGCTCCGGGGCCCGGGGCGGCGCGCCGCAAAGGTAGATCGGACGCGGTGCGAGTCAAGAACGGCCCGTCAGCGCCGCCGCCATCACGCTCCGCGAAAAAACACGCCGGAAGGGGGATCGGAGACAGGCGAGGCGCCCGACGGTAACTTCCCCCCCATGAAACTCTTCCTCGATGCGGGTCGACGCGTGGTGGGGCTCCTGCTGGTGGTGCTCGTCGCCATCCCGGTCTTCCTCGTTCTGGATCCGGCGGCCCCCCCGAGTTCGCTCGACGATCTGATGCGACGCTCGGGGTTTGAGCACTGGTCGTACACCTGGGGTGTGACGAGCGGCGTGTGGACGCTGCTCGGGATCGGCGGAGCGGTACTGGTCGGGGTGCTGGCCGGAGGACGGGTGTCGGGCGTCCTCGCGCGTGCCGCTGCAGTGATCGAGCGGTCGCCCCGGTGGGCCGTGGCGGGGTTCATGGGGCTGCTGGGGGCCGGGCTCGCGGCCGCGGTGGCGCTCATCGTCTTCGACGGGCGCACGATCCTCAACGACGCGAGCGTCCAGCTTCTCCAGGGGCGTTACTTCGCTGCCGGACGGCTCGCCGGCCCTCCCCTCGCCATGCCCGAGTTCTGGTCGATCCAGTTCATGGTGCACGCGCCGGCGGGATGGGTGTCGCAGTACCCGCCCGCGCACGCGCTGTGGCTCGCGGCCGGCTTCCGGCTGGGAGGGGCGTGGATCGCGATGGCGGGCGCGGTGGGGATGCTGGGCGTCTTCTCGGTGCTGGCGTTCGAACGCCTGCTGCCGGATCGCATCGCGGCCGTGCGGATCGGCGCCCTGCTCGCCGTCACCAGCCCCATGCTGCTCGCGCTCGCCGGCGCCTACATGAACCACGCGACCGTGGCGGCGTTCGCCGCGCTCGCCCTCTGGCTCTCCCTCCGCGCCGAGACGGGCCGGGCCGTGTGGGCGTTGGCGGCGGGCGGCGCGATGGGCTTCATGGTCACGACGCGCCCCGTCTCCGGGCTGCTCATCGGCGCCGCCGTGACGGCCGGGGTGTGGCTCACCGCGCCGCGTCGGGAACCGGGCCTGCACCGGCCGTGGCTCCTGCGCCGGCTCGGCTGGTGGGTCCTGGGCGGCCTCCCGTTCGCGGCCGGGCTCGCCTGGTTCAACGCCCGTTTCTTCGGTGGCCCGCTCACACTGGGCTATACCGCCGCGGCGGGCCCGAGCCACGGCCTCGGCTTCCACATGGACCCCTGGGGCCGCACGTACGGGTTCACGCAGGCGCTGGGCTATACGTCGACCGAACTGATGTCGCTGGGGCGCGAACTCCTCGGCACCGTGCTGCCCGTCGCCGCGCTCATCGGACTCTTCCTGCTCTTCGCCCGCCGCCTGCGGCGCGGCGAGCGCATCCTCGTCGCGTGGGCGCTTCTGCCCATCCTGGCGAGCGCGCTCTACTGGCATCACGACCTCGTGTTCGGGCCCCGCCTGCTCGGCGAGGCCGTCCCGGCCTGGTGCGCGCTCCTCGTGCTCGCGGCCATCGGCCTCACGCGTCTCGGCCGCTGGGCGTGGCTCCGCGACGCGATCGCCATCGTCGTCCTCGTCGCGGTCGGCTACGGCCTGGTGGCGGGGGGACGCGCGCGCATCGACCGGGTGGCCGCTCGCGCCGCCCCGATTCCGGAGGTGACGGACCCCGGCCCGTCCCTCGTGTTCGTGCATGAACTGTGGGGCGACCGGGTCGGAGCCCGGCTTGCCGCGCGGGGGATGAGGCTCGACAGCGTCCGCGCCCTCCTCACCCGCTACCACCCGTGCCAGCTCGAGGCTGCCTTCGTCGGCGCGCAGGGACCGGAGGAGGTCGCGGACCAGTGCCGGCTGGAGAGCGAGTCCGACCGGCTGGGATGGGTCGGCCTTACCGACTACCTGTGGCACGGCGACCCGCCCGGTCTGGAGGGCTCGGGCGTGCTCTGGGCGCGAGATCTCGGGCCGGAAGCGAACGCCCGCCTCATCGCCGAGTACCCGTCCCGGACCCCCCGCTTCGTCCTGCCGGATGGCCGCGGCGACGGACAGGTCGTCCCCTACGACACGGGCCTCAACGCCCTCTGGGGCGGCGTCCCGCCGTAGCCCCCCGCAGGTCCGCGCCGGGTCAGTCTTCGGAGAAGGCGGCGTCGAAGGCGGTCGCGGAGGGCGGGAAGGCCAGGGTCCGGAGCCGCGCGCAGGCCTCCCGGGCGCCGTGCTCGCGGTCCATGCCGCCGTCCTCCCACTCGATCGAGAGCGGGCCCTCGTAGCCGACGCGGTCCAGCGCGCGCAGGATCTCCTCGAAGTCCACCCGGCCGCGGCCGATCGAGCGGAAATCCCACCCGCGGTCCACGTGCCCGAAGTCGAGATGGCCGCCGAACACGCCCGACCGCCGGGGCGTCTCCGACCACCAGACATCCTTCATGTGGGCGTGGTGGATGCGGTCGCCGAACTCGATGATGAAGCCGACGTAGTCGACGCCCTGGTAGGCGAGGTGGCTGGGGTCGTAGTTGAAGCCGAACGCGGCCCGGCCATCGAGCGCTTCGATCGCGCGCGCGGCGCTGCTCGCGTCGAACGCGATCTCGGTGGGGTGCACCTCGAGCGCGAACTTCACGCCCGCCGCGTCGAAGGCGTCCAGGATCGGGTTCCAGCGGTCCGCGAAGTCGGTGAACCCGGCCTCCACGAAACCCGGCGGGTGCGGCGGGAAGGCGTACGCCGCCGCCCAGATCGAGCTGCCCGTGAAGCCGTTCACGACCGGCACGCCGAGCGACGCCGCCGCCGCGGCCGTCCGCCGCATCTCCGCCGCCGCCCGCCGCCGCACGCCCTCCGGGTCGCCGTCGCCCCACACCCGCGCGGGCAGGATCAGCTCGTGCCGCGCGTCGATCGGGTCGCACACCGCCTGCCCCACGAGGTGGTTCGCGATCGCGTGCACCTCGAGCCCGTGCGCGGCCAGCAGGTCGCGCCGCCCGGCCGCGTAGCCGTCCTCCTCCGTCGCCCGCACGACGTCGAAGTGGTCCCCCCAGCAGGCGAGTTCGAGGCCGTCGTAGCCCCACGCCGCCGCCTTCGCGGCGAGCGTCGCGAGCGGCAGGTCGGCCCACTGGCCGGTGAACAGCGTGATCGGCCGGCGGCTCATGACGTCGCCTCCCCGGGTCCCGGGGGCTCGTAGCGCGCGTCCACCCACGCCCCGCGCCGCCCGCTCTCGACCGCCCGCTCGAGGAAATGGACCCCGCGCGCCCCGTCCCGCACCGTGGGGAAGTCGAGGTCGGCCTCGTCCGGCCTCCGCCCCTCGTTCAGGGCCCCGATCGTCCGGATCACGTTCCGGTACAGGTTCGCGAACCCCTCGATGAACCCCTCCGGGTGCCCGGGCGGGACCCGTGAAGCCCGCGCGGCCGAGGGGGAGAGCCAGCCGTGTCCGCGGCGCCGCGCGCGCGCCCGGCCGTCCGGCGTCCGCAGCCACAGCGTCTCCGCGTCGTCGTGCCGCCAGGCGATGGAGCCCTCGCTCCCGAACACGCGCAGCGCGAGCCCGTTCTCCTCTCCCGCCGCCACCTGCGACACCGTGAGCGTCCCCCGCACCCCGCCGCTCCAGCGCACGAGCAGGCTCGCGTCGTCCTCGAGCCGCCGGCCCGGCACGAACGTCGTCAGCTCGCCGCACAGCGCCTCGACCTCCAGCCCGGTCACGTAGCGGCCCAGGTGATGCGCGTGCGTCCCGATGTCGCCCAGGGCACCGGCCACCCCGGCCCGCGCCGGGTCCGTGCGCCACGTCGCCTGCGGGTGTCCGCTCTCCTCAAGCGGCGTCGACAGCCAGCCCTGGAAGTACTCCAGCTGGATGCGGCGGATCTCCCCCAGCCGCCCCTCGCGGACCAGCGCCCGCGCGTCCTTGATCATCGGGTAGCCGCTGTAGTTGTGCGTGAGCGCGAACACGCGGTCCCCTGCGCCCACGAGCCGGCACAGCGCCTCGGCGTCCGCGACCGTCGTCGTCAGCGGCTTGTCGCACACGACGTGGAAACCCGCCTCGAGGAAGGCGCGCGCCACATCGAAGTGGAGGTGGTTCGGCGTCGCGACGATCACGAAATCCAGCCGCCGCTCCGGCGCCCGCGCCGCCTCCGAGGCCGCCATTTCCGCGTAGCTCCCGTACACCCGCGCGGGATCCAGCCCCACCTCGGCCCCCTTCGCCGCGGACCGCTCGGGGTCCGACGAGAAGGCGCCGGCCGCGATCCGGGCCAGCCCGTCGAGTTCCGCCGCCATCCGGTGCACGTCCCCGATGAAGGCGCCCGGTCCGCCCCCGATCATCCCGTACGTCAGGCGGCGGGTCATCCGTCGTCCGGCCCCCGCCCGATCTTCACGGCCCGGTAGCCGCCCGCCCGCCGGTCGCGGGCGTAGAGAAATCCGAAGATGAGGATGAGCGCGCCCGCATACGGGAGGATGTACCGGAACGAGACCCGCCCGCCGTAGTTGTCCGCCGGTCCGAGCAGGGCGTTGGCCCGCTCCACGAGCGCCTCATCCCCGCCGGAGTTGATGATCGCCCGCAGCGCGTTCGCGGTGACCGACTCCGGGAGGGCGCCGTCCCCGCCGCCGGCGAGCGCCTCTCCCACCGCGGCGCCGGCCGCGGCCAGATCCGGCTCCAGGCTCTCGTCGGCCCTGGCGAACCCGGCCGACGCGTCCGCCAGCAGGGCCCGCGTCTCTACGACCGGCAGCCGCTCGTGACCCACCCGGTCGGCGATACTCCCCATCCACGGTGTGGTCCACAGCCCGACCACCGCCATCCCCGTCGCGCCCATCAGCCCCAGCCCGAGCGCGCCGGAGCGCGGGACGCGCTCGGAAACGAAGCCGAGCATGGTCGGCCAGAAGTAGCACACCCCCACCGCGAACACCGTGGCGGAGGCGAAGGCCATCACCGTCGTCGCCGCATAGCTCAGCCACAGGAGCCCCACCACGGAGACCGCCGCGCTCGCCGCGAGCACGCCCGGCGGCGACAGCCGTTCGATTGCGAACCCGGCCCGGTAGCGCAGGACGGCCATCAGACCGTTGATCCACGCCAGCACGAGGATGCCCGGGATGCCGCCCGCCTCGAGCACCGGCGGCACCCAGCGATTCGGTCCGAGTTCCGTCGAGGCCGTGACGGCCATGCAGAGGAGCAGCAGGAGCATGAGCGGGGTCGTGAACGTCGCCCGGAACATCCCCCCCATGCTCACCCCCGCCCGCACCCCCTCCGTGGGCGGGAATTCCTCCCGCAGCATCAGGTGGCCGTAGATGAGGGTGGGGACGAGGATGATCGCGACCTTGAGCTGCCACGCGTCGAGCCCCACCTGGTCCAGCCCGTAGGCGAGCACGGAGCCGATGACGATGCCGCCCGGGAACCAGACGTGGAACCGGTTCAGCTTGACGGTCTTCTCGTCGGGATAGAGCGCGGCCACGAGCGGATTGCAGGCCGCCTCGACGAGTCCGTTCCCCAGCGCCAGCGTCAGCGCGCCGAGGAAGAGCTGCAGGAAGCCGCCCGCGGACATCAGGAGGACCGCGCCCAGCAGGTGGCACGCGAACGCGAGCCGCAGCAGGAACCGCATGCCGAGGATGTCGCAGAAAGGCGCGAACAGGAGCTGCGATACGGCAAAGCCCCAGATCGCCGCCCCGCCGATGAGGCCCACCTCGTAGTTCGTGAGCGTGAACTCGCTCTTCAGCGTGAGCATGATCGCGCCGATGACCGCGAAGGCGACGGAGGTCGCGATCAGCGACACGCAACTGCCCAGGAAGAGCCGCCTCGGGCGCACGGCGGACGATGTGGTGTTCACGGAGCACTCCTCGGATCGGGTCGGCGGGCAACGCTAGCGCCGCTTCGTTCGCCTCCGCAACGCCGCGCGGGCCCCGCCGTTCGCCCAACCCCCGGACCTACCGGGCGGTGAACGGCGCACTCTATGTTGAGGCGATATCGCGGCCGCACCACACCCAGGAGGATCCCGTGAGACGCCTTTCCAGTTTCGGCCCGCCCACCGCCGCCCTCGTCGCCGCGCTCGCCCTCGCCGCCGCGGCCCCCGACGCCGTCGCGCAGTCGCGGCCCTACGCGCCCGAATCCGTCACCGCGAGCGAATACGCCCGCGCGGAGCAGTTCGTCTTCTGGAACGCCGAGAAGCTCACCTCCGGCGCGACCGTCGCCCCGCGCTGGGTCGACGCGAACCGCTTCTGGTACCGGAACCAGGTGTTCGGCGGCCACGAGTTCATCATGATCGACGCCGCGGCCCGCACCCGCGCCACGGCCTTCGACCACGATCGGCTCGCTGCCGCGCTCTCCGAGGCCTCCGACGAGAACCACGAGGCGACGGACCTCCCCTTCGACGAGTTCGAGTTCAACGCGTCCGGCGGGATCCGCTTCTGGACCGACACCTACGAGCGCTGGGACTGCAACCTCGGCGCCTACCGCTGCACCGGCCCGGATTCGGTCGCGGAGGCGACGCACGAGATCGAGTCACCCGTCGGCGGACTCGCCGTCTTCTCGCGCGACGAGAACCTGTGGGTCCGCGACATGGGCTCCGACGAGGAACGCCAACTCTCGACGGATGGCGAAGCGCACTGGGGGTACGGTGTCGCGCCCGAGGGCTGCTGCCAGGAGATTACGAACCGCCGCAGCGAGTTCAAGTCGCCGCCCGTCGCCGAGTGGTCCCCCGACGGACGCCGCATCGCGACCCACCGCTACAACGAGCAGGACGTCGAGTCGCTGCATCTGCTCGAGGCGGCCACCGGGCGCCCGATCCTCCACAGCTACAAGTACGCGCTCCCCGGCGACTCCATCGTCCCCACGTGGGAACTGTACATGTTCGACGCCGAGACCGGCGCTTCGGTGAAGGCCGACTATGAGCCCGTGGTCGGCTATTTCGGCGGCGCGGACACGACCTGGCACGCCGCCCAATGGACCCCGGAGGGCGACCGCGTCTACTTCTCGCACCACTCGCGCGACTTCGGGAACCAGACGCTCGTCGAGGTCGACGCCACGACGGGCGCGGCGCGAAAGGTGATCGTCGAGAGCGGCGACACGTGGGTGGAGCTGAACCAGCTCCGCACCCCCTACAACTGGCAGGTGCTCGACAACGGGAGCGAGTTCATCTGGTTCTCCGAGCGCGAGGGCTGGGGTCACCTCTATCTGCACGACCTCGCCACCGGAGAAATGAAGAACCGGATCACGCAGGGTTCCTGGCTCGTGGTCCAGCTCCTGTCGGTCGACGAGGACGCGAGGCAGGTCTACTTCACCGGCGTGGGCCGCGAACCCGGACGCGACCCCTACCACCATCACCTCTACCGGGCCTCGCTGGACGGCGGGGGCGTGACCCTGCTCTCGCCCGAGGACATGCACCACGACGTCTCCGTGTCACCGGACGGCCGCCACTTCGTTGACACCTATTCCACCCGCGCCTCGGCCCCGGTCACCGTCCTCCGGGACCGGACGGGACGCGCCGTGATGACGGTCGAAGAGGCAGATATCTCGCCGCTCCTCGAGGCCGGCTGGGAGCCGCCCGTGCGCTTCTCCGCCAAGGCGCGCGACGGGGTCACGGATGTGTACGGCTACCTGTGGCTGCCGCCGAAGATGGAGGAGGGGACGGTCTATCCCGTCATCGACTACATCTACCCCGGGCCACAGATCGGCCCCATCCGGACGCCGGGCTTCACCACGGGGCCGCGCGGGCAGGGCCACGCGTTCGCGCAGCTCGGGTTCATCACCTTCGCGGTGGACGCCATGGGCACCCCGTACCGCTCGAAGGCGTTCCACGAGAGCTACTACCGGGACATGCGGGACAACGGGATCCCCGATCACGTCTCGGCGCTCAAGGCGCTCGCCCTCCGCTATCCGATCGACATCGACCGGGTGGGGATCTTCGGCCACTCGGGAGGCGGCTTCTCCTCGACCGACGCCATCCTGACCTTCCCGGACTTCTTCAAGGTCGCGGTGTCGGGGGCGGGGAACCACGACCAGCGAGGCTACCATTTCCCGTGGGGGGAGAAGTATCACGGGCTGCTCGAGCGGAACCCGGACGGGACGGACAGCTTCGATTCCCAGGCGAACCAGAACATCGCCGCCAACCTGAAGGGGAAGCTCCTGCTCCACTACGGGTCGCTCGATGACAACGTGCATCCGAACATGACCCTGCTCGTGGCCGACGCGCTCATCGAGGCGAACCGGACGTTCGACATGCTCGTGTTCCCCAACCGAAACCACGGCTACGCGCGCGAGCCGTACCTGATCCGGCGCACCTGGGACTACTTCGTCCAGCACCTCATGGGCGCCGAGCCGCCGGCCGACTACAGGATCGTCCAGCCCTAGCGGCGTCCGGACGGTGCCCGGCTCACGTTCCCGCGGGAACGCCTTCCTGGCCTCCCGCGGGCGCGGAGCCGCTTGTCAGGTCTCATCCGCGGGCGCACGTTTCCACTCGATACGAAGCTCTCCCCGATCCGGAGGACTCCCCATGCGCCGCGCCGCCCATCCATCGCTACTGACCTGCTTCTTCTGTGTGTTCGCGGTTTCGCTGCTCAGCCTCGCGGGGTGCGCCTCCGGCGATGACGGAGCCGGGGAAGCCGCGGCGGACGCCGACGACGCGGACTCGCTGACCGAGCGCCTGATCGCGCGCGGAGAATCGCTCGAGCTTCCGACGGCGTGGGACCCGCCGCCGGGCGAACCGATCGTCCACCACACGGCGGGGTTCGCGAAGACGCTATGCTCGGGGACGTTCATCACCGGTCTGGACTGGCGGGACGCGGCCGCCAACGTGGGCGGCTTCACGGCGCCCTTCCAGCATCGGGGCGCGGTCGTCGACACGGTGGTAGACATGGAGGCGCAGACCGTGAGCCTCACCCTCGGCTCGGGGATCACGCGCACCGCGAAGCTCTACGGTAGCCAGGGCTGCATCACCCACCCGCTGGGCCAGGATTCGATCTACTTCGCTCCCTCCGTCGTCGAGCCGATGACGCCCGATCCGGCCACCACGCCGTGGCCCATGGGAGACGTGCTCTCCGACGAGCCGTATCCGCCCGAGATCGACATGGACAAGGTGCGGGAGGCCGTCGAGGTCGCGATGGACCAGGAGGGGAAGACGCTCGGCTTCGTCGTCACCTACAACGGCCGGATCATCGGCGAGGACTACGGCCCCGGCGTCGACATGCACACTCCGTTCGAGAGCTGGTCCAAGGGGAAGTCGCTCACCGGCACGCTCATGGCCGTCCTCATCCAGCAGGGCGTGTACGAACTGTGGCAACCCGCTCCGGTCCCCGAATGGCAGGACGATGACCGGAAGAACATCCGCATCGGCGACATCATGCGGATGTCGAGCGGGATCCGGATCGTAGCGCCGCAGGACCCCGGGTATACGGAAGAGATGGGCTATCCCGACCATCTGTACCTCTATACCGGGGAGAACGCGTTTCAGTGGGCGGCCACCCGCCCGCAACAGTGGGAGCCGAACACGGTGGGACGGTACCGGAACACGGACCCGGCGCTCACCAACTACCTGACTCGGCTGGGCGTGGAAGGGCGCGGCGACGACTATCACGCCTTCCCGCAACGGAACTTGTTCGACAAGCTCGGGATCCGGAACTTCGTCATGGAGACGGACCCGAACGGCAACTTCCTCACGCAAGGCTACGAGTTCGGCTCGGCCCGCGACTGGGCGCGGCTGGGCAACCTCTATCTGCAGGACGGCGTGTGGGAGGGCGAGCGCATCCTCCCCGAAGGCTACGTGGACTACGCGATGGAGGTCGCCCCGGCCTGGATCGACGACGGCCGCCCGGTCTACGGCGGCGGCTTCGTGTGGAAGGACCTCGGGTTCCCGATCGAGGACGACTACGGCGCCTTCGGTGGAGCCGGCGGCCAGTACACGGTCTTCATCCCGGCGCGGGGTCTCGTCATCACCCGCCTCGGCAAGTACACGGGCGCCGGCCCGGGAGGCCGGAACCTGAACGCCGCGATCGCCCTCCTGATGGAGGCCGTGCCCCGCAGGGACTAGGAGTTCGGGGATGAACTATTTCAGGGCGCTATTGACGAGTCGTGCACATGCGCTTTTCGTACCGGCAAAATGGATGGAAGGACGACATACAGCGCTGCGTCCGACCACACCAGAAGGCGAGTGAAGGTGTGGCCGATCCCGAGGTCCAGAGCTGGCACGAGTGGCTCTGGGCATCGCGATGCGTGTGCTGGAGCCCTCCACCCGACAACCCGAGGGAGCGAGACCGGAGGCTGCCTGGGGGTTGTTGCTGGTCCCTGCGAAGCCTTATGCCAATTCAAAATGAGACTTTCAATTGGCATAGGCCGACACAGGGGCACCGACACTCCCATGATTGCTCGAGATCTCGCGCCGGTGAACAACCATCCTGAGATCCGGAGCTAGCAACCCGGAAGCTGCACCCTTCGGACGGCAATTGGACTTCTGGGCGTTGGCTTTTGCGACGGCGGTCGCGGGGTATCCCGCCGCCCGAGTCAAAGCCCAGCCAGGGGGGTCACAAGCTCGCGGACACGAGAGCAGTGGAGGTGTCGGATGAGCTAGGTGAACGGCTAGCGGTCGTAGCGCTGGGGGCGCTTGGCCCGGATGACGAGGGCGTGGAGAATCCCGCACGGATCATCGAACTTGCCAACCAATACGCCGCCGTCGGCTGTGAAGAGTTGCTCCTTCGACTGCATGACCCTGACCTCCGGGTGAGCACGCTGGATAAGGCCATCAGTTTTTCTGCGAAGTTGGCAATGGGTACTGAAGTGACGGTGCGTGGCTGGCCCGCCGGCGTGAGGGCGAAACTGCGTTAGGGCCCAGAGGCGGTGAAGGTTCGCGTCATACCGCAGTAGTGGAAGGTGCCGGTCGGAAGACGCGTGCTGGATCACGTCGCGACGCGCCGCTCGCGTCAGCGTCGCGTCAGCGAAACCGGTGATTCGCGCGAGTCATCTCATACCTCTCTCCTGCGGAGCGCACGGAGTTCGTCCGGCGTGGGGACGCCAAGGTGCCGGCAGACGGCGTCGTGCTGGATGCCCTCCGCCGCCTCATCCGTGAACGAGACCGCGCAGGTCGCGCATGTGTGGACGGGGATGTCAGCGCTGAGTTCCACGGCGCCGGACCCGACCCCGTAGATGAATGGATTCCGCACAAGTTCGGTCTTCAGCCCCGCGTTTCCGCACATGTCGCAGGACTCGGGACCAGCAATCTGGTCGAGGACGGTTGGTTTCGAGGCGATCTTGTTCATGGCCACGCTCACTGGGGTGGAAGCTGCGTACGAATCATAGGATTGCGAGGCACGAAAGGTCCGAAAGGTGGCGTGCGTTGCAAGGTGGCTTCGTCGGCGAGAGCCGGGCCCGTTCAACGGCCGCGGTCCTCCGCGAGCCGCCGGGTGCGGGGGACCAGGTCGGGGGCGTCGAGGACGGTGGCGACGAGGTTGAAGTCGTCGCGGGGGCCGGTCCACGCGAGTTCGTCGACGCTGGCTGAGACCGGGGCTTCGCGGACGAGGGTGGCGAGGCGGCGGAAGAGGAGCGCGTCGTCGAGTCCGTTGCGGAGCGTCTGTGCGAGGCGTTCGGCGCCGCGGACAGCGACATCCCAATCCCTCCCGCCCGAAGGGATGTCCTCGATGCGGCCGTAGCGGGCAAGTACTGCAGCGGCCGTCTTCGCGCCGAAGCCCCGGATGCCGGGGAAGCCGTCGGCGGAGTCCCCGACCAGGGCCAGCCAGTCGGGGATCGCCGCCGGGCCCACGCCGAACTTCTCGACGACCCCGGCCTCGTCGCGCAGCAGGCGCTGGCGGCGGTCGAACTGCACGACGCGCTCTCCCTCCACGCACTGGGAGAGATCCTTGTCGGGCGTGCAGATGAACACCCGCTCGACGCGGGGGTCCGCAGCGGCCATCGTCGCGCCGGAGGCCAGGGCGTCGTCGGCTTCGTACTCCATCATGGGCCAGACGACGAAGCCCGCCGAGGCGAGCGCCTCCTCGACGAGCGGAAACTGCGAGTAGAGCGCCGGATCGATCTCGGAGCCGTCCTTGTAGCCCGGCCACAGTTCGTTGCGGAACGACTCGATCACGCGGTCGGTGGCGATCGCGACGTGCGTGGCGCCGCCCTCCAAAAGCCCGAGCATCGAACTCACGACGCCCCGCGCCGCCCCTACCTCGTGCCCGCCGGCGTTCTTCGCCGGGGGCACGCCGTAGAAGTGCCGGAACAACTCGTAGGTGCCGTCGATCAGGTGGACCTGCACGCGCACGCGATCTGCGGAGGGTAGGCGTCATCCGTCCCCGGTAGCGTCGGGGATCGGGTGCCGGTGTGCAACGGTTCCGCTCCGCGGGTAGTTTCATCGGCCTTCCGAGCGGTCCGGCGGCCGGATCGCGGATTCTGGTGAACCATCTGTTCGAGCTTCGAGGCCTCTGGCGTGACCCAGGCGCAGCAACTCCCGGACGCCCGGCGCGAGACCGTCGCGCCGGAAATGACGCGCGAGGCGATCGCGCGCGCGGGGCGGATCGTGCTCAAGGTGGGGACCGGCGTCCTCACCCATCCCGACGGCAGCATCGCGCTCGCCCGGCTCTTCGGCGTCGTCGAGGCGGCCAGCCGCCTGCGCCGCGAGGGGCGGGAAGTGCTCATCGTGACCTCCGGCGCCGTGGGACTTCGACGACCGGGTCCGCAGGGGTCGACGACCGGGTACCTGAACCTGAACACTGCACGAGACGCTGCGGAGCCTCTTCCGGCTGGGCGTGGTCCCGGTCGTCAACGAGAACGACGCGATCTCGCTGAACGACCGCGTGTACCGGGGGACGGGCAAGCGCCCGATCTTCGACGACAACGATCGGCTGGGAGCGCTCGTCGCGAGCGAACTGGCCGCCGACCTCATCGTACTCCTGACCGACGTGCCGGGGGTCATGGCCGCCGACCCCAGGCGTGACGCGGCCGCGAGACTGATTCCCCGCATCGACCGGCCCGAGGATCATGCGATCACCGTGGAAGGGCGGTCGGAGGCCGGGCGCGGCATGGCGAGCAAGCTGGAAGCGGCGTCGGTTGCGTCGCGCGGCGGGTGCCACACCGTCATCGCGTCCGGGCTGGACCCCGGAGCCCTCGACCGGGTGCTGGCAGGCGAGGAGGAGGGGACCTGGATCCCGCCGCGCGCGACGCTCTCGTCCCGCAGCCGCTGGATCGCGTACTGCTCGCATCCGCGGGGGACGCTCGTCCTGAGGCCGGAGGCCGCCGACCGTCTCCGCGAAGGGGCGACGCTCCGTGCGGGGGGCGCGGCGAAGGCGGAGGGACTTTTCCGCCGCGGCGACGTGGTCGAGATCCGGGCCCCGGACGGATCGCTCGTCGGCCGGAGCGCGCCGTTCGGGGGCCTGGAACTCGTGCACGGAGAGCACATCATCCTCAAGGATCGTTCCGATGGCTGAGAATCTGCGCGCGCGGGCAGCTGCGGTGCGCGGGGCGCAGCGCGTCATCGGGAGCGCTCCCGCCGAACAGCGCACCGCCGCCCTGCGTGCGCTGAGAGACGTCCTCCTCCGCTCGCGGGGCGAGATCTCGCGGGCAAATGAGGAAGACCTCGCCCGCGCCGCGGAGGAAGGGCTTTCCGGACCCCTCCTCCACCGGCTGGGGCTGTCCGACGCCAAGTTCGAGAGCCTGCTCGAGGGCGTCGACGCGCTGGCCGAGGGCGAGGACCCCATCGACCGCGTCATCACGCGCACGGAACTCGACGAGGGCCTCGTCCTCGAGTGCGTCCGGAGTCCGCTCGGGGTGCTTCTCATCATCTTCGAGAGTCGTCCGGATGCGGTGATCCAGATCGGGTCGCTCGCCATCCGCTCGGGCAACGGGGTGATCATGAAGGGTGGGCGGGAGGCCGCGCGCTCGAACGTCGTCCTCGTGGACTGCCTGCGGCGCGCGTTGGACGAGGTGGGCCTCGATCCCCTCGCCGTGCTGGGCATCCCGGACCGGCGGGACGTCGACGAACTGCTCGCCCTCGACGACCTCATCGACCTCGTCATCCCCAGAGGCTCCGGGGCGCTCGTGCGCTCGATTCAGGAGCGGAGCCGGATCCCGGTGCTTGGGCACGCGGAGGGCGTGTGCCACCTCTACGTCGACGCGTCGGCCGACCCGGAGATGGCGGTCAGGCTCGCGGTGGACGGGAAGTGCGACTACCCGGCGGCCTGCAACGCGACCGAGACCCTGCTCGTGCACGAGGCCTTCCTCTCGAAGCTGGGCGCGATCGGGGAGGCGCTGCGGGAGCGCGGAGTCGAACTCCGTTGTGACGAACCGTCCCGCCGGCTCCTGCCGTGGGCGGAAGCTGCCTTGGAGGCGGACTGGGGGCGTGAGTTCGGCGATCTCACGCTGGCGGTGCGGACGGTGGAGAGCCTGGAGGAGGCCATCGACCACATCCACACCTACGGAAGCAGCCATACCGACGCGATCGTGGCCGAGGATCGGGGCGTCGGGGAACGGTTCCTGAGAGCGGTCGACGCGGGGAGCGTGTTCCACAACGCGAGCACGCGTTTCGCGGACGGGTTCCGCTACGGGCTCGGGGCGGAGGTGGGGATCAGTACCGCGCGCATCCACGCGCGCGGGCCGGTGGGCGTCGAAGGTCTCCTGACGACCCGCTGGCTGCTACGCGGGGAAGGCCAGGGTGCCGCGGACTACGGCCCGGGCAAGCGCGCCTTCACGCACCGTTCTCTGGAGCTATAGCCGCCGGATTCGCAGGTTGCGGTACCAGACCGGGTCGCCGTGGTCCTGGAGGCCGAGGTGGCCCTCGTGGTGCCGGCCGTAGTCGGGCCACTGAACGAACTTGCTCCCCGCCACCAGCGCCTCCCACTCGTCCGAGCCGATCTCGTACTCGACGAGCCGGACGCCGTTGAGCCAGTGGACGACTTGGTTGCCGTGGCGGACGATCCGCACCTCGTTCCATTCGCCGACCGGGCGCGTGACATCTTCCGGCGGGGCATGAAGGCCGTAGTTCGACCCTGCCGAGGTCAGAGGATTGCCGCCGTCGTAGTGCCCCGCGTTGTCGAGCACCTGCAACTCGGCGCCCGACTGGAACGCGCTCTCGGTGTTCTCCGAGATGCCGAAGAAGATCCCGCTGTTGCCGGCGGGACGGACCTTCCATTCGAGACGCAGGTCGAAGTCGGTGTAGGTGTCGCGAGTGATGAGGGTCCCGCCCCCGACGCCGGGCGTGAAGGCGAGCGTGCCGTCGATTGCGGTCCAACCCCCCGGGACATCCTCCATCTGGAACCCGCGCCACGCGTCGAGCGATTCGCCGTCAAAGAGGAGTTGGAAACCCTCCGCGGCCTCCTCGGCCGTCAGCTGGTTCGAGGCCGCCTGCGTCTCCGCGGCCGGCTCAACTGCGGGCTCTCCCTCCGCCTGCGCGCACGCCGAGATCGCGCAAGCGGCGATGGCCAGCATCGCCCCCGCGTAGAGGGAGCGGGATCCGCGGGAATCGCTGAGTCGTCTCAAGTCTGACCTCCGGGTTCCGAACGAGATCGATTCACCATCCTCACGGTAGACCGCGCGCGCAACGCCCACAACGCCGCTACTGCGGGACGGCTTCGCGTGCGCTCGCATGGTCGCTGCGGCCCGCCTGCGCAACGGCGCGAGATCTCGAACGATCATGGGAGTGTCGGTGCCCCTGTGTCGGCCTATGCCAATTGAAAATGTGATGTTGAATTGGCATAAGCTCTCACAGGGACGTCCTTGCTGCGCACTAACGGCGGCCGCCGGCGATGCGGGTGGCTTCGGGGCGCCGGCGGAGGGCGAGCATGCTCCACGTCCCGAGAGCCGGGCCGATCGCGAGCGGGGCGAACGCCCACTCCCATCCGAGCGCCGCTTCCCACACCGGGAGGAGGCGGATCGTGGCGACCGTGAGCAGGAAGCCGATCGCGGTCTGCAGAGTGAGTGCCGTGCCGATGTACTCGGGTTCGGCGAGTTCGCTCACGCAGGCGGAGAACTGCGCGGAGTCGGCGACGATCGCGAACCCCCACACGAGACAGACCGCCGCGATGGCCCAGGCGGGGCCGCCGAAGAGCGGCCCGATGGCCAGGCAGCAGGCGCCGCTGATCACCATGCTCCAGCTCGTCACGACCGTCCGCCCCAGGCGGTCCGCGAGCACGCCCGCCGCGGCGGCGCCCAGCCCCCCGGCGGCGATGGTCCCGAAGGCCAGGAAGGAGGCGAGGGAGGGGGTGGTGCGAAGGCTCGCGTCCGCGGCGAAGCTGGCCGCCAGGAACGCGGGGATCCAGGTCCACATGGCGTACAGTTCCCACATGTGCCCGAAATAGCCGCCGTTGGCGAGCATCGTCGCTCGGTCGGCGAAGATGCGCCGCACGACGCGGGGATCGAAGGGTGCGGCCGGCGCCTGGTGGGGGCCGGTGCGCAGCCCGGTCGCGGCGAGGACCGCTGCCACCACGGCGAGCGCTGAAGCCAGCAGGAGGACGGGCTGCCAGGCGCCGATTCCTCCGAGCGGCCGCAGCAGGTGGGGCATCGCGCTCCCCACCGAGAGCGCGCCGATGAGGACTCCGATCGCCATCCCGCGCCCGGCGCGGAACCAGCCGGCGACGATCTTCATCCCGGGCGGGTAGACGCCCGCCAGCGCGACGCCCGTCAGGAAGCGCAGGACGAGCGCGGGGGCGAGGCCCTCGGCGAAGAGGGCGATCGCGGTCGTGGAGGCCGCGCCGAGGAGCGCGGAGCCCGCCATCAGCCGGCGCGGGTCCCATGTGTCCGAAAGGGTGAGCAGCGCCGAGAGGACCGCTCCCGTGGCGAAGCCGAGCTGCACGGATGTGGTGAGCCAGGCCGCTCCCGAGCCGCCGAGCCCCCACGCGTCGCGCAACTCCGGCACGACCGCGCTGGCCGAGAACCAGAGCCCCATCGCGAGCAGCTGGACCAGCCCGAGGAGGGCGAGCTGCCGGTACCGCTGCGGGCCGGTGTCCCGGGAGCGCGGGGTCACGGGGCGTCGGCGGGTGACGGCGCTGCTAGCTCTCGCTGTCCGCGAACTGGCGCTGCAGGCTCCGCACGACGGCGGGGTCGGCGAGCGTCGTCGTGTCGCCCAGCGCCCGTCCCTCGGCCACGTCGCGGAGGAGGCGCCGCATGATCTTCCCGCTTCGCGTCTTGGGCAGTTCGGCGGCGAAAATGAGGTCCGCCGGCCGCGCGATGGCGCCGATCTTGGTCACCACATGCGCCCGCAACTCCTGCCGCAATTCCTCGGATGTCCGTACGCCCTCGACCACGCTCACGAACGCCGCCACGGCCTGCCCCTTGATCTCGTCCGAACGCCCCACCACGGCCGCCTCCGCGACCGCCTCGTGGTCGACCAGCGCGGACTCGACCTCCATCGTGCCGATCCGGTGGCCGGCCACGTTCAGCACATCGTCGACGCGGCCCATGATCCAGTAGTAGCCGTCCTCGTCCACGCGCGCCCCGTCGCCCGGGAAGTAGATGCCGGGCCACTTCGACCAGTAGGTCTCCCGGTAACGTTCTTCGTCTCCCCACACGCCCCTCAGCATCCCCGGCCAGGGTGAGGTGATCGCGAGATAGCCGGACTCGGCCGGGTTCCCCTCCTCGTTGAGGATTGCCGCCTCGATGCCCGGGAAGGGGACGGTGGCCGTCCCCGGCTTCGTCGTGATCGCACCCGGGAGCGGCGTGATCATGATCCCGCCCGTCTCGGTCTGCCACCATGTGTCGACGATCGGGCAGCGGGTGCCGCCGATGTTCTCGTGATACCAGATCCAGGCCTCCGGATTGATCGGTTCGCCGACCGTCCCGAGCAGCCGCAGCTTCGAGAGGTCGTATCCCGCGGGCCAGTGATCGCCCCACCGCATGAAGGCGCGGATCGCCGTGGGCGCCGTGTAGAACACGGTCACTCCGTAGCTCTCGCAAAGGGTCCAGAAGCGGCCCCGGTCGGGCCAGTCCGGCGACCCCTCGTACATGAGGACGGTCGCGCCGTTCGAGAGCGGCCCGTAGACGATGTAGGAGTGGCCCGTGACCCAGCCCACATCGGCCGTGCACCAGTAGATGTCGTCTTCCCCGAGATCGAACACCCACTTCGTCGTCGCGGTGACCTGCGTCATGTAACCGCCGGTCGAGTGCATGACGCCCTTCGGTTTCCCCGTCGTCCCCGACGTGTAGAGGATGAAGAGGAGGTCCTCCGCATCCATGCGCTCGGCCGGACACGTGGGAGAGGCGTCCGCGATCAGGTCGTGGTACCAGTGGTCCCGGCCCTCGATCATGTCGCACGACGGCGTCTCGACCGCGTCCCCGTACGGCGCCGCCTCCGGGTCCGTGGCGGCGGAGCGGCACACGACGACGACGCTGCTCACGTAGTCGAGGCCCTCGATCGCCGCGTCGGTGCTCGCCTTGAGCGGGATGATCGCGCCGCGGCGATATCCCCCGTCCGCCGTGATCACGCAGCGCGCTCCGGCATCCTCGATCCGGTCGCGGAGCGACTGCGGGGAGAAGCCGCCGAAGACGACCGAGTGCGGCGCCCCGATGCGCGCGCAGGCGAGCATGGCGATCGCAGCCTCGGGGATCATCGGAAGGTAGATGGCGACCCGGTCGCCCTTGCCGACGCCGAGTCCCCTGAGCGCGTTGGCGAAGCGGCACACCTCCTCGTGCAGTTCGCGGTAGGTGTACGTCCGCCTGTCTCCCGGCTCGCCTTCCCACAGCAACGCAAGCGCCGAGCCGCGCGCCTCGAGGTGCCGGTCGAGACAGTTGTGCGCCGCGTTCAGGGCGCCGCCCACGAACCACTTCGAGAACGGCGGGTTCCACTCCAGTACTTCCCGCCAGGGTTGGAACCAGTCGAGTTGCCGGGCCCACGCCTCCCAGTAGCCCTCGCGGTCCCGCGCGGCCTCGTCATATGGTCCGCGATCGGCGACGTGCGCGGCCTCCGCGAAGGCGGCTGGCGGCTCGAAGGTTCGCTTCTCGTCGAGCAGGACGTCGATTTCCCGATGCTGTTCTGTCATGGAAACGCTCGGATCGGCGAGGGGATCGCGGGACGCGCTTGTCACGGCGTCGCCCGGGCCGCCATTTAGCGGTCCGGTCCGGAGACGGCCAGCGTGACATTAGACGACGTCCGCCGGAGCACGCAAGAAACCCCGGCGCTCCGTGAGGACGAAGAATGGAATCCCATGAACGACGGCACTCTCCAACTGATTCTTATCGGCGCCGGAGGGCTCGTCGCGCTCCTCGCGCTGGCCTTCGGCGTCTGGATCGGGCTCGGGTCTCCGGGGCTGCATGACAGGTACGAACAGACGGGGACGGCGCCGCGCGAATCGCCCTGGCGCTGGCTGCTGGCGGGTCGCCGGCGCGCCCGTTCCAGCCGCTTTGACGCGGTGCTGCGGGACGAGGAGGAGGGCCGGGAGCCGGAACCGGAATCGGACCGCCCGAGGCCGAACTTCAGCCGCGGGCGACGCTTCCGCCGCTAGCTGGCAATCGTCCCCGTCTCGTCGTACGCCCAGACACAGAGGTCCTCCCCGCGCGCCTCGCAGCGGGAGTGGACGATGCGGGGTCCCGTCGCGCGGTACTGCTCGAGGACTTCGTCGATCAGGCCGACCAGGAGCGCGCAGCCGTGGCCGCAGTCCGTCGCGTGCGCGGGGAGCCCCCCTTCGATTTCGAGCGCCCTGCTCCCCTTCGCGACCCGGACGGGTGAGTCGGGACACAGACGGCGGGCGATTCTCCCCGACCATTTCCAGGCGCGCCAGCGCCGCAACCGCAGGGGCAGGAGCCGCGCCGCAATCCCGCGCCCGAAGCCTCGGTTACGCATGCTCACGCGCGCGATGCCATGCCCGGCCGCCTCGAAGATCGCCGCGGCATCGGTGCGGCGAGCGACCAGCCTGAACAGGCTCACCACCTCGTCCGCCGTCACATCCTCGCGTTCGGCTTCGTAGCGACGGATCTGGTTCAGAACGACGCGGGAAAGTCCCAGCCTTCGCCGAAGGTTGAGGGACTGGTGCGAGAGGCCCAGTTCGTCCCGATCGTCCGGCATATCCAGATCCCGCAGGGCCGTCAGGATGGCCAGGGGGATGGCCCCCGGGATCTCGCCCAAGAACCGCCGCTCTTGTGGGGTGGAGAAGTCGATTGGCATGATAGCAGGGAGGCTATGACGAGCGACCGGGGCGAGCAACCGGCGTCGCGGACCGCCACAAGAGACCGCAGGACAACCCGGGAGGCAACATGAGAGCACCAGTCACGAAGGAAACGACGCACGCGCTGCTGCGGATCGTCGCCGGCCTCATGTTATGGCAGCACGGCGCCCAGAAGCTCTTCGGCTGGTTGGGCGGCAACGCCGCCGATTCCTGGTTCGCGTGGCCCGTCGGCATCGCCGGGATCATCGAGTTCTTCGCGCCGATCCTCATCATCCTCGGGATCCGGACCCGCTACGTCGCCTTCCTCCTCACGGGCCACTTCGCGGTGGTCTACTCGTGGCGCCATTTCTTCGCCAATGACATGCAGTTTTGGCCGATCGTGAACGGCGGGGAACTGGCCCTCCTCTATTGCGCGATCTTCCTCTTCCTGTGGACGACGGGTAGCGGGAAGTGGAACCTCGACCACCTCGTCCCGGGACCCGGCCGGGACGACTAGCGGCGGGCTGCCGCCTCAAGTTGTTCGGTCGCCGCTCCGGCCCCATCTTGTGCGGCCGGACGGCGGCTTCCGAAGGGTGCCGCCGTCTCGCGCATCCCCCCGGCGTGACCTTCCGTCCGGCCGGGGGCCGCTAACGGACGGAGCGAACCCGCGACCCATGTACGACCCCAGATCCGTCGAAGCCCGGTGGCAGACGTGGTGGGAAGAGAACGGGACGAACGAGCCCGACCTCGATGACGCCGAGCGCCCGTTCTTCAACCTCATGATGTACCCCTACCCGTCGGCGGAGGGGCTGCACGTCGGCAACCTCTACGCCTTCACCGGCGCGGACATCTACGGGCGCTTCCGCCGGCTGCGGGGCGACGACGTCTTCGAACCCATCGGGTACGACGCGTTCGGGATCCACTCCGAGAACCACGCGCTCAAGGTGGACACGCACCCGATGGAACTGATCCCCTCGAACATCCGCAACTTCGAGCGGATGCTGAGGGCGGCGGGGCTCATGACCGACTGGTCGCGCACCGTCGATACGACGGATCCCCGCTACTACAGGTGGACGCAGTGGATCTTCGTCCAGCTGTTCAAGGCGGGCCTGGCGGAGAAGAAGGAAGCGGCAGTCAACTGGTGCCCGAAGGACCAGACGGTCCTCGCCAACGAACAGGTGATCGGCGGGCTGTGCGAACGCTGCGACGCGGCGGTCGAGCAGCGCATGCTGAGCCAGTGGTTCTTCCGGATCACGGACTACGCGCAGCGGCTGCTCGACAACCTCGAGTGGATCGACTGGTCCGAGACGACGAAGACGGCGCAGCGAAACTGGATCGGGCGCTCGGAAGGGGCGCGGCTCCATTTCCCGCTCGCCGGTACCGACGGAGCGGCGGGAGACCGGATCGAGGTGTTCACGACCCGCCCCGACACGCTCTGCGGGGCGACGTTCATGGTCCTGGCGCCCGAACACCCCCTCCTCGAGCGGTTGACGACGGACGAGCGTCGCGCCGAGGTGGACGCGTACGTCCAGGCCGCCGCGGCCATCGACCTCGTGGAGCGGCGGAAAGCGGACGACCGGGAGAAGACCGGCGTCTTCACGGGCGGTTTCGCGCGGAACCCGGCCACCGGCGAGGACGTCCCCGTGTGGGTCGCCGACTACGTGCTCATGGACTACGGGACCGGCGCGATCATGGCCGTGCCCGGACACGACCCGCGCGACTTCGACTTCGCGCGGCAGTTCGGGCTCTCGATCGTCCAGGTCGTCTGCTCCCGCGCGTCCCTCCCCGAGAGCGCGGACCCGCGGGAGGTTCCGGGAGACGGCGGGGAGTCGGCGTTCCTGGAGCACACGCCCGACGAGATCCTCATCAACTCCGGCCGTTTCAGCGGCATGGAGGCGGACGCGGGCGGGCGCGCGATCACCGAGTGGCTGGCGGAGCGCGGCCTCGGGGCGCCCGAGGTCAACTACCGACTGCACGACTGGTGCATCTCGCGTCAGCGGTACTGGGGGCCGCCGATCCCGATCATCTACTGCGACGCCTGCGGTCCGCAGGCGGTGCCGGAGGCGGACCTGCCCGTCGTCCTCCCCTTCGTCGAGGACTTCCGTCCCACCGCGACGGGGGTGAGTCCGCTCGCCCGCCACGAGGCGTTCCACGCCACGACGTGCCCGGCCTGCGGGGGGGATGCGCGACGGGAGACGGACGTTTCCGACACCTTCCTCGACTCGGGCTGGTACTTCCTGCGCTACCCCTCGACCGAGTTCGACGACCGGCCGTTCGACGCGGCGCGCACGCGGAAGTGGCTGCCCGTGAGCAGTTACATCGGGGGCGAGGAGCACTCCGTCCTCCACCTCCTCTACTCCCGCTTCCTCACCATGGTGCTGAGCGACCTCGGGCACCTCTCGTTCGAGGAGCCCTACGACCGCTTCCGCAAGCACGGGCTGCTCATCAGGGAGGGCGCCAAGATCTCGAAGTCGCGCGGGAACGTGATCCTGCCCGACGAATACATCGAACGCTTCGGCGCGGACACGTTCCGCGTGTACCTGATGTTTCTCGGGCCCTTCCAGCGTGGCGGCGATTTTCGCGACAGCGGCCTGGCGGGTCCTGATCGGTTCCTGAAGAAGGTGTGGGACAGCGTCGACGGGGCGCTAAAAGCGGGGCGGACGGGGTTCGACGATCCCAGGGTGGAACGGGCGCTGCACGCCACCACGCGACAGGTCACGCAGCATATCGAGGCACTGAGGTATAACAAGGCGATCGCGACGATGATGGACTACCTGAACAAGCTGCGGTTCGAGGGGCGCACCGCCTCCGTTGACGAGGTGCGGTCGCTCGTGATCATGATCGCGCCGGTCGCGCCCCACATCGCCGAGGAACTTTGGGCCCAGATGGGAGGTGAGTCGAGCATCTTCGATCACGCCGAGTGGCCGGCCTGGGACGAGCGCAAGCTGGCGGTCGACGAGGTCGAGCTTCCGGTACAGGTGAACGGGAGGCTGCGGGCCACGATCCGCGTCGCCCGCGGCGCCCCGGAGGCTGTCGTGCGCGAGGCGGCGCTGGCCGAGGCGAACGTCATCCGGCGGCTCGACGGGGCGGAGATCCGCAAGGTGATCCACATCCCGGACCGCATGCTGAACCTCGTGATCTCGTAGTTCGGCGTAGTTCGGCGACCGCGGGGACGGCTGGTGGCCGTCACCACTCGACGGAACCCTCCTCGTCCGTGTCGATGCGGGCCGGGGTTCCCCCCTCGCCGAAGAGGAAGATCCGCAGGTTCTTGTACAGGAACTCGCGCGCCGCCGCTTCGTGGAGCTTCAAGCCGTAGTGGTTGATGAGGAGCATCTGCCGCTCCTTCCACTCCTCCCAGCAGGACGTACAGATTTCGGCCACGATCCGTGTCCCCAGCTCACCCGGGAAGGGGTTGCGGCCGATCCTCCCCTGGTCGTCGCGGTCGCAGCGCGTGCAAACGAATGACTCCGTCATCCCGGACCTTCCGTCAGGCGGGTGAGGGCCTCCCACGGGTCGCCGCTCGACGCCTCCCGCATCAGCGCCTCGACGGAGGGGACCAGTTCGCCGCGGGCCGTATAGACGCGCTCGAAGTCGTCCAGCCTCGTGTAGTACAGCAGGCGCGACAGGATCCACGCGTTGTCGAGACCGGCGGGATCCATCGAGCCGTACTGCCCGGCGCGGAGTCGTGGCCTGTACTCCGTCTCGAAGCGGCGCGCGGCCTCCTCGAAGACCTCCCGTTTGGCGACCCGCTTCGCGTCATCCGGCATATCGGAGGCGTACACTTCCTGCAGCGGCTCGAGAATCGAGTGGAAGAAGTGACCAAACACCCTCGTGTCGTCCCAGCGCAACCGCGCCCGCTCGCAGGCGCTCGCGTCCCGCACCGCGTCGCAGAAGAACTCGATCGCGCCGCGGTGCCCCACGAAGTTGGCGAAGCTCTCGTTGAAGTCCGCCTGGCCGGTGGGGAAGTAGGTGCTGTGCGTGATCTCGTGGATCACCGTCTCGACGAGCCCGAGACTGTCGAGGCGCAGCGTGGTCGACATGATGGGGTCGGGGAACCAGCCCAGCGTCGAGAAGGCGGAGACCGCGCGCACGGACACGTCGTATCCCTCGGCGGCGAGGCCGGCAGCCTCCGCGCGGGCGTCCTCGAAGTCGAAGTAGCCCTTGTAGGGAAGGTGGCCCACGATCGGGAACCACCACGTCTTCCAGCGGAGTTCGAATTCCGGCGCGGCGAGCACGGTCAGGACCAGCGTGTCCCGGTGCAGCTGGGTGAACGACTCGTAGCTCGCGCCCGCGCGCAGGCCGAGGTCGCGTTCGGCGAAGTCCCGCGCGTCGAGCACGAGCCGCAGCTTGTCGCGGGTCTCCGGGGCCACGGTCGTATCGTGGATCACGGCGCGGATCGGCCGCCGGGCCGAGAGGATACGGGCCTCCTCCCAGCCGGCCCGTAGCACATAGGCCGGCGAGCAGCCGCCCGCGCAGAGCAGGAGGAGCGCCGCGAACGCGCGGATGCCCGTGGTCATGCGCACCGGACGTAGTGGAGGTGCGCGCTCACGCCGTCGCGCCGGTACTTCCGGCGCGGACCGTCCGCGTCGCTCCGGTAGCGGCGGTAGGGCTGGTGGAAGAACCGGTACGTGTCGGGCAGCCCTCGTTCGCGCAGGGCGCGCTCGATCCCGGCCCGGTCGAGCAGCCCCTCGTCGTAGTAGCTGAACAGGACGTGGCGTGCATCGGCGGCCTCCAGCACCTCGCGCAGCGCCCCCGCAGCCCGGTGCTTCCGGCACCAGTCCGACCGCGACCCCTCGTCGGGGATGAGACCCGTCTTCCCGCGGATCTCGGGCGGCGGGGTCCAGCCGAGCGCGAGGAGTTCCGGAATGTGATAATACCCCGGGTATTGCCGGCTGTTGTACGGGGGGTCGAGGTAGACGAGATCGACGGGACCGATGGTTGCGAGGCGTCGGGCGGCGGGGCCCCGGAACGCGCTGCACGCTCCGGCTCCGTTCTTGCGTGGCGTCGGTTTGAGCGGACGCAGTTCGAGCGGGCGCAGGGCGTTGGGCTGCATCGTCTTGACGAACGAGGCGTACACACCGGTCGTGTTGGCGACCCGGTCGGCGGCCTCGATGAGGGTCGCGATGAGCAGCTGCGTCTCGGCCCGCCCGAGACGGGCCTCGCGGGTCCAGCGCTCGATCCGCGTCCGGATGCCGTCGATCTTCCGGCCGTTCTCGGGCGAGAAATACATGCGGCCGTGCTCGCGGCCGGCCGCGCCCTGGAGGGTGTAGTGCTCGGAGACGAACCCGGGGCCGTCGGATCCCGCCGGCTCGTCCAGATCGGCGAGCCACGCCAGGAGTCTGCGGTAGCCGACGTTCTCGGCCCCCGTCCCGTTCCGGGCCCCTGCGGGAAGCAGGGAAGCCGGGAAACGAGGCGCGTCGTCGAGTTCGACGCGGGCCACCTGCAGCGCGTAGGAGGCCGCCATCAGGTCGCCGCAATGCACCTGCCAGCCCGACTTCTTGAGTGCCATGGAGACGCTGGCGGTCCCGGCGAACGGGTCGCACGCCACCCCGGGCGCCCGCTGGATGCGGCGCACATGGTGCATGAGGAAGGGGATGAGTTTGGTCTTGTTCCCGAGATAGCGCACGCGGGAGAATATAAGGCCCTGATGCGGGCGAAAAGTTCGGACGCGGCGGCGTGAACGCGGGGGCGCGGCTCTCGGGGGTGGCGGCGCGGGTGGCGCCGGCGGCGGAGGTGCTGCTCCGGCGGCTGCGGCCGGACATCGGGCGGGCGCTGGCGGGCCGCCGCCGGGCCGCCGCGGAGCTGGCCGCGTGGGGACGCCGGAGGGCGCCCGGGCCGCTGGTTTGGCTCCACGGCGCCTCGGCCGGCGAACTGCTCGGCGCGGCGCCGGCCATCCGCTCCCTTCGGTCGCGCGTCGCCGACCGCTCGGGCCGGCGCGCGCAGCTCCTCGTGACTCATTCCTCGCCGTCCGGCCGCGCGGCGCTCCCGTGGCTGGATACGGACCACGCCGGGTATCCGCCGCTCGACCGGAGACGGGACTGCGACGCGGCGCTGGCCGCGCTGCGGCCCGGGCTGCTCGTGTTCGCCAAGCTGGACGTATGGCCCGGTCTCGCCGCCGCCGCCGCGAGGGCCGGGGTGCCGACGGCGCTCATCAACGGCACGGTCCGGGCCGGGAGCCGGCGGGCCGGTCCGGTGGCGCGGCGCCTGTTCCGTCAATCGTACGCACGGCTCGGAGCGGTGGGCGCCGCGAGCCCGGAGGACGCCCGGCGGCTCGTGGCGCTCGGCGTACGCGCCGACCGGTTGGGAGTGACCGGGGACGCGGCGTTCGACCTCGCCCTCGAGCGCGCGGACCGGGCCCGCGCCGACGGCTCCGTGGCGGCCTTCCGGGCCGCGCTCGGCGGCCCGGGCGAGGGGACGCTGCGCCTCATCGCCGGCTCCACGTGGCCGGCCGACGAGGGGGCGTTGCTCGACGGCGTCGCGGCCGCGCGGCGGGCGGGCGGCCCGGTCTGGCAGCTGGTGATCGCGCCGCACGAGCCGACCGCCGCGCACATCGACGCGCTGGTCGCGTCGTGCGCGGTCCGCGGGGAGCGCGCGGTCCGCTGGAGCCGGCTCGGCGAATCCACCGGGCCGCCGGCCGGCGCGGTCATCGTGTTGGACGAGGTCGGGCGGCTCGCCGAACTGTACGCGGCGGGCGACGCGGCCTGGGTCGGCGGCGGCCTCGGGGGCACCGGGCTCCACAACGTGCTCGAGCCCGCCGCCGCCGGGCTGCCTGTCCTCTTCGGCCCGCGACACGACCGGGCCGACGCGCGGGCCCTCGAAGCGGCCGGCGGCGGGCTCGGCTCTCCGGCCGGCGCGCTCGCCGACACACTGTCCAGGCTGGCCGACCCGCGGCTCCGCGAGCACCACGGCCGGGCCGCCCGCGCCTTCGTCGAGGCCGGGGCCGGCGCCGCGACCCGCACGGCGGACCTGCTTTCCTCCCTCTGGCCCGGTTAGCGCCGCGCGCCGGACCCCGCCCCGGCGGTCAGCTCTCGAGCATCGAGCGTTTCGGTCCAAACACGAACCAGAGCACGGGGCCCACGATCGGGCACAGGAAGATCACCATCACCCAGAGGACCTTCTCCCGCACCGGCGCCGCCGAGAGGACGATCAACCATGTGGCCCAGAGGTTCAGGGCGACGAGCAGGGCCGCGAGCAGCCAGCTCGGATCCAGTCCGGTAGCCCACTCGAGGGCCGCGTTCATGCGGCCGCCGTCGGTTTCCGGAACTGGAGCCGGTGGAGCTGCGCGTAGAGGCCGCCCCGGTCGAGCAGCGTGTCGTGCGTGCCGGACTCGGTGATCCGCCCCTGATGGAGGACGAGAATCCGGTCGGCCCCCCGGATCGTCGACAACCGGTGCGCGATCACGAGGCTCGTCCGCCCCCGCATGAGGCGCTCGAGCGCCGTCTGGATCTCCGCCTCGATCTCCGAGTCCACCGAACTCGTGGCTTCGTCGAGCAGCAGGATGGGCGGATCCCCCGCCAGGGCGCGGGCGAAGGAGACGAGTTGCCGCTCACCTACCGAAAGGTTGCCGCCCCGCTCGCTGAGAGGTTCGTCGTACTTCTTCGGGAGCCGCGCGAGGTGCCGGTCGACGCCCACCTGTCGCGCCGCCTCGCGGATCTCGTCCGCGCCGATCCCCTCCCGGTCGAGCGCGATGTTGTCCGCCGCGGTTCCCGAGAACAGATAGACATCCTGCAGCACGAGACCCATCCGGTGCCGCAGGTCGGCGAGCCGGAGGTCGCGAATGTCCACGCCGTCCAGCGTGATGCGTCCCCGCTGCGGCTCGTAGAAGCGCATGAGGAGGCTGAACAGCGTCGTCTTGCCGGCCCCGGTGGCGCCGACCACGGCCAACCGCTGGCCCGGTTCCGCCACGAAGTTGATCCCGCGCAGCACCCATCCGTCGTTGGGCGCGTCCCCGTCGAGCCGCCCCTCGGCCCCCTCCCATGCCGCCGCGTTCGCCAGCGCGGGCGTCGTAATGCCCGCCGCGTCCTCCTCCGGCGAGAGATACCGGAACCACACGTCCTCGAACTCGATGCGGCCCCTCACCGCCGCCGGAATTGCGGCCGGCCGCTGCGGGTCGTCGATTCCGGGGGCCTCGTCCAGCAGCCGGAAGATCCGCTCCGAACTCGCCATCGCCCCCTGCAGGATGTTGTACTTCTCCGACAGATCCTGGATGGGGCGGAAGAACCGTCTCGCGTACTGCAGAAAGGCGGCGATGACCCCGATCGTCAGCGTTCCCTCCAGGGCCTGGTTGCCGCCGTACCAGATGATCAGCGCCAGCGCGACCGAGGCCAGCACCTCGATGACCGGAAAGAAGAGCGCGTAGTAGGTGATGGACCGGAGGTGCGCCTCGAGGTGGTCGTCGTTGATCTCGCGAAACCACCGCGCGGTCATCGCCTCCTGCCGGAAGAGTTGCACGACCCGCACGCCCGTGATGCGCTCCTGCAGATAGGCGTTGATGCGCGCGAGCCGGATCCGGATGTCGCGGTAGGCATCGCGGACCCTCCTGCGGAAGATCCAGGCGGCCACGAACACGAGCGGGAGCACGGAGAACGTCACGAGGGCGAGCCGCCAGTCCATGAGCAGCAGGGCCACCATGATGAAGCCGACGGTGAACACGTCCCCGAAGATCGTCACGACCCCCGACGTGAACATCTCGTTCAGGACCTCGACATCGCTCGTAAGCCGGGTCATGAGCCGTCCGACCGGGTTCCGGTCGTAGTAGGCGAGCCGGAGGCGCTGGAGATGACGGAAGATCTCCTGCCGGAGATCGAGCATCACATTCTGGCCGATCCATGTGGTGAGGATCGTGCGCCCGTACTCGAGTACGCCGGAGAGGAGGAGCGAGATGAAGAAGAGGATCGCGAGATTGCGGAGCGCGCCGAAGTCACGGCGCGGGATGGCCCCGTCGATGACCTCCATCGTCAGCCAGGGCCCGACCAGCGCCAGGCCGGAGGCCGCGATGAGCATGACGACGGCGACCGCTACCCTGAGCCGGTAGGGCCTGAGGTAGGCGAGCAACCGCCTCATGAGGCGGGCGTCGTACGCCTTGCCGAGCGCTTCTTCTTCCTGGAGCGGGCCGTCGGGCGTCTGCATGCCCCATAGTACCGACTCGTCCGCTCGCTTCCAATCAGGTTGGCGCGGGTCCGCGCGGCCGGCCATCATCCTCGTATGACCGACCGGATCCGGGTCCGAGGCGCCCGGCAGAACAACCTCAAGGGCGTCGACATCGACATCGAGCGCGGGGCCCTCACGGTCCTCACGGGGCCCTCCGGCTCGGGGAAATCCAGCCTCGCCTTCGACACGATCTACGCGGAGGGGCAGCGCCGGTACATCGAGTCGCTCTCCACCTACGCGAAGCAGTTCCTCGAGCGGATGCCCAAGCCGGCCGTCGATCTCGTCGAGGGCGTGAGCCCTTCCGTCGCCATCGACCAGAGCAACCGGGTGCAGTCGAGCCGCTCGACGGTGGGGACGATCACGGAGGTGTACGACTACCTGAGGCTGCTGTGGGCGCGCGTCGGCACGACGGTGTGTCCCGGCTGCGCCCGTCCCGTCGTCCCCGATACGGTGACCTCGGCCACCGACGCGCTCCTCGCCCTCGGCCCCGGGGTCCGGCTCGCGATCGCCTTCCCGCTCGTCCGGCGCGAGCGCGGGACGGGCGCCTGGGCCGTGGAGAGCCTGCGGGCGCGGGGCTATGTGCGGGTGCTGGCCGATGCCGTCGAGTTCTACCTGCCGGACATCGACCTCGAGTCGGAGGTGGGCGCCGCCGCGGTTCGAACCCTGGCCCTGGCGAGCGACTTCCTGGTCGTGGTGGACCGCGTGTCGGCCCGGGAGGCGGACCGGGAACGCATGGCGGATTCGCTCGCCGCCGCCTTCGCCGAGGGCGGGGGTGCCGCCCTGGCGCTCGCCTACGCGCCCGGCTCCGTTTCCCCCGAACGACATCTGTTCGAGGAGTCCCACCGGTGCGCGGCGTGCGGTGACACCTTCCCGCGCCCGACGCCCGCCCTGTTCAGCTTCAACAGCCCGGCCGGCGCGTGCGAGACCTGCACGGGGTTCGGCGCCGTGCTCGAGTACGCCCCCGAGTTGATCGTCCCCGACCCGCGGCGATCGCTCGATGCGGGGGCCCTGGATCCGTGGGCGAAGCCTCGCTACACGCGAGAGCGGACGAGACTGCGCGAGTTCGCGGGATCGGTCGGGCTGGATGGTTCGGCGCCGTGGGAGACGCTGCCCGAGGAGGCGCGAAGCGTGTTGCTGGAGGGCGGACGATATGCCGGAGAACGGTTCCGGGGCGTGATCCCCTTCCTTCGCTCGAAGGAGAACAAACGCTACAAAGCGTACATCCGCGTCTTCCTGCGCCAGTATCAGCTTCCCGAGCGGTGTCCCGGCTGCGGAGGAGCGCGGCTGAAGGCGGAGGCGCTCAACGTCCGCGTAGCCGGGCGCCATATCGCCGATCTCGCGGGACGGACGGTGGCGGAGATCCGCCGCTGGCTGTCGGGAGACCTCGACCTCCCCCCGTTCGGGCGGCGGACGGCGGAGACGATCCTGCGGGAACTCGAGCACCGGATCTCGTTCCTGGGCGAGGTCGGGCTGGGGTACCTGACGCTGGATCGGCAGGCCCGCTCCCTGTCGGGCGGCGAGATGCAGAGGATCCGGCTCGCGAGCTGTCTCGGCAGCCGGCTCGTGAACACGCTCTACGTGCTCGATGAGCCGACGATCGGGCTCCACCCGCACGACATCGAGGCGTTCACGGGCGTACTCGAACGGCTCGCGGGCCGCGGCAACACCGTGCTCGTCGTGGAACACGAACCCGCGGTGCTCGAACGGGCGGACCGGATCGTGGAACTGGGCCCGAGGGCGGGCGAGCAGGGCGGCGAGATCGTGTTCGAGGGCACCTGGGCGAGCCTCCTCGCCGCGGAGACCGGCACCGGGCGTGCGCTGGCGCAACGAGCCCTGACGCCCCGAACCGGCGGCCGGAGCCGGGTGTCGCGGCCGGCCCGGCGCCGCGGCCGACGCCCGGAGCCGGGCGCGGAACTCGTGCTGCGCGGGGCGCGGCTGCACAACGTGCGGGGCATCGACGTGACGATCCCGCTCGGTTCGCTCACGCTGGTGACCGGTGTCTCCGGGTCCGGCAAGTCGACCCTGGTCCACGGCGTGCTCTTCCACGCGCTCGAGAAGGAGGTGGCCGACCGGTCCTCGGCCAAACCGCACCTCGGCGAGCCGGCGGGTTCCTGGGAGAGGCTCGAGGGGGCCGAACTGCTCGACGACGTCGTCCTCGTCGACCAGCGGCCGATCGGACGCACGCCGCGCTCCAACCCGGCCACCTACATCGGGGCCTTCACGCCCCTCCGCAATGCGTACGCGGCCACCCCCGAGGCGCGCGCCCGCGGATACGAAGCCGGCTACTTCTCCTTCAACCGGGCGGGCGGACGGTGCGAACGGTGCAAGGGGGCGGGCGAGGAGACGGTGGAGATGGTCTTCCTCGCCGACGTCTCCGTGCCCTGCGAGGCGTGCGGGGGCTCGCGGTACCGCGCCGAGGTACTGGAAGTCGAGATCCGCGGCCGCTCGATCCGCGACGCCCTCGACATGACGGTCGACGAGGCGATCCGCTTCTTCATCCGCAACGACCGCCTCGGGGCCCGCCTGTGGCACCTGCAGCGGGTGGGCCTCGGCTATCTGCGGCTGGGCCAGCCGGCGACGACGCTCTCCGGGGGCGAGGCGCAGCGGTTGAAGATCGCACGGGAACTCGCGCGACGGGGAAGCGCGGGCCGGCGACTCTACATCCTCGACGAGCCCACCGTGGGTCTCGGCGTCGCCGAGGTCGGCACGCTGACTTCGGTCCTCCGGGAACTCGTGAGCGAGGGCCACACAGTGGTCGTGGTCGAGCACAACCTCGACCTGATCGCCGACGCGGACTGGGTCATCGACATGGGGCCCGGGCCCGCGGACGACGGGGGGCGGATCGTGGCGGCGGGTCCGCCCCCGGCGATCGTCGCGGTCGAGGCGTCGCGCACGGGGGCTTTCCTGAGCGCCCGCGCGCGCCGGCTCGAGCGAGACGCCGTCGTGGCCGGGCCGGCCGAGTCGGCGTGAGCGACGCCGCCGAGCCGCGCGTCTCGGTCCTCCTGCCGTGCCGGGACGCGGAGCCGTTCCTGCCCGAGTGCATCGCGAGTCTCCAGGCGCAGTCCGAGCGGCGCTTCGAGGTGCTCGCGCTCGACGATGGGTCGCGGGATCGCACGGGCGATCTCCTGCACGCCTGGGCCGGGCGCGATTCCCGCGTGCGGCTCGTCGACCGCGGCGGCTCGGGCATCGTCGCCGCGCTGCGCCGGCTGGCGCGCGAGGCGCGGGCGCCGCTCATCGCGCGCATGGACGCGGACGACATCGCGCGGCCCGGGCGGCTGGCCGCGCAACTTCGCCTCCTGGCCGACCGCCCCGACATCGCCGCGTGCGGGACGGCCGTCCGGTATTTCCCGCGCCCTCCGGCCGGCTCGGGGTACCGCCGCTACGAAGCATGGCTCAACGGCCTGACCGATGCCGCGTCCGTCGAGCGAGATCTGTTCGTGGAATGTCCCATCGCGCATCCCACCCTGATGGTGCGGCGCGCCGCCTTCGAAGCGGCCGGCGGCTATCGCGAGACCGGGGGACCGGAGGACTACGACCTCATCCTCCGACTGGCCGCCGCGGGTCACGGACTCGCGAACGTACCGGAGGTGCTGCACGAGTGGCGCCTTGGCGCCCACCGGCTGTCGGAGCGGTCCGCCCGATACAGCCCCGACGCCTTTCGTCACCTGAAGGTGTCCTTCCTGGCCGGTCGTCTGCCTCCGGACCGCCCGCTCGTGATCTGGGGCGCCGGCAGAGTGGGCAAGGCGTTCGCCCGCACCTGGCGGGAAGAAGGCGGGACGTTCGCCGGGTTCGTGGACCTGGATCCCCGGAAGATCGGACAGACGATCCACGGAGCCCCCGTGATCCGGCCGGACGATCTGCCCGCGTTCGCGGAGACGCCCCGCCGGCCATTCGTACTGCTCGCGGTGGGGACGCCGGGAGCGCGCCGCGACATCCGGCAGGCGCTCGACGCCATGGGTTTTGAGGAGATCGAGGACTATCGCGCCGTGGCGTGACCGTCCAGCAGTTCCCAGTGCACCCCGTCGAATTCCCGCATCAGGTCGGCCCCGTAGGCGGACGACGGCGTCTGGTAGCCGACCCGGACGTCACCCGCGACCGCGCGTGCCGCGATGGCGACCGCGGTGGTCGCGGTGAACCCGTAGGGGTCGGGGGTCCGGAGGCGCGCCGCGCTGCGTCTCCCCTCCGCGTCCTCGATCTCGGCCACGAGGATCGCATAGTCCCCGCGGCGCTCCGATTCGCTCGGCCCCTCGGGGGCGAGGTCGACCAGGCGGTTCAGCAGGCGCTGTGACATGCGCCGCGAGAGCAGCGGCCCGAAGCTCCGGCTGATTCGCGTCATGCGCCGGAAGCCGCGGCTCGCCTGGCCATAGCTCTCGATATTCCCGATCCCGGTCGACCGCCACGCGGTCGAGACGTCGCCCAGGACGCTCACCAGCGCGGCAGCGGGGGGCGTTCCGAAGTCGAACTCGTGCCGCAGTTGGCCGGGACGGACCTTCGTGATCGCGCCGTCGCGCCGGATGCGAAGGTTGTCGGCGCCCTCGAGGATCGTACGGGCGGTACCACGCGACACGCGGCTACGGGCCGCGAGGCCGAGCCTCACACGGCGCCCCCCGGGATGTCGCGCGGCCAGGTCCGCGATCAGACAGTCGCTGGGGACGACATCGAACCCGACCCCCGGCAGGAGCATGATTCCCGCCTCGCGCGCCGCTGCATCGCGGGCCGCGAGCGCCTCGAACACATCGATTTCCCCGGTGATGTCGAGATAGTGGGTGCCCGTCTTCAGGCAGGCGTCACACATCGGGAGCGCCGTGCGCGAGAACGGACCGGCGCAATGGAGGACGACGGCCACATCCCCCAGGGCCGCGGTGAGCGGTGCCGAGTCGTCCAGCCCGAAGACCCGTGCCTCCAGGCCGAACGTCCGCGCCACGGCGGCCAGCCTGGAGGGATCCCGTCCAGCCAGGACGGGCCGCAATCCGGAGCGCACCGCTTCGGCCGTGACGAGCCGGCCGGTATATCCGGTGGCGCCGTAGATCAACAGCTTCGATGGATGCATGGCAGCTTCCCTGCACGCGGGTCGGCGCATACTAATCGATGCGAACCCGAACCGCCCCGCAGCCCGGACATCCGCCATGCGACTCCTGCTCGTCAGCGATCTGCACACCGATCTCGAGGCGGCGGCCGCCATCGTCGCGCGGGCGCCCGACTTCGACGCCATCGTGGGGGCGGGCGACTTCGCCGTGAAGCGACGCGGCCTGCGGAAGATCATCCCGGTCCTCGCCGAGATCGAGACCCCGACCATCCTCGTCCCCGGAAACGGCGAATCCGTCGAGGAACTCGCCGGCGCGTGCGCCGACTGGCCCGCCGCGCACGTGCTGCACGGTGACGGCGTGGAGCTTGGCGGAATTCCCTTCTTCGGGCTCGGCGGGGGCGTGCCCGTCACCCCCTTCGGCGCCTGGAGCTACGACTTCACCGAGGACGAGGCGCGCGTCCTCCTCGCGGACTGCCCCCCAGGCGCCGTGCTCGTGACGCACTCCCCTCCGCTCGGCCACGCGGACGTCGATCGCGCGGGGCGTCACATCGGCAGCCTCGCGGTGCTCGAGGCGGTCGAGCGAACGCGCCCGCGGCTGGTCGTGTGCGGGCACATCCACGACTCCTGGGGCGTCCGGTCCCGGGTCGGCGAAACGCCCATCGCGAACGTCGGCCCCCGGGGAACCGAGTGGCGCCTCGAGTGAGACGATCGCCTGCCCGCGAACCGGCCCCCGGCACGCGCGGGAACGCCGCGCGGAGAGTCGCGAGACGCCCCCGAAACCCGTAAGTTGTACGGGCTTTCCGAGCGTGGCCGGGCTCCTCCGAAGACCCGTGGCCGCCGCGCCCTCCGGGATTTCGAGAACCCCGATTCCAACGGGAATCCATGACTACCGACAGCGTGGAACGCGTCGAGCCGCGACACCTCGAAGACGAGATGCGCGACTCGTTCATCGACTATTCGATGAGCGTGATCGTGCAGCGCGCCCTGCCTGACGTCCGAGACGGCCTGAAACCCGTACACCGGCGAATCCTGTTCGCGATGCACGAGGCGGGGCTGGGTCCGACGCGGCCCCATCGAAAGAGCGCGACGGTCGTCGGCGATGTGATCGGCAAATACCACCCGCACGGCGATAGTGCGATCTACGACTCGCTCGTCCGCATGGCGCAGGAGTTCTCGCTCCGGTATCCGCTCGTCGACGGCCAGGGCAACTTCGGGTCCATCGACGGCGACTCCGCGGCCGCGTACCGCTACACGGAGGCTCGGCTGACGGGCTTGGCGAGCCAGATGCTCAACGACATCGACAAGGACACGGTCGACCACACGCCGAACTTCGATGACCGGCTGCTCGAGCCCACCGTGCTCCCGTCGGCGCTCCCGAACCTGCTCGTCAACGGGTCGTCGGGCATCGCCGTGGGCATGGCGACGAACATCCCGCCGCACAATCTCCGCGAAGTGGCCGCAGCGTGTCACCGGTTGATCGAAGCGCCCGACACGACGCTGGACGAACTGATGGAGTTTGTCCGCGGTCCCGATTTCCCCACCGGGGGGGCCATCTTCGGCGGCGCGGGGATCCGCGAGGCCTACCGGGAGGGCCGGGGACGCATCGTGATGCGGGCCAAGGCGGACATCGAGGAGGGCAGGGACGGCCGCGACCGGATCATCGTCCGTGAGATCCCGTTCATGGTCAACAAGACCCGCCTGATCGAACAGATCGCGGGTCTCGTGCGCGACAAGAGGGTCACGGACATCTCCGACCTCCGCGACGAATCCGACCGCGACGGCATCCGCATCGTGATCGTACTCAAACGGGATGCGGTGCCACAGATCGTCCTCAACCAGCTGTTCAAGGGGACACAGCTGCAATCCACCTTCGGCGTCAACATGCTCGCCCTCGTGAACGGCGAACCGCAGGTGCTGGACCTCAAGACGATGCTCGGGCATTTCCTCGAGCACCGGCACGAAGTCGTGCAGCGGCGCGCCGTGTTCGCACTCGCGGTGTCAAAGGACCGGGAACACATCCTCGAGGGCCTGACCGTCGCCGTACACCATATCGATGAAGTCATCCGCATCATCCGCGGATCGGCCGAGACCGAGGTCGCGCGGGCCCGGCTCCGGGACGCGTTCGGACTCAGCGAGCGCCAGGCCGACGCGATCCTCAACATGCGCCTCGCGCGCCTCACCGGCCTCGAGATCGAGAAGCTCGAGAAGGAACTGGAGGTTGTTCGCCGCCGAAGGATGGAACTCGAGGGGATCCTCGCGTCACGGCGGCGGCGGATGGAGATCGTCGGCGAGGAACTGTCCGCGCTCGTCGACAGGTTCGGCGATGAGCGCCGGACCCAGATCGTGCCCGATACCTCGGACCTCACGGACGAGGATCTGATCGCCGAGGAGCGCATGGTGATCACGGTCTCCCGCGCCGGGTACATCAAGCGCATCGAGCCCCACGTCTACCGCGCGCAGCGGCGCGGCGGCCGCGGGATCGCCGGCATGGGGACGAAGGAAACGGACTGGGTGGAACATCTCTTCCTCGCCTCGACCCACGACTACCTCCTCATCTTCACGCGGGACGGCCGGTTGTACCGGCTCAAGGTGTACCAGATCCCCCCCGCCAGCCGGACCGCGCGCGGGAAGCCGATCGTGAACCTGCTGAGGATGAACAAGGGCGACGAAGTGGCGTCCATCGTGCGGGTGCGGGAGTTCTCCGATGACCGGTATCTCATCTTCGCCACCCGCAAGGGACTCGTGAAGAGGACGAGCCTCGCCGCGTATCGAAACGTGCACGCGGGCGGATTGCGGGCGATCAACATCCGCGAGGACGAGGACGACCGTCTGATCGACGTGAAACTGAGCGATGGCTCGAACGACGTCATTCTCGCGACACGACGCGGGATGGCGATCCGTTTCTCGGAAGGAGACGCCCGCGAGATGGGGCGCGTAGCCCAGGGCGTGCGTGGCATCAGGCTCTCGAAGGACGATGCGGTCGTCGGGATGGTGGTCGCGCGGCGTGGAGGCTCGCTCCTCACGGCGTCGGAACTGGGGATGGGCAAGCGCAGCGACGTGGACGACTATCGAATCCAGAAGCGCGGCGGGAAGGGCCTGATCAATCTCAAGACGACGGCGAAGTCGGGACGGGTGGCGGCGGTCCGGGAGGTGACGGACGATGACGAACTGATGTTCGTGACCCGGAACGGCGTCATCAATCGACAGTCCGCGGACGAGATCCGGGTGATCGGGAGAAACACCACGGGGGTCCGGCTCGTCGCCCTCGACGAGCGCGACGAACTCGTGGATGTCGCGTGCCTGATCGATCCCGTCGGGGAGGCCGGGAACGGGGACGAAGAACCGGAGGACGGACCCGGGTCCGGCGAGGAAGCGGAGTGAATCGCGCGGCCACGGCCCTGGTTTCGCTCGCCGACATCGAGGCCGCGCACGACAGGATCCGCGGGGCGGTCCGGCGCACCCCCCTGATCCCGGCACCCGTGCCGCGGCCCGGAGGGCGCGCCGCCACGGACGGCCCGGACGCGCTCTGGCTCAAGTGCGAGAACCTCCAGAGCGTGTCGGCCTTCAAGGCGCGCGGCGCCTACCACTTCGTGAGCCGGCTGTTGCCGGAGGAGCGGGCTGCCGGGCTGCTCACCTACTCCTCGGGCAACCACGCGCAGGCGGTGGCCTGGGCCGCCCGCGCCTTCGGGGTACCGGCGCGGATCGTGATGCCCGTCGACGCTCCCGAGGTGAAGAGCTCGGCAACGGTCGCGCTCGGCGCCGAGGTCGAATTCGAGGGCACGACCTCGGGAGAGCGCCAGGCGCGGGCCGAGCAGATCCAGCGCGAGGAGGGCGGGACCATGGTGCCGCCGTTCGACGATCCCCGCATCATCGCCGGGCAGGGAACGGTCGCGCTCGAGATCGCCGAACAGCTCGCCCCTCGCGAGCCGGGGGTGGTCCTGGCGCCCGTCGGAGGGGGCGGACAGCTGGCCGGGGTCGCGGCGGTCATCCGGCGCCGCTTTCCCGAAGCCGAGATCATCGGGGTCGAGCCCGAGGGGGCTGCCTCGATGCTCCGCTCGCTCGAGCGCGGAGCGCCGGTGACGCTCGATCGCGTGTCCAGCGTGGCCGATGGCCTGAAGCCCGTGCGGCCGGGCGATCTCACCTTCGCGCACTGCCGTGATCTGGTCGACCGCGTCGTCACCGTGGACGATGATTCGATCCGCGACGCGGTCCGTTGGCTCTTCGGCCTGCGGCTCGTGGTGGAGCCGTCCGGGGCGGCCACCGTGGCCGCCCTGCTCAGCGGCCGCGTCGAGCCCGCCGCGGCCGGCGAGACGGTGGCCATCCTGTCGGGAGGCAACATCGAGCCGGCGCTGCTCGCCGAATGGACGCGCCCTTGACGCTACCCGCGGACGGCCGGGCCCCGATGCTGGTGCTGTTCGACATCGATGGGACGCTCGTGCACTCCGCCGGCGTCGGCCGCGCGGCGATCACGAACGCCATGATCGACGTGTACGGAACGTCCGGCCCGATCGATGAGCTTCCGTTCGACGGGATGACGGATCCGCAGATCGTACGCACCCTGCTGCGCGCGGTCGGGTTCTCGGACGACAGGATCGACGCGGGCCTCGACCGGCTGTGGACGGCATACGCCGCGGGGCTCGAAGACGAGATCGCCGATCGACGCGCGCGGATGCGACCGGCGCCGGGTGTGCCCGCGCTCCTCGACGCCCTCGAAGAGACCGGTGCGACGCTCGGGCTCGTGACGGGCAACATCGCGGCCGGCGCCGAGGGCAAGCTCTCGGCCGTCGGCCTGTGGAACCGGTTCCCGTTCGGCGCCTTCGGGTGCGACGACGCGGACCGGAACGCCCTCCCGCCGATCGCGCTCGAGCGGGCCTTCCGCCACACCGGCACCCGCTACTCGCCGGGACGGACCTGGGTGGTCGGCGACACGCCGCACGACATCGCGTGCGCGCGGGCGTCGGAACTCCCGGTGCTCGCGGTCGCCACCGGGCGTTTCTCGGTGGACCATCTCCGCCGCGCGGGCGCGAACGAGGCTCTTCCGTCCCTGGGGGACACGGATCGGGTGATGTCGGTGCTCGCATGCGCATGAGCCGCGGCGCGAACGCGCCCCGCGAGTTCCTGTTCGACGTTCTCGTCGCCGGGGAGCCGGCGCGGCGCCAGGTTCCGGTCGCCTGTTCCCCCTCGGGCCTCTGGTTCGACGGGGAGCAGGTGGAGCTGGAGTCCATCTTCTGGGTGTCGAGGCGTGCCGGCCTCATCCTGCTGTTCGCCCGGCGCCACACGCTCGCGTTCTTCGGGGACGGCGGCGATCTGCAGGAACTCGCCCGCGCCCTCGAGCGCGGGACGAGCGGGGACACCCGGCGGTCGATCCTTCAGCCGCTGGCCTCCGAAGTCGTCGTGTGCGCCGCCGGGACCGCGGTCACCGGCGAGATTGCCGGCGAGCCGGTCAACGGACTCTATCTCGCGGTGTTCACGCGGCAGGGTCTGCACCTCTTCGCGGGGGAAGGGAAGCACCGCGTGCGGTGGCCCGTCGAGCGCGCGGAAGAAGCCACCATCTCGACCGGAGGCGCGAGCCGGCCCGGGCTGCACCTGGCGGCCGGCGACACGTCCGTGACCATTCGCTACCTGTTCTCCGAGGAGATTCAGGCCGTCCTGAGGGTCGCGCGGACGACTCCCGCGCCGCTCGACCCCGGCGGCGCGCTCGAGATGTTCGCCAAGGGCGAGGTCACGCGGCCGCTGCCGGCGCGTCTCCCGGAGTTCTCAGAGGCCGCGGACACGCTGCAGAGCGCCTGCGATACGGCGGTCGAACGGGTGAGAATCGACGCCTCCATCGGCGAGCGCTTCGATCGGGGCTACTTCCAGCGACACTTCCAGGCGCTGGGCGAGATCGCGCTCGGCCCCCTGATGCTCCGGCGGTCGGCGGCCCTCAAGGCGGGCTCCCTCATGAGCGCCGTCGAGGCCATGGACGCCGAGCAGATGAGACAGGACGCGATCGCCGCCTTCCGCGGCGTCGCGGAGGAACTGGCGCGGGTCTACGGGAACGAGGTCCGCCACCTGGTCCGCGCGAAGCGTCTCGATCGCGAGCAGGGCGAGCGGGCGTTCGCCCAGATGGATGGACCTTCGCTGTGGGAGGCGATGTCGAAGCGGATCGAAACGCTGGACCCCGCCTTCGACGCTGTCCTGGCGAGACAGCAACTGCTGTGGCAGCGGCTTCACGCGCGCGACCTCGCCCCTCCGGAGACGGAAGAAGCGGGCGTGGAAGAGGCGATCGTCGCCTGGAACGAAGAGGTGACGAGGCTCGATGCGGCCTACGGGGTCGCGGGCGGTGCGGTGCTCATGGAAATCGCCGCCCGCTGGTCCGACCGGTTGATTCCCGCCCTCCGCGGCCTGACCGCCCTGCGCGGCCGCCGCTTGTCCGACGGCGCCCGATTGACGATTCTCGCCATCGTGACGTTCTTCGTCGTGGCCGCGCTGGCCTGGTTGGCCCGAGGGTTGCTCTGACCCGCTACGGACACGATGACGCACGGGCTGCCAGGCCCGGGAGAGGTTGACAGATGGCAAAGAAGACGGCACCCAAGACGGCACAGAGGATGAGCCCTCCGTCGCGGCCGAACTGGCTGTTCCGAGGCGGCCTGATCGCGATCGTGGTCGTCGGCGCGGGCTGGCTCCTGCTGGGTGGGGGACAGGGCGGATCGGGCCCGCCGCCGACGCCCGCCGAGTTGGCGGAAGTGCTTGCCGAGGCGGAAGCGGATCCCGCTGCCGGAGTCGGCCTCGGCCCGGAGTCGGCCCCCATCACGATCGAGGAGTACTACGATCCCTCCTGTCCCGCCTGCGCGGCCTTCTCGGGCTTCGCCGGGAAGCTGATCCGGCAGAACTACGTAGAGACGGCGGGCGCCCCGGTCCGATGGATTTCGTACAACTTCATTCTCGGCACCTTCCCCAACTCGGTCGCGGCCGCGCTTGCCGAGCGCTGCGCGCACGAGCAGGGGCTCTACTGGCCGATGCACGACCTCCTGCTCGCCCGCCAGACGCGCTGGTACGTGGAGCAGGATCCCGGTTCGGTGATCGCCGATATCGCCCGAGAGGCAGGCGTCGATTCCGGCGACTACGAAGCGTGCATGCGTGACCGCCGCCACCTCGACGGCATCGCAAGCGCACATAAGGTGGGCGAGACGCGGGGCGTGAACTCCACGCCCACGCTGTTCGTAGACGGGCAGCGCGTGAGCCTGCAGGGCGTGGATCCCTACACGCACCTCGAGGGCCTCATCCAGGCCCGGCTCGCCGCAATGAATGAGAGCAGCGAGGGGACGCCGTAACCGTGAGCGGACTCAACCGGCGCCGGGGGATCGCGCTCCTGGCGCTGGCCGGCTTCTTCCTCTCCACCTACCTCTTCCTGTACGCGCTCGGCTACTACGGCGAACTCGCCTGCGGCGCCGGTGGAGGGTGCGACCTCGTGCAGGGATCGCGCTGGGCCCGCTTCCTCGGCTTCCCCGTGGCGGGCTGGGGCGTTGCCTGGTACGTGGCCGTGTTCGCGGTCTCGATCCTCGGGACTCGCGATGGGGCGGGCGCAGCGCGCTGGATCTCCCGGGTCCTGGCCGTGCTCGCGCTCGGCGGACTCGGGTTCACGATCTACCTCACGGCGCTCGAACTCTGGGTCATCCACGCGATCTGCCGCTGGTGCGTGGGCAGCGCCGTCATCAGCCTCGCCATCTTCCTCCTCACGGTCCCCGAGTTCCGCGCCTTTTCTCGACGGACTTGATAGCAGCATCCGTGCCGAAGTTCCCATCGCGGATGAACTGCTTGCACTTGCCGGTAGTGTTGTCCGAGGCCAGCACCGCCTCGACTACGCGATCCAAGACCGCGCGACGCATCCGCTCTTTGCTCGTGATCTTCCCGCGGTAGAGCTGGAACTCGATCACCCGCGATTCCACGATCCTGATTTGCGCGTAGGCGATGACGGTCTCGTGACGGATGAAGGGGTGATCGCCGCGATTGAGTACGACAGTGTCGTCAGACCAGGATCTTCGGGACGTACAGCTGGCGATCAGAACGCGGGCCGGATCGCCGGACGGCTCCGTGAGCACGATCCAGAGGTGAGGTGTGAGCCAGTGCCCACCGATGAGAAAACAATCTCCGGCGCGCACGTCCGTGGCTCAGCCGAAGATCGCTTCGGCGGCCCCCATGGCACGCAGATCGTCGATGATCTGTTCGCTCTCGTCCGGCGTCTTCTCGTGCGCCAAGATGTCCTCGTAGCGAATCGGGAGCACGCGGACCTCCCCGGGGTCCCTCCATTCGGGTAGCTGATGCAGGCGTTCGACTACCGCCCAACGGTCCATCTTTCCGAACTCGGCGTACACGGCTCGCGCCAGGTCCACCTCGGCGTCGGACAGCTCGTCAAGGGGACAATCGCCCTTGAGCGAAACCTCGTAACGCGAATCCTGGTCGACATGGGTCTCCCAGTAACTCTCCTCGGATGGGCCCGATCCGTAGTTGATCAGATCGAGGGTTTCGGACAGGACGGGCCCATGGCTCATCGACACATAGCGGTCGTATGTGACCGGGACGCCTCGCTCCAGCAGGCTGCGTCGGTCGACAAGATAGAGGAGCTTGATGAGCTTCATGTAGCTCATCCGCCCCCCTGCCAGGCGCAGGAACTCACAGGCGAGTTGCGTCGTCTTGGAGTGCTTGAATCTCGGGTACATCGGAGCGCGACTCTCCCGTTCGGCCGTCTGTCCGTCCACACCGGAGGATAAGGCTACCCCGGCTTCGCAGCCACGTTGCGCCGGCCGGATCAGGAACCGGGGGGGCGCAGTTCGTTCCAACGTTCGATGAACGCCACCGCGGCTTCGACCATCACCTCCGTCGCGACCCGTCCCCGCTCGAGCGTGGCTTCGGCCGGGTCGCGCGTGCCCCACACGCCCGTGGACGACATCTCTGACGACGAGGTTCCCTTGCCCGTCGACGCGTCCTTGAGGCCCTCGGCCAGGAACACGGCCAGCGCCGTCGGGTCGCCGGCGAGCACGTCCGGCAGCATCGCCTCCAGATGGGCGGGCATCGTGACCTCGGCCGGGACCGCCGCGTCCATATCCACCAGCGCCGGCATGAGATAGAGCGAACTCGACGTCTCGGGCGTCCCCCCGTGACGGTCGAGTACGTCCGGCGGCGGGGTCGGCACCGAGGCCATCCGGCTCCGATCCCGGAACGGTCCCGTCACCGCGCCCAGGTCCACGGCGATGCCCGCCGTCTCCTGGTTGATGCGGTCGACGATGAAGGTCGTGATGGCCCGGTTCCCCCCGTGCGCGTTCATGATGAGGAAACGCTTGAAGCCGTGCGCGATGAGACTCTTCACGGCCTCGACGTACACCTCCTGGACCAGCGACGAGGGCAGGGTGATCGTGCCCTCGAACCCCATGTGATACGGAGACTGCCCCGGCAGGAGGATCGGGGCCACGAGCACGTCGGCCCGCTGCGCCACGAGCTTCGCCTGCTCGACGCCGTTCAGGTAGTCCGTGCCGATCGGCAGGTGGTTGCCGTGCTGCTCCAGCGACGCGACCGGAATCAGCACCATGTCGCTGCGTGTGAGGAAGTCGCGCACCTCCGGCACGGTCATGTGCGGCAGGTAGTTCTTCACCTTCTCCTGCGTCCACAGCGGGTTCGTCTGCGCGGACGCCGCCGGGGCGAGGGAAAGCAGCAGGACGGCGCCGAGCCGGTGGGCAGACGCGTTCAGGGATCGTCTCATGGGAACGGGTCCTGTCAGAAAACGGTGATCGGCATCGTGAGGAGCGCTGCGTAGAGATCGATGGCGTACCACAGGTTCGCGATTCGGAGGTTCTCGTCGGGCGCGTGCTGGTTGTTGTCGTGGTTCGCGACGGGGACGTTCACGGCGGGCTTCCCCGCCACATCCGTGAACAGGTAGAGGGGCAGGGTGCCGCCCAGCCCCGGAGCGAGGACGAGCGCGCCCGGCTCGAACGCGCGGTCGGCGGCCGCCGAGGCGGCGGTGATGATCTCCTGCACGAACGGGTTGTCCATCCCCGTGCGAGCCGCGGGGTAACCGCCTCCGCCCGTGACCTTGGCGATACGGGGATATCGACGTCGGGTCTCCATGTCCGGATCCTCGGACACCACGTGGAAGCCCTGGCCCTCGATGTGTTCGACGACGAGTTGCCGCAGGTGGTCCGCCTCGTTGCCCTTGACGAGCCGGATCCCCAGCGCGGCGACCGCCGTGTTGGGGATGATGTTCCGGGCCAGCGCGCCGGTGTTGCCGCTCGTGAGGCCGCGGATGTTGAGCGCCGGGAGGAGGATCCGCTCGGACAGCGTCTCCGGTTCGCCCTCGGTCCACGCCAGCCCCAGTTCCCGCTTGAGCGCTTCGTCGACCGGGGGCATCGCCTCCAGCGCCGCCCGCTCCTCCGCCCCCAGCGGTTCGACCGTGTCGTACCAGCCGTCCACGAGCACCCGGCCCGTGTCGTCCTTCATGGAGGCGAGGAGCCGGGCCAGGATGTTCCCGGTGTCGGGGGTCCAGTTCCCGTAGTGGCCGGAGTGGAGATTGCGCGTGGCCCCGTAGACCGTGACCTCCATCCCCATGGACCCGCGAACCCCGAACGTCAGCTGCGGACGGCCGCTCTGGTGCGCGGGCCCATCGAAGAAGAGCCACACGTCTATATCCGCGATCCGGTCCGCCGCCATTTCCATGTACTGACCCAGATGACGCGAGCCCGCTTCCTCCTCGCCGTCGAAGAAGAAGACGAGGTTGGACGTGGGCTGGACGCCTTCTTCCCGGAACGCGCGCAGGACGGGCAGGATCGCGGCGATCGGCGCCTTGTCGTCACCGGCCGAGCGGGCGTACAGCCGCCACTCCGGGTCCACCGGATCCCCCGGCTCGGGCATGGGGCGCGGCGTCCCGCCGGACTCCATCGACGCGGTGTAGAGCGTGGGTTCGAACGGGGGGTGCGTCCAGTTCGAGGGGTCGACGGGCTGGCCGTCGTAGTGGACGTAGATGCCGAGGGTCCGCTCCGCGTCCGGCACCCGGAGTTCGCCGTACACGAGGGGCGCGACGCCATCGATCCGGAGGAGTTCCGAGGTGACGCCGACCGCGCGTAACTCGTCGCGGATGTACTCCGCCGCCCGCGTGACGTCCTCCAGGTCGCGGGCCCGGTTCGGATAGGTCAGGAGTTCGGCGAAGTCCCGCACGATCTCCGCCTCGTGCGCCTCCCGGTACGCCCGCGCGACATCCGCCCCCGACTGCGCGGCGGCCGGGTGCGCTGCGAGGAGTCCCGCGACCACAAGCCCGGCAATCTTCAGGCCGGACGTTCGGATGCGTCTGATTTCTGGCTGGGTTTTCATGCGGGTATGATGCCGGTACTCCAAAACCCCCGGCAACCCGCGAAATTCAGGCGGTGGCGCGCCAGAAGCCTTCCAGCGCCTCTCCGTCCGCCGAGGCGCGCAGCTTGTCGAAGGCCCGGTTCCGGATCTGCCGGATGCGCTCCCGCGTCACGCCGAGCAGCGAACCGATCTCCTCCAGCGTCATCTCCTCGCCGTCGTCGAGGCCGTAGTACAGCACCAGGATCTTCCGCTCACGCTCGGTCAGGTAGCGCTCGAACATCTTCTCGAGGAACTCGCGCCGGGCCTGGTCCTCGACGTCCTCCTCGATGTCCGCGTCGTCCATCCCCGAGAAGCGCTCGCCGAACGAGGCGCTGTCGCGGTCGGACTTGTCGAGCGGCGCGTCGAGGCTCAGCTCGGCGGAGGCGACGCGCCTCAGCGCCCGCACGGTCTCGACCGGCTCCTCCATCTCCTCGGCGATCTCCCGGTCCGTCGGCGAGCGTCCGAGCTTCTGGGTGAGCGCCGTCTCCGTCCGGGACAGCTTGACCAGGTTCGAGTTCTGGTTGAGCGGGATCCGCACCGAGCGCGTCTGCTCGGCCAGCGCCTGGAGCACCGTCTGCCGGATCCACCACACCGCGTAGGAGATGAACTTCACCCCCTTGTCGGGATCGAACTTCTTGACGGCCTTGAGCAGGCCCTCGTTCCCGATGCACACGAGTTCGGCGAGGTTCAAACCCCGGCCCTGGTACTTCTTCACGTACGAGATCACGAAGCGCAGGTTCGCCGTGACGAGGCGCTCCGCCGCCTGGCGGTCGCCGGCACGGGCCTTGCGGGCGATCTCGCGCTCGATCTGCGGGCTCTCGATGAGCGGATACCGCTCCACGTCCTGCAGGTACTGATCGAACGAATCGAGCGCGTACGTGTCGAAGAACATGTGTCGGCTTGCAGCCGTCTTCGCCATATAAATCCGAATCCTGACTCGGGTCGGTCGTCTACAAATCAGCGGCCCGGGACGGGCCAACCGAAACTCCGCCCCGCCACGGTTCGCTCCGGTCGCTTTTGATACAAACTTGAGATTATAGAGGGAATCGGAACGAACCGCACCCTTTTTCCAACCCCTTCTACCCCGGACCCCTCCTCCGGGCTCCCTCGCCGCTCCGGGCCGAATCCGCCCGCGCGACGCGCTCCCGGCGGCGAAGGCGGAGGACGTACCAGACGAGGGTGGCCCACGTGATCCCGTACCCGGCGCCGACGAAGATCCAGTGTTCGTTCATACCCCGTTGAACCTCTCGTCCTCTGGACCCGACAGTTCGAGTTCGAGTTCCGTTGCAGCCACCCTGTAACGCCGGAGCCAGAGATACGTGAAAGCGATCGTGTAGGCGACGAACCCGAGCAGCATCACGAGCCCGAACGCGCTCGCCATCGAACGGGGCGACGACGGGGGCTGGTGCAGGCTCCGCCACCAGAACACCGACAGGTACACGACCGGTACCTGGACGAACCCGATGAGGCCGATCACGGCCGACCAGCGCGCGCGCTGGTCCGGATCCTCCGTCATCGAACGCACGACCAGGTAGCCCGTGTAGATGGGTACGAGGAGCGCCGTGGTGGTGATTCTGGGGTCCCACGCCCACCAGATCCCCCAGGTGAGCCGGCCCCACAGCGAGCCGAGGATGAGGGTGAGGACGGCGCCGAGCACCCCCAGTTCCGCGGCGGAGACCGCCAGGAGGTCCCACTTCAGCTTCCGCTGCACGAGGTAGAGGATGCTCATGAGGAAGACGATGAAGAACGCGAGCATCATCACCCACGCCATGGGGACGTGGACGTAAAGCAGGCGCTGGACCTCGCCCTGCATCGCGTCGGCGGGCAGGACAAAGAGCCCGAGTAGGCTGCCTGCCACGATGAGGGCGAGCGCCAGCCAGCCCAGCGTTGTCAGTTTGTTCATCGGATGGTCACCAACCGGTTCATCGGACCCTCATCTCGCCTCATTCCTCGAGGACGACGGGGAATATCCAGACGCAGACCACGAACAGTATCACGTCGTACGACGCCAACAACCTCAGCCAGCCCCCGGCGCGTCCGAGCGGGTCGCCGACGAGGAAGGCGTCCGTCGCGCCCACGCTCCCGAGCACGACGGGGACGAGGGCGGGGAAGAGGAGGAGCGGGAGCAGGAGTTCGCGCGCCCGGAGGTGTACCGTGAGGGCCGAGAAAAAGGTCCCGATGACGGAGAAGCCGAACGTGCCGAGGGCGGCCACGAGGAGGAGCGGGCCGGCGTGCGCGGCGAAGTCGACCTCGTACAGGATGGCGGCGGCCGGGAAGAGGAGGACCTCGAGCGCCGCCAGCACGACGAGGTTGCCCGCCAGCTTGCCCAGGTAGATCGCGCGTACATCCCCGGGGTAGAGTCGCAGGAGCCGCGTCCCGCCCGCCAGTTCCTCGTTCTGGAACGTCCGGCCCAGCGACAGCGTGCCGGTGAACACGATCGCCACCCACACGAGGCCGCCGGCGAGTCGTTCCAGGAGCGCGCTGTCCGCTCCGACCGCGAAGCTGAACAAGAAAAGGACGAGCGCCGCGAAGGAGAGCATGGCCGTGAACCCCTGCCGGGTTCGCGTCTCCGAGAGGATGTCCTTCCGCAGGATGGCGGCGGCTCGCCGCGCGAGCGCCCTCACCCGGCGTCCGCGGCGACCCGTCCGCCCTCCAGCCGCACGACCTCGTCGGCGTGGCGCGTCGCGTCGTCGACCCGGTGCGAGGCGATGAGCACGGCGGCGCCGGCGTCGCGCCACGCGCGGACCGCCTCGTGGACGAGCGCCACGCCGTCCTCATCCAGGCTCACGAAGGGCTCGTCGAGCAGCACCAGCTCAAGCGGGCGGAGGCGGAGCCGCGCCAGTTCGAGGCGCTTGCGCATCCCCGTGGACCAGCCACGCACGGGGACATCCGCCGCCCCGGCGAGATCGACGGCTGCCAGCGCCTCACGCAGGGCGTCGGCCGGGACGTCCTCGCCCGACATGCGGGTTGCGAAGCGGAGATTCTCCAGCCCGGTCAGCTCCTCGTAGGCGTGGCCGCCGGCGGTCATGAAGGCAGTCCTCGCGCGGATCGCGTCACCGCCCGCGGGAAGCGTATGGCCCAGCACCTCGACCCGGCCCGCCGTCGGCCGCAGCAGCGTGGAGATCACCCGCAGCAGCGTCGTCTTGCCTGTCCCGTTCGCGCCGAGCAGCGCGACGACGGCCCCGCGGGGGACGGCGAAGTCGATCCCGCGCAGCGCCCAGCGCCGCCCGAAGCGCCGGGTGACGCCCTCTGTCGCGACCGCGAAGCTCACCGACCGGCCCCGCGGCCGCGCCCCTCCGGCCCGCCGCCCGGCCCCGCTCGCCGGCCCTCTCGGGCCGCTGGCCCGCCGTCGGGGGCGCTCATACGTTCCGCCGCATGGAACTCGACCGGATCGCCCGTCTCGCCGGGGGTGGGGGCGGCAAGGTGCTGCTCTACGTTCTGGATGGGCTGGGCGGGCTCCCCCGCCAGCCGGGTGGCCCCACCGAACTCGAGGCCGCACGCACCCCGAACCTCGACGAACTGGCCCGCGGCGGAACGTGCGGCCTCCACGACCCCGTTGCGCCGGGCATCACCCCGGGGAGCGGCCCCGGCCATCTGGCCCTGTTCGGCTACGACCCCCTCGTGTACGAGACCGGCCGCGGCGTGCTCGAGGCTCTCGGCATCGAATTCCCGCTCGGACCGGGCGACATCGCCGTGCGAGCCAACTTCTGCACCGTCGACGCCCAAGGCCGGGTGACCGACCGGCGGGCGGGCCGCATCTCGACGGACGAAGCCGCTCCCCTGGCCGGGCAGCTCGACGGCATCGAACTGGACGGCGCCCGCTGTTCCGTGCGTCACGTGAAGGAGCACCGCTTCGTCCTCGTGCTGCACCCCGACGCCCCGTCGGGCGACGCCGTGGACGACACCGATCCGGGCCAGACCGGCGAGCCGCCCCACGCCCCGGCGGCGCGGAACGCGGCGTCCGAGCCGACCGCCCGGCTCCTTGCGGCGTGGCTCGAGGCGGCCGCCGAACGGCTTGCGGACCACCCGCGCGCGAACATGGCACTCCTGAGGGGCGTGTCCAGCAAGCCCGACTGGCCGCTGTTCGAGGACGTGTTCGGGATGCGGGCCGCCGCCGCCGCCGCGTACCCCATGTACCGCGGCGTCGCCCGCCTCGTCGGCATGGACGCGCGGACGGCGCCCGACGGCGCGGCTCCGCTCGTCGACGCGCTGAGGGCGCGGCTCGCCGAGCACGATTTCTTCTTCCTCCACTTCAAGCCTCCCGACAAGGCCGGAGAAGACGGCGACTTCGACCGCAAGGTAGCCGCCATCGAGGAAGCCGACGCCATCGTGCCGGAACTCGTCGACGCCGGACCCGACGTCATCCTCGTGACCGGCGACCACTCGACGCCCTCGACCATGCGCAACCACAGCTGGCACCCGGTCCCCTTCCTCATCCACGGAGGCCCGGCGCGCAACGACGCGGCCACGACGTTCGGAGAGACGGCGTGTCGAACCGGCGCGCACGGACGCGTTCGCGGCTGCGACCTCATGCGCCTCGCCGCCGCCAGAGCCGGCCGCCTCGCGAAGTTCGGAGCCTAGTCGGCAGGCCCGTTTCCGTACAGCCCGGATCGGCCGTGTGACGTCCCGCAGGAACGTCTGCGGAGCCATGTGCCACGGGGACCGAAGTGGCAGCGTGAACCTTCGCGGCCTTGGGGCGTACGGCAGGCGGAGGTGTTCGTCGCGCGCATGCGGAGGGCGCTGGCACTTGGATACTTGATATTTGGATACTGATATGAGGCAGTGCATAGCCAGCCGCGATGCGGCGGCGATGATTCTGGCCGTCGCCGCCGGGTTTGGCTGGGGCTGTGACCTTTCAAGCGGCAACCCGCCCACCGCGTCGGTCGCCCCCGCGGCAGCCTCAGTGGCCGGCTATCGCGTCCTGGAGCCCGGAGCGTTCATCGCGGGGTTCCCGGCAGATCCTCTCGACATGCGATCGGAGTTCCTGATCGAGCGCGGATGGGATCTCGCCATCGGCGCCAGCGGCAGGGATGAGATATACGTCCTCGACACATTCGCGAAGCATGTTCTGCGCCTCGACGAGGACGCGAAGCTGCGAGCCGTGATCGGGGGTCCTGGCGGCGGCCCGGGTGAGTTCGAAGATCCGCATTCGATCGAAGCCGATCCCCGGGGCGGCGTGTGGGTGGCCGACCTCCGGCTCGGCCGGCTGTCACGGTTCGATCCGGACGGACAGCTGCTGGAGGAGATGCAGGTCCCGCAATTGGTGCGGGGTTTCGCCGTGCTGCCGGACGGCTCGGTGCTGTACCGAAAGGTCGGCCGGAGAGTCTCGCTGACCGTCCAGTCCGGCGGCGAAGAAGTGGACCTCGCCGGGGAACTCCCCCCGGAGCTGGCGCCGGACGACTTCCGGTCACTTTGGACGGAGTACGACCTCGAGTTCGCGGTCGTTGCGCCCGACACGGTCGTCGCGTTTCGGAACACCGATGTCCGGGCCTACGGAGCGTGGCGCATCGCGCTGGACATCGCGTCGGCCCGGATCACCGACATCACCCCGGTCGCCTTCCCGGCGTGGCTCACCGAGGCGCTCGCCGCCGACGCGGAGGCGATTGAGCGCGAGTCCCGCGAGACCGGCGGGCGGGAGGGGGTTCCGCGGGACGCGGTACGCTCGTCCATCCCATTCTCGCGGGGCGTGCGGATGTTGCTGGGCGATCTCTGGGTAACACCGTATGCGACCGGCCACCTGGCTCTCGCCACGACGATCCCTCTCTCGACTGACGATTCGGTTTCCGTCGTTGCTCGCGGGGAGTACCAACGCCCCTCCGGTTGTTTCGGAGTGGACTACGCCGCTGTCGGCGGACGGCTGGTAGAACTCTGCATGGACCAGGTGCGCGTCTATGAGCTGCTTCCGGCCGAGCCCGGCCTGCTGCCGTTCGCCGCCGGCCCGCTTGATCCGTGACGGAGTGAATTCCCCCCGGGTCCGGCCGCACGCTCTCAGCCGGCGCGTCCTGCTGTCGTTCGATGCGGTGGCGGAAGAGCCAGTGTGGAGGCGTGCGCTGGTCACATACGTTTTCGCGAGTGCATGTCTGTGGATGATTGCCGGACTGGTCCATCACGAGTACGGAGTCGCGTCCTGGCCGGCCTTCGCTCTCCCGGTTGTAGTCGTCGCGAACGCTGTCGTTTCCGTGGTCCGCGAAGTCCTCATCACTCCTCTATATTTCGCGGCACTGGCGGGCATTCTGTTGGCTGTGTCTCGGCTCACGCCCGGGAAGAGCGTCTCGTTCAGACAACTCTTCAGCGTGACGGTGCACGCCGGTTACATCTTGCTTGCCGGCCATGCGCTCCGGATTGTCCTGGCCGCGGGTGGTGTAGACCCCGCTGGGGCTGCGGCGGCCCTGCTGCCGGATCCCGATGCAATGTTCCTGGGGGATACCACCCCCGCCTTGCTGGATCCCCCCCCACTGGGCGTCGTGGTGCATGCGACCGCGATACCACTTTCAACGTTCCCTCGGTCCCCAGCCGACATCCCGGCAGTGGGAGTGTTCGATGCGGCCTTTCACGCGCTGCTCGGCGTCGCGTATTGCCGCCTCCGCGGCGACAAGCGCCTGATCGTTGGGGCGGCGTCGGGGTGTGGGCTTTCTCTCCTGGTCGACGTCCTCTGGCTGCTCCTGGGTATCGGGCGTCTGGCGATCTGATGTTGCGGCATCGGCGGGCTGTGTTCGTACCCATCGCGCTGCTCGCCGCCGCGTGTGGCGAGCCGGGTGATTCCGCGTCGCCGTCTGCCCGGCTCGAGCCGTATGCCTCAGTCGTGTCGCCTCCAAGCATGTCCGATGAGGTCGTCTTGCTGGAGGCTGGGTCGGCATGCGTCATCGATACGTACTGGTACCGCGTCGTCTGTACCGATCCGGGCGACGAGTCGTTCATGTTCGGTAACGAAGGTGAGGGGCCGGGCGAGTTCACCGACCCGGCGGGAATCCTTCGTGGCGCGTCAGGAATGATCGGCGTCGTGGACCGGCGGCTCGACCGCGTATCGATGTTCTCGGGATCTGGCACGTTCCTGACGTCCACTCCGGGTATCCCGAGTTTCTTGCTCGCCAGCGGCCCTTCGGCCATGGGTGGGACGATGGTCGGCAGCTACTACAGGCTCGACCTGGCGAACGGTTCTTCCTTCGTGAATGCGGAGATAGATACGGCCACGGGTCGTATCGTCTGGGAGCGGACGTTCCCCGACGAAGCGGATGTCGTGGATTGTTCTACCCCGACGCCCGGAGGGCTCCCCCGCCAGCTTGGGTTCGGATACCACGATGAGAGCGGCGGTCTTCTGTTCGTGACGTGCTACGGTGAGTTTCTGGTGTGGTACGCGGACCGAGATGCGGAGGAACCGACCGCCATCGTGCGGTCAACATATGTGGAGCGGTACCCGACCGAGGAGGATGTTGCGGCGTCGCTAAGGTTGCTGAATTCGATTCCAGCGGGCGGCTTCCGACCCAACCTCGACGAGGAACAAATCCGGGCGAGACCCAAGGTCTGGTACGGCGCGCGGGTTGTGGACGACCAGCGTCGGTTCTGGGCGGTGTCGTACTGGAATGCCGAGGATGTGATCCCCGCCCTCAGCCATATCGAAATGTACCGCCTCACGGATACCGGTCCCGAGTACGCGCTGACGCTACAGGTGGCGGACAAGGTGTTGGGCATGGATGTACTCGGGAACACGCTCGCGGTCCTGGTGGAGCGGGACACCGGCGGCGTGATTTCGGAGCGCCGCGTGGACTGGTTTGACGTTGCTGCCCTGACCGATCGACGCTGACTGCCGCACCGGCCGCATCGCTCGAGGGCTTCGTGTAAGGTCTCGCCCTCTCCCGGCATCTGGCACACGGGGAAGATATGCCCCGCTGCGTCCGGAAGAGGTTCGGACGGTAACACGAACCACGGGAGAGGACCCATGCGACGACCACAGCGTACGTTGGCCAGCTTCATGCTGGTGTTGGCGATGGCACTGCCGCTCGCGGGGCAGGTCGGGCCGGACGCATGCACGGCCTCCTGCCACAGCCGAGCGATGGAAACCTGGAACTGGTGGTACGACACGCTGATCGAACGGGGCGCGAGCGAGGCCATGGCGTACGGGTGGGCCAACACGGAGGGCGGCAGAGTTTTTTGGGGTTGCATGGGGGACGCGTGCGGGTAGTCAGTAGGACTCCTGGCTGCGGTTCTCCTCCTCGCCTGCCGCGGGGAGGCGGCCGCCCCCGGTGTGACGGTCAACCTCGAACCGTTCGCCTCGGCCAGCCTTCCGGCATCACTCCTGGGTGCCGCCCTGATCAGCCCCGACACGGCCTGTGTCGTCGACCGGTACAGGATCCAGGGCTACTGCGTGGACGTACGCGGGGATTCGCTGACCTTCGGGAAACCGGGCGAGGGCCCGGGGGAACTGGTGATGCCGACCGCGATCACCCGGGGGCCGCACGGAGACATCACGGTGAGCGATACACGCCTGAACCGGATGTCGCGGTTCACACCCGAAGGCGTGTTCGTATCGAGTGCCCCAACGGGTGGCATGACCATAGGTCTCATCAGGCAGACGGACAGCACGGCCCTCACCGCGCACATGGCGCCTGACGACCCTGTATACGCCGAGGCGGAGATCCACCTGGGGACGGGCGAGGTCCTGCGGAAGTGGCTGCCCGATCCCTCGGTCGTGGCGTGCCGGACGGCCCCCGGCCCCCGCCAGAAAAAGATCGGCGCCGCCTACCCGGCCGGCGCCGGCATCGTCCATGTGGCCTGCTTCGGCGAGTTCCTGCTCTGGTATCCGTCCGGATCGGGCGAGGCCGTCGTGATCCGGTCGCCGACGTACAGGGAGAGGTTCACGAGCGAAGAGGTGATCGCGAACATGATGCGGGCCCGGGAGAACAACCCGGGCGGCTTCGACCCGGGATACACCGCCGAGGATTTGCGCGCACGCGCGAATCCGTGGTACGGCTCCGCGGGCGTCGACACGGAAGGCCGGCTGTGGATCCTGCGACTCGGGGAAGATGAAGGCGTCTACGTGGACGTCTACGATCTCGAGTCAGCCTCGCTCACGGGGACTGCAGCACTCCAGGGTGCCGTGAGCATGATCGATATCCTCGGCAATCGGCTCATCGCGCTCCGCCGCTCCGACGGGCTCACGGACGATGAGGTAGATTGGTACGAACTTCCCGAGGATTGATGAGGCGTTCCCTGCGCATACTGGCACCTTCCAGAATCGTGCTGCTCGCGGGTCTCGCGGCCTGCGGTGGCGAGGGCGCGCCCAGCGGGGCACGGGTCGGCGAGGGGAGAGATGTGGTCGACATCTCGGCGTCCCTCGAGCTGCTCCTGGGATCGGCGGTCAGAATCGGCCATCAGGTCGACGCGGGCTCGGAAGCCGAAATCTTCTCCCGGATCCTCGATGCTCAGATGAGCCCGGACGGTCGCTTCGTCGTCGTGCTCGACCAGGTCCCGCCCTTCGTTCGAGTCTTCCAGCGCGACGGGACGCTCGCGGTCGCCTTCGTTCCGCGTGGTGGCGGTCCGGGAGAAGCCACGTCCCCCACGGCAATCGGAGTCTCCAACGATCACGTGCTCCTGCTTGAGCCCGGTCGCGCGTCGATCTTCACCCTCGGGGGACAACTGGTGGACGAGCGGAACATCGGATTCTTCCCCACCTCGGTGGCTCGGGGCTGCGGCGACGACTTCCTGGCCTACGGGCCCGGGCCGGATACGGAGGGAACCATCGTCTGGCTCAGGTCGTTCGGCGCGCTCGCCGATCCTCCGTCCGCGATCGTCGAGGGCGCAAGTCCGGCGGAGCGCCGGGCCCGCCAAAGGCGCGCCCTTGGCGGCTCCAGCCGCCTCGCCAGGGGTGGAGAGCTGATCCTGCTCCACCACGATGCCAGGGATCCTCCTGAGACGCTTACCCTGGCCTGTCCCGACTATCGGACGGTGGCCGTAGACACTGTCCCCGAGTTCGCAGATCCCGGCCCAACCAGGGAACAGCGCACGGGCGACGGAGCCATCCAGCAGCCGCCGCCTGCCATCTTCGTCGGAGCGGCCATCCTCGATCAGACTCGCATCCTGTCCGCATGGGTCAGCGGCGAGTCCGGGACGCGGGTCATGCTGCTGGACGAAGACGCGCCGGCCTTCCACACGAGCAGCCAGATGGCGCTGCTGGACGCCCAGCCAGGCCACTCCGTACTCCTCGAAGTTCTCAGGCCCGTGCCGCATGTGGCGCTGGTGGACTACGACGCGTTCGTGCGGGCGCTGGGCTTGGAGCCGAAGTAGGAAGCGTTCCCGCGGGAACGCCGGGAGTCAGGCCGCGCTGTGCGCCTCGTCGGAGTGTTCGATGCCCGCCCCGCCCATCGCGACGCCGGTACCCACGGTGACGACGCCGAACATGAGGTCGTTGAAGAAGGCCTGCGCGTTGGGCAGATACCCGTGGATGAAGGGCGACAGCATGCTGTAGGCGCCCAGTGCGATCAGGCCCCAGCCGCTGATCCGGTTGATCCCGAGTTTGAACGTGATCGTGACGACGAGGATCGAGCCCCCCAGCACCACGCTGTGCCACCACAGGAAACCGAACGGATAGCCCCAGATGAAGGGTGCGCCCAGGTACCAGAGTCCCAATGCGAGACCGATCCAGCGTGAGGCCATCGAACCTCTCTCGGATGAAACCGGATGAACCCGAAGAACCGGCGCCTATGATGCGCCCCCGCACGGACGAAGGCAAACCTCGGCGGGTGGCCTACAGCCGGGCGCGGCGCAGGCGGTTCGCGTTGGTGACGACCGAGATCGAACTCAGCGCCATGGCGGCTTCCGCGATGACGGGGTGGAGGAGGCCCAGGAAGGCGACGGGGATCGCGACGACGTTGTAGACGTAGGCCCAGAAGAGGTTCTCCCGGATCTTGCGGAAGGTGGCCCGGGCGAGCTTCGTCGCGCGCAGCACGGAGCCGAGATCGCCCTGCACGAGGGTGATGTCCGCGGCTTCGATCGCGATGTCGGTGCCGGTGCCCACCGCGAGGCCGACATCGGCCGCCTTGAGCGCGGGGGCGTCGTTGATCCCGTCGCCCACGAAGGCCACGGTGTGACCTTCGGCGCGGAGCCGCCGCACGGCCTCGACCTTCTGGGCGGGGAGGAGCCCGGCCTGGAAGTCGTCGATCCCGAGTTGCCGGGCGACGGCGGCCGCCACGGCCTCGTGGTCGCCGGTGAGCATCACGGTCCGGAAGCCGCGGCGACTCAGCTCGAGGAGGGTTTCCCGCGCGTCTTCCTTCACGGGGTCGGCGATCGCGATCGTGCCCCGCAGCCGCCCGCCGGCGGCCACATGGGCGACGGTGCGCGCGTCGGACCCGAATCGTCGTTCCAGTTCCGCGATGTCCTCGCCCGCGACGCCCTCCTCGCGCAGGAGCCGCGTGTTCCCGACGACAACCCGCTCCCCGTCGACGACACCCACGATCCCCATGCCGACCTGGGCCTCCACGTGGGCCGCGCGTGCGAGCGGGACGCCGCGGAGGCGTGCCTCCGCGACCACGGCCCGGGCGAGGGGGTGCTCCGACGCGTCCTCGAGTGAGGCCGCGAGCGCGAGCAGCCGGGCTTCGCCGTCCGCGCGGTCGCCGCTCTCCGCCGCATCGCCGGGCCGGGCAGCCGCCATGTGCACCGCCACCACGCGCGGGGCGCCGCGGGTCAGCGTGCCCGTCTTGTCGAACACGAGCGTGTCCGCCCGGTCCAGCGTCTGAACGGCGGCGCCGTCCCGGATGAGGATGCCCCGCGTCGCTCCGAGGCCGGTGCCGACCATGAGCGCGGTGGGGGTGGCGAGCCCCAGCGCGCACGGACACGCGATCACCAGTACCGCCACCGCGGCGAAGAGCGCGAGCGACAGCCGACCCAGATCCGGGTTCACCCACGGGAGGAAGCCCGAGGCCCAGCGCGCGGCATCGGAGAAGACGACGGGCAGGGCGAACCAGCCCGCGAAGGCGGCCAGCGCCACGACCAGGATCACCGGCACGAAGACGGCCGTCACGCGGTCCGCGAACTCCTGGATCGGGACCTTGCTTGCCTGCGCCTCCTCCACGAGGCGGATGACGTTCGACAGGAAGGTGTCCTCGCCCACGCCCGTGGCCCGCACCCGCAGCGCGCCGGAGTGGTTCACGGTCGACCCCAGGACGCTGTCCCCCGGCTCCTTCTCCACCGGGATCGACTCACCCGTCGCGAGGGATTCGTCCACCGCGCTCCTTCCCTCGAGGACGACGCCGTCGGTGGGGATCTTCTCGCCCGGGCGGATGATCATGACGTCGCCCAGGCGCACGTCCCGCGTCGGCACCTCGAGTTCGGCGCCCGCGCGTTCGATGCGGGCCGTCGGGGCCTCGAGCGACAGCAGGGCCTGGATCGCGGAGGAAGAGCGGCCGCGGGCTTTCGCCTCGACGAAGCGTCCCGTGAGGTGGATGGAGGCGATCATCGCGCCCACGGGCGCGAAGTTCATGATCATCGGGGCGAGGCCGAGCACATGGAGCACCGCCCACACGCCCGTGAGCACGGAGACACCGGCCCCCAGCGCGATGAGCACGTCCATGTTGGGCATCCGGCCTCGCGCCGAGCGCCAGGCGCCGCGCAGGGTGTCCGCGCCCGGCCCGGCGAGGACGGCGGCCCCGAGCACCGTCACCCCGAGGTCGAAGAGGAGGGGCGACGGCCAGCGCACGCCGGCGAACATCTCGGGCAACATCCACAACATGGCGGGGGCCGTGAGCGCCCACGCGGTCCACATGGTCCGCCACGCCTGGTGCGAGCGGGCCTCCGTGTCCGCGAGGCGCTTGCGTTCGGCCTCTCCGCGGTCCGCCTCCGCTATGGGCTCGATCTCGTAGCCCGCCTGCCGGACCGCCGCGGCGAGTTCATCGAAGCCGACCTCTCGGGTCAGGGCAAGCGTGGCGGACTCGGCCGGCAGGCTCACCGTCGCCTCCACGCCGTCGATCGCGTTCAGGGTCTTTTCGACCGAGCCCACGCAGCCGGCGCAGTGCATGCCCGTGATCCGGTACGTCTTCTTCAGATGGGTCGCGTTCGACATCGGGTCGTCTGCCGTCTACTTGCCGGCGAAGCGCATGAAGAGGTCCGCGATCTCCTCGCGCACGCGGACCGCAGCGTCGCCTCCTTCGGCGATCGCGTGTGTGGCGCAGCGTTCCAGGTGGTTCATCAGGAGTTCCTTCTCGGCCGAACGGAGCGCGGAGTGAACGGCGGCGAACTGCTGCAATATGTCAGGACAGTATCGCTCGTCCTCCACCATGCGGGCGATGCCCCCGACCTGTCCCCGAATCCGGGCCAGCCGACGGTCGAGGTCGCGCTTCGTCCCCTCCGCGATCCCCATCGCATGCGCCCCTGCCTCGCCCACCGCCATTCAATCCGTACGCTCTTCCCGCTCAGCCAGAAACCATCGACGATCTTCCGTAGGATATACTATACAGGGGTATTGTATATACCGCAAGGCGACGGGGAATCGGTGGCGGCGTTTCGGCGAGGGCTGTTAACCTCAAGGCCATGTTCAAGAAACTGAGGCGGATGGTCGACGACGTGCTCGACCGCATGGAGGCGAAGCGGGACGGCATCGAAGAGGACGACATCGATCGCGTCATCTACGCCATGCGCGAGGAACTCGTCGAGACGCGGGCGCGGATCACCGAACTCGAGGCGCTGTTCCAGTCGCAGGTGGGACAGGCCGATCAGGAGAGGAACGCGGCCCGGACCGCCGAGCGGCGGGCGGCGAAGGCGGCCGAGATCGGGGACGCCGAGACGGTCGAGGTGGCGAACCGGTTCGCGGCGCGGCACCGGCAGCGTCTCGAGGTGCTCGTCATCAAGGCCGAGGCGACCCAGGCCGAGATCCGGCAGCGCAGGGACGAGGCCGCGCAGGGCGCCGAGCAGCTCAAGAGCGCGATGGCGCGCCGGGATTCGCTGAGCGTGCAGCAGCGGCGGGCGAAGGCGATCAAGCATTCGGCCAGCCGGTTCGACTCGGTCGACGCGTTCGACCGCATGGCCGGCAAGATGCAGAGCCGCACCGACCTCGACGACGCGACCCGCGAGGTGGAGGAGACGCTCGACCCGGCGCCTCGTGCGCCGCGCCGCGACTTCGCGGCCGAACGCGAACTGCGGGAGGTGCAGGCCGACGCCATGCTCGAGGAGTTGAAGCGCCGGATGTCGAAAGGGAAGTAGAGGCACGGGAAGTAGAGGAACTGGAAGCAGCGGAACTGGAAGCAGCGGATTCCCCCGGAAGGCGGAGGACCGATGGACCTGCTCACGATCGCCGTCTTCGGCTATCCCCTCATCCTGATCGGCATCGGGCTGTGGCGCTCCCGGCAGATCAAGAGCCACGCGGACTTCATGGTCGCGGGTCGGAACGTGCCGGTGGCGCTCCTCGTGGGGACGCTCATCTGCACCTGGATCGGGTCCGGATCGCTGTTCGGAGGGGCCGGGCTGGCCTACCGTACCGGCATCGCCGAGTTGTGGTTCTCGTTCGGCGCCTGGGCCGGGCTGCTCGTCGCCTTCTACCTCGCCCCGCGCGTGCGAGCGATCGCGAAGTACACGGTCCCGGACCTGCTGGAGCAGCGCTACAACGCCGTGGCCCGCATCCTCGGCACCGTCGCGATCATCCTCGCCTACGTGACGATCGCCGCCTACCAGTTCCGGGGCGGCGGCTGGATCCTGAGCATCGTGACCGACGGCGCCATCTCCCCCGAAACCGGGATGTACATCACGGCGGCGACGATCGTGCTCTTCACGGCGGCCGCCGGCATGGTGTCGATCGTCTCGGTGGACCTCCTTAACGGGATCATCATCACCCTCGGCATCATCATCGGCCTCCCCTATCTCGTCCTCTCCAACGGTGGGGTCGGGGCGATCGCGGCCGGGCTGCCCGAAGGGCATCTGACGATGTTGGGGGGGCACAATTTCCTCTGGGTGCTCGGCGTCGCGATGCCGACGTTCCTCCTCATCCTGGGCGAGAGCGGGATGTACCAGAAGTTCTTCTCGGCCAAGGACGCGGGGTCCGCCAGGAAGGCCGTAGTCGGGATGTTCATCGGCGTCGTCTTCATCGAGACCTCGCTGGCCCTGATCGCGATCGTCGGGCGCTCGGTGTTCCCCGAGCTGGCGGATCCGGAGCAGGTCTCTCTGGTCGGACGGGCCGCGTCGGAGACGGTGATCCTCTACATCGCCGCCAACGGACTCCCGGTCATCGGCGGCGCCATCCTGCTCGCGGCGGCGGTCGCCATCGTGCTCTCGACCGGCAACACCTTCCTGCTCGTGCCGTCCACCAACGTGAGCCGTGACCTGTACGAGCGTTTCGTCGATCCGGACGCCAGCGAAGGGAGGAAGCTGGGAGTGCAGCGTCTCTGCATCGTCCTGTTCGGCGGCCTGGGGCTCGTGCTGCTCACGCAGTTCGACACCGTGCTCTCGATGGCGCTGTACGCCTACTCACTCGTGGGGGCGAGCCTGACGCCGGCCCTGCTCGCGGCCTTCCTGTGGCGGCGGGTGACGGCGCAGGGTGGCGTGGCGTGCATCGCCGGAGGGCTCGGGAGCATCGTCGGGATCGCGGTCCTCTCCCGGCTCGGGGTGAACTTCACGGCCCTGATCGGGGGGACGGAGTTCGACTTCGCCTCGAGCGACTACATCGTGATTCCCGGCGTCCTGATCTCCCTGGGGCTCCTGATCGTGGTGAGCCTGCTGACGCCGCCTTCGCCCGAGGAGAAGTGGGCCCCCTTCTTCCGGAAGGACCCGGAACGGATCTAGTCCTGCAGCGATCGTGAAGCCGGGACCTCCTCAGGCGAGCAGGTGGCGGAGGTCGTCGAGCTTGCCTGGAGGGCTCAGCACGACAAGGTGGTCGCCGGGTCGCACCCGTTCCCCCGGACCCGGGTTATAGAGGAAAGGCTCGTCCCCTTCGTCCCGTTCGCCTCGCTGGATTGCCACGATGAGTGACCCGGTTCTGGCCGGAATGGCGGCTTCGGCCAGCGTGAGCCCCGCAAGCTCCGAGGTCGGGGACACGAGCACCTGCTCGAGAAGTAGCTCCAGGCCGTCTTTGCCCGCTACGTCGACGAAGAGCGTCACATCCGGGCGCAGGACGAGCGAAGCCATCTGAATGCCGCCCGTCGCGTTGGGGGTGACGACGCGGTCGGCGCCGGCCTTCTTCAGCTTCCCCACCGAACGCTCCGAGCGGGCTCGGCCCACGATGGTCAGATCCGGGTTCAGCTCCCGCGCCGCCAGACAGACGAAGGCGTTGTCCGTGTCCGCGCTGAGTGCGGCGATGAGTCCCCGGGCGCGGGTGATGCCCGCCGCCACCAGAGCCTCGTCACTCGTCGCATCGTCTTCGATGATGAGCAAGTCCGGGTCCAGTTGCCGTGCGCGCGCGACCTGCTGGGGGTCGCTCTCGATGGCGACGTAAGGGTCGCCCCGGGCGACGAACCTCTTGATCGCGTGGAGTCCGGTACGGCCCGCGCCGCACAGGATCACGTGGTCCTTGGTGCGTTCGATCCTTGTCATCGTTCTGCGTTTCCTGAATGCGTGGGTCAGGTCCATCTCGACGAGCGTGGCGGTGATGAGGGCGAACCAGATCGCGAGCGTGACGATGCCGCCCCCGATCAGAAAACTCGCAAAGAGACGGCCGCCGGGCGTCAGGGTCTGGATCTCACCGTATCCGACCGCCGAGACCGTAATCACGGTCATGAAGAAGGCGTCCGACAGGTTCCAGCCCGGCATGAGGGAGAAGCCGATCGTCCCGACCACGACGAGGCCCGCCGTAAAGAAGACGGCCCCCAGCAGGCGGTTCCTGAAGCGGGAGAAGTCCGGCAGACTGCACATCAGCCGCGTGCCGCACCACGGTCGAGTCGGGCCACGACCTGTCGGCCCTTGATCATGCGGCCGTCGAGACCGCGGACGACCTCGTCGGCCACGAGCGAATCGACGTCGACGAGAGTGAAGTTCTGGCGGATGTCGATGCGCCCGATCTGTCCGCCGGCCGCGCCGGTCTCGCCGGTGATCGCGCCGACGAGGTCGCCGGGGCCGGCGCCGTCCCGCTTCCCGACGCCGACGAAGACGCGGGTCCACGTGGGGCGCGTCGCGCGCCGGGCGTGGGCGTCGGTGTGCACAGCGGGTCGGGCGCCTGCCGCGGTCTCCCGGGCTGCGGGGGGCTCCCCGGCCTCCGGGGCCGGCCGGGCCAGGTCGGCCGCCCGGAGCAGGCCGGCGAGGGCGCCGGCGACGTGCGCGCCGCCGTGTTCCTCGATGAGCGGCGCGAGCAGGAGGGCACCGCTCGCCGTGTCTTCCCGTTCGAGGGCGTCGGAGACGCGGGCCCGGAAGGCCGCGATGTCGTCCAGCAGCGCGGCGTCGACCGGCTCTCCGAGGGGCGCGACGGGCAGCCCGGCCCGCGCCGCCGTGAGCTTGAACTGCCGCTCGTGCAGCGCGTCGACGATGGCGTAACAGCGGTCGGCGGTCCCGGCCGCCCGCGCGAGCGGGGCCGGCGCCGGCGGCAGCTCGAAGGCGACCGCGTGCGGAGCGGGATCGACCTGTCCCCACGCCCCGACGTGCACGGGAGCGTCGCCGCCGGGTCCGGCGACATCGAACCCGGCCGTCGAGAGCGCCGTTTGAACTTCGGCGACGGCGTTGGGGGCCGTTTCGACGCTGACGGCCGTCGCCGCGCCGTCCCGGGTGATGCCGTGCAGCAACTCGGCCAGGCGGGCCAGCCGTCCGGCCCGGGTGGCCCGGCTCGCGACGGCAACCGTCGCCGCGGACCCCTGGCCCGCCCCCGGCGCGTCGTCCCGCGGCTCGGCGAACAGTTCGCTCGGCCACCGGCGCGCGCGCGGAAGCCAGCGCCCGAGAAACTCGTCGAACCCCGCGTCGCGGGCGTGGGTCGTCGCGATCCGGCGCGCCCCCTCGTCGCAGGCCTGCAGCACGGCCTCGACGGCCGACCACGCCGGTTCCAGCCCCGGAACATCGTCCAGCACCAGCGTCCTCAGCGCCGTGGCGGAGATGTCACCCTTCCGCACGGCCTCGAGCAGCGGAGCCGGTGGCCCGACGAGGATCGGCGCCCGCTCCGCCGCCTCGGGCGTCGCACCCGGCGCGACGACGACCACGTCGTGCCCCGCCTCCCGTGCGGCGTCGTACATGCGGGCCGCGCAACGCCGTGCGCGCTCCACCGACGCGGTCAGCACGAAGACCCGCCCCTCGCCGTCGCCGGCCCCGCCCTCCGCCAGATCGCGTGTCGCCGCCGCCGCATAGAGTTGCGCGAGGCCCGCCCCCTCGGAGGCGATGAGCGCGAGGTGACGCCCGCGCGCGACCGCCGCCGAGAGCGCCTCGAGCGCTTCCGGCGCCGGCGCCTCCGCCGCCACGGCTTCATCCGGCTGGTGCTGTTCCAAGAGCGGGATCCTTCCAAAGCGTGGATACGGGTCGCGAGCGGGGGTCCTCCGGGATCGCTGGCAACGTACGCAAGCCGATGGCCGGCCCAAAGAGCGCCGCGCGACGTTGACGCCGCCGCGGGCACCGGCCTAACGTCCCACTCCCCCGCCCGCGGCAGACCCGGGGGCTCTCTCTTCCTTACACAAGGCGAAGCGAATTCCCGTGGTCCAGGCCCTGGAGACGATTCAGGCATGGGTGTGGGGCGTACCCCTCATCATCCTGCTCCTCATGACGGGCCTCGTGTACACCTTACTGCTGCGGGGACTGCAGTTTCGCCGCCTGTGGCACGCGCTCTGGCTCGCGCTCGTGAAGCGCCGCGAGCCGGACGGCGAGGGCGACATCTCCCACTTCCAGGCGCTCATGACGGCGCTCGCCGCGACCGTCGGCACGGGGAACATCGTGGGCGTGGCGACCGCCATCGGGGCGGGCGGTCCCGGCGCGCTCTTCTGGATGTGGGTCACGGGGCTCCTCGGGATGGCGACGAAGTACGCCGAGGCGGTCCTCGGCGTCCGCTACCGGGAAACCGACGCGCGGGGCGAGAAGGCCGGTGGTCCCATGTACTATCTGGAGCACGGGCTCGGACGCGGAGGGCTCGGGCGGGTTCTCGCGATCGCCTTCGCCGCCTTCGCGACGCTCGCCGCGTTCGGGATCGGCAACGGCGTCCAGTCACAGGCGGTGGCGGACGCGATGAACGAGTCGTTCGGGATACCGCACTGGATTGTGGGTCTCGTCACGGCGGCCGCGGTCGGGTTCGTCATCATCGGAGGCATCCGTTCCATCGGCCGGGTCGCGAGCGTCATCGTGCCGACGATGATCGTCCTCTATATCGGCGTCGCGGGTCTGGTCCTGATCTCCAACGCGGCGGAGATCCCGGCGGCGTTCGGCCTCGTGTTCGAGCACGCGTTCGGGGGGCGGGCGGTAGCCGGCGGGGCCCTCGGTTACACCGTCCTGCAGGCGATGCGCTTCGGGGTCGCGCGCGGGATCTTCTCGAACGAATCGGGGCTCGGCACCGGGGCGATCGCCGCCGCCGCCGCGCAGACCCGCGAACCCGTGCGCCAGGCGCTCGTCTCGATGACCCAGACGTTCATCGACACGATCGTCGTCTGCACGTTGACGGGCCTCGCGATCCTCACCACGGGGGCGTGGAGCTCCGGGGCCGAGGGCGCGAACATGACGCAGTTGGCCTTCGACACGAGCCTCCTCGCGGGCGCCGGCGACATCATCGTCGCCCTCGGCCTCGCGACCTTCGCCTTCAGCACGATGCTGGGGTGGTCCTACTACGGTGAACGCAGCTTGGCCTACCTCTTCGGCGCGCGCGCGATCCCGCCCTACCGCCTCGCGTTCGTTGCCGTCGTCGGCCTCGCCGCGGTCGTGGAACTGGACGTCGTGTGGCTCGTCTCGGACATCCTCAACGGCCTCATGGCGGCCCCGAACCTGGTGGGCCTTCTCCTGCTGTCGGGCGTCGTGCGGCGGGAGACGCGGAGCTACTTCGGGCGCGTCTGACGGACTGCGGGGTCGCCGCCGCTAGCCTCTGAAGGGGGGGTAGTGGCCCAGGTCGTAGGCGCGGATCGAGAGAACCCCGCGCGGCGGCATGCCCACGTCGGCCAGGGTGCGCGTCTCGTCGCGGATGCGGCGCTCGGCGTACTCGGTGTAGAAGTCGGCGGGGTCATCGGAGGAGCGCTGCAGCATCTCGCGGATCCCGAACGCCTTGGCCGCCTCCACGGTGGTGTCGGCCGGCAGTTCGGCCACGTGCTCGAGCCAGCGGTCGGGCATCATGAGACGAACCGTGATGCGTTCCGTGGCGTTCATCCGGTGGCCGGTCCTCTCGGGCGGGTTCAGTGGCGGTTGCGGAGCGTGTAGAGGAACCGCTTCGCGAGGTCGGTCACATCGAGCCCCACCACGCGATCCGTCTCCACGCGTACGTTCGTGTGGCCGCCGTCGCGGTCGACCGCGAAGCGAGCCAGGCCGATCTCTCCGGTGAAGGTGAGCGAAGCCGCGGTCTCCTCGCGCACCCGGAGACTCGAATGCTCGCCGAAGAAACGCTTCGCGCGTTCAAGGACGTCTTCCGGAGACAGGTCGGTGATGGTGACGTAGCGCATGTGATCTCGGGTTCGGCGATTGGGGCCGGTGATCGGTTCCGGTGGAGCGGGACACATCGCTCGGGCCGCAAGATCTTGCGGCCCGAGCGACCCGTCAACCGGAACGTTGGCCTCTCGCGTCCGAGGGCGATACCATCTCCCGCCATGAACTCGCCAATCACTTTCGGGCGCTTTTTCCTGCCCGGTCCCACGGAAGTGCCGCCCGACCTGTTCGACGCCATGCGACGGCCCGTGGTGGGGCATCGGAGCGCCGAGGTGTCGGGGCTCGTCAAGGGGTTGCAACCCGCCGCTTCGCGACTCTTTCAGACGACGCGGCCGGTGTACCTGTCGACCTCCTCCGCCACTGGCATGATGGAGGCGGCGATCACGAACCTCACGCGCCGCCGCGTGCTCTGCCTCGTCAACGGCTCGTTCAGTCAGCGGTTCCATGCCATCGCCGAGGCGACAGGGCGTCCCGCGGACAGACTCGAGGCCGAGTGGGGGAAGCCGAACCTTCCGGACCGGCTGCGGGCCGCGCTCACGGAAGCGCCGGGCCGCTACGACCTCGTCACGGTCGTGCATTCGGAGAGTTCGACCGGCGTCCTCAACCCGCTGGAGGAACTGGCCGCCGTCGTTCACGAGTTCGACGATGTGCTCATCGCCGTCGACACCGTCTCGTCGCTCGCCGGGGCGCCGGTCCGGACCGATGAGTGGGGTCTGGACTTCGTCCTCACCGGCTCCCAGAAGGCCGTCGCGCTGCCACCGGGCCTCGCGCTCGCGGTCGCCTCGGAGCGGGCGCTCGCCCGCGCCCGGGAGGTCGAGCACCGCGGCTTCTACTTCGACCTCCTCAAGTTCGAGAAGAACCTCGAGCGCTGGCAAACGCCGAACACGCCGGCCGTGTCGCTCTTCTTCGCGCTCGAGCGGCAACTGGCCCGGATGATGGAAGAGGGGATGGAGGCGCGCTGGCGGCGGCACGACGGGATGGCGCGCCGCACGTACGAGTGGGTGGACCGGACGGCCGCCCGCACGGGGCAGCCGTGGCGCGTGCTGGCGCCGGAAGGGTACCGGTCGCCGTGCGTCACCGTCATCATGCTCCCCGGAGGCCTGACGGGGCCGGAGGTGGTCTCGCGCGCGGCGGCGCGGGGGTATACGGTGGCGGCGGGATACGGGCCGCTGAAAGCGGGATCGTTCAGGATCGGACACATGGGCGAGCATACGCTGGAGGAGTTAGAGGCGCTTCTGGCGGTCCTCGACGATGTACTGTGATCGGAGCGGAGTGAGCGAAGCAGAGTGAGCGGAGCAGAGTGAGCGACCCGGAAGGCGGCCCGCTGCGCCTCCTCATCGCGGATCCTCTCCTCCCGGACGGGATCGCCACGTTGCGTGCCGCCGCGGGTCTCGTCGTGGAGGACCTCAGCGAAGGGGATCGGGAGGCCCTCCTGGACGCGCTGCCGGGTGCGTCGGCGCTCATCGTCCGCAGCCGCACGACGGTCGACGCGGAACTCATGCAGGCCGGCGAGTCGCTGCGCGTCATCGGACGGGCGGGCGTCGGCGTGGACAACATCGACATCCCGTCCGCGACCCGCCGGGGCATCGCCGTGCTGAACGCCCCGGCCGCGAACACCTATTCGACGGCCGAAATGACCTTCGGATTGCTCCTCGCCGCCGCCCGCCGACTGCCGGAGGCGGATTCGACGATCCGGGCCGGCGAATGGAAGCGGAAGGAACTGCGGGGAACCCAGCTGAGCGGGAAGACGATCGGCGTGATCGGGCTCGGCCGCATCGGCGCGGAGGTCGCCCTGCGCGCCCGGGCGTTCGGAATGCGCGTGGTCGCGCACGATCCGTTCGTGAACCTGGAGCGTGCCGGCGACCTGGGCGTCGAACTCGTCGACCTCGAGACGCTCCTCCGCATGTGTGACGCGATCACGCTGCACGTTCCGCTCTCGGACGAGAACCGCGGGCTCATCGGACGCGAGGAAATCGCCGCGATGCGGCCGGGCGTCATCCTGGTCAACGCGGCGCGGGGCGGGCTCGTGGCCGAACCCGCCCTGGCCGAGGGGCTCGCCAGCGGGCAGTTGGGCGCCGCCGGCCTCGACGTATACGAGACCGAACCCCTGCCCGCCGACAGCCCGCTGCGGGACGCCCCCCACCTCGTGTTCAGCCCCCATCTCGGCGCCTCGACGTTCGAGGCCCAGCGTCAGGTCTCGCGGCAGATCGCCGTCGCCGTCCGCGATGCGCTGCTGGAGGACGACTACAGCGGTGCGCTCAACGCGCCGTTCGAGGCGGAAGATCGAGATGGCGCCGGTGCCATCATGGAACTGGGTCGGTGTCTGGGGCGTCTGCTCGCCGGGCTCGACGACGCGCCGCCGCGCCGGATTGAAGTCGGCTACGGCGGGCCGCGGGATGGCGTGCTCGGGCCGCTCGCCGCGAGCGTCGCGGTGGGCTTTCTCGAGACACGCGTCGATCCGCCCCTCAACGTCGTGAACGCGCTCTCGATCGCGGCCGAGCGCGGTCTGGAGATCGCCCGCGTCCGTACCCAGGCCGTGGGCGACTACACGAACTACGTCGAACTCTGCGCGACATCCGCTCCGGGCGACGAGCGGATCGTGGGGGGCGCGCTGATGGGCACACGAATGGAGCCCCGGATCGTCCGGGTGGGGGTATTCCGCGTGGACACGGTGCCCCGGGGCACCTGCCTTCTCATCCGGAATCGCGACCAGCCCGGCGTGATCGGCGCCGTGGGGACGGTGCTCGGCGCGGCGAACGCCAACATCGCCGAATACCACCTCGCCCGACGCCGGGGTGGCGGCCGGTCTCTGGGCGTGGTGCGGATCGACGGCCAGCTGCCGCCCGATATCCTGCGCGATCTGGTGGAGCTCGACGCCGTAGACGAGGTCCAGCAGATCAGCTTCGACTGACCCGCGACGCCGAGCTTGGCGCCGCGCCGCCGCTTTTAGTATCATGAATCATGAGAGACAATCATGATTTAGCGGATGGGAGTGGTCGCGTAGCGGAACCGGTGCAGGTCTATCTGGCGCCGGCCGATCAGGACCGGCTCGAGCGTCTGAGGGAGGGGCTCGCCACCACTAAGTCGAGCGTCCTGCGGAGAGGTCTGGAGGCGCTGGAGTTGCAGCTCTCGGACCCGGCCCGCCACCCCGCGCTCTCGATCATCGGTCTTTTCAGCAGCCCGCCGTCCGGAGAGCCGCCGCCCGCCGATGTGGCGCGCGATCACGACGACTTCTTCGCCAGCGGGGAGATCGCCTCCTGGTCCCCCGACCCGCGGGACGAGCCCCACGGCAGTGCCTTCGAGTGAGAGCCCTCTTCGTGGACACCAGCGCGTGGTATCCGCTGGCGGACCGCGCGCACCAGGACCACGAGGAGGTGGCCGAGGCCCTCCGGGGTCGAGTGCGCGACGGCGCCACGGTCGTGACCACGAACCTCGTCGTGGCCGAAACTCACGCGCTTCTGTTGCGGCGCGCCGGCCAGCAGGCTGCGCTCGCCTTTCTCGAGGCGGTTCGACAACCTCCGAACCGGATCGAATACGTGACGCGCGAACGCGAGGCCACGGCCATCGACCGGTGGATCCGGCGCTTCTCCGACCAGCGATTCTCGCTCGCCGATGCCGCAAGCTTCACCGTCATGACCGAACTGGGGATCGACGAAGCGCTGACGCTGGACCGGCACTTCCGGATCGCGGGGTTCGCGATGGTTCCCGGAACGGTCTGACTCGTCAGTCGTTACGTCGGGGGCGCCCACACGGCGGCATGTCCGGGATCGGGGGCGGGGAGGCGGTCGGGGTGCAGCAGGCCGCCGAGGATCTCGACGCCGGTCACGAAGCGGGGGCCCGAGCGGTTGAAGTAGGAGGAGGCGTCGACGACCCAGGCCCGGCCCGCCGCGATGGTGCGCGGCGCGACGCGCAGGAGGCGCTCGGCGTGCAGGTCGGCGTCCGCGCGGGCGGCTTCGAGCCCGTAGCCGCAGGGCATGATGAGGAGCGCGTCCGAATCGAGACCCTCGACCTCCTCCCACGTCGTCTCGCGGGATGGGCGGCCCGCCTCGCCGGTGAGGTTCTCGCCCCCGGCGAGGTCGATCATCTCCGGCACCCAGTGGCCGGGTGCGAACGGGGGGTCGAGCCACTCGATCCCGAGCACCCGCGGCCGGCCCGCGCCGCGTACCGCCTCGCGCACGGCGTCGAGTCGCGCCCGCAGCGAGCCGGCCGGACCGCGCGACACCTCCGGTTGCCCCGCCGCGCGCGCCACCTGCTCGAGGGAAGCGAAGATCTCCTCGATCGTGTGCGCGTCGAGCGACACAACCTCGGCCTCGATCCCCCGCGCGCCGAGGACCTCCCGCACGCCGCCCGTCGGCACGGCGCACACCTCGCACACCGCCTGCGTGATGATGATGTCGGGGTCGAGTTCGTCGAGGAGCTGGCCGTCGATCTCGTAGACGCTCCCGTGGTCGGCCATCGCCCGTCGCACCGCGGCATCGATCTCGCCGCTCGAGAGCCCCCGGGGGTCGAAGCGCGGCCGGCTCACCCGCGGCCGGTCGAGCAGGTACGGCGGATGGTCGCACTCGTGCGAGATGCCGACGAGGCACCCGCCGAGTCCGAGTGCGTCGACGATCTCCGTCCCCGATGCGAGGAGGGAGACGATGCGCGGCGCGGCCCGATTCGAGTCCGTCACCGGCGTGGAGCCTCCATCAGTACTGCGGCATCTCCGGTTCGATCTCCTCGGCCCACGCGAGGATCCCGCCCGCGAGGTTGACGGCGTGCTCGAACCCGACCGCGCGCAGATAGGCCACGGCCCGGTCTCCGCGGGGGCCCGAGCGGCAGTGCACGATGAGCGGCGTCGAGCGGTCGAGGCCGTCCACGGCCTTCGGAAGCGTGGCCAGCGGCACGAGCCGAGCCCCGGCCCCCTCGAGGTTGCAGATCTCCCACTCGTAGTCCTCGCGCACGTCGATGAGCTGGAACGCCTCTCCCGCGTCGACCCGCCGCTTCAGTTCGTGCACGTCGATGTCGAGGTCGTGCATGTCACCCTCCGTGTGCGCGCCTCCGCCCGCCGCCTCGTCGCGAGGCGATCCGCCGCAGAAACGCTCGTAGTCGATGAGTTCCGTCACGCTCGGCTCGGGCCCGCACACCGCGCACTCGGGGTCCGGCGCAATCGCCAGCGAGCGGAACTCCATCCTCAGCGCGTCGATCAGGAGCAGCCGTCCCGCAAGGGTGTCGCCGATCCCGGCCAGCCACTTGATCGCCTCGTTCGCCTGGATCGACCCCACGATTCCCGGCAGGACCCCGAGTACCCCCGCTTCCGCGCAGTTGGGCACGAGATCCGGGGGCGGCGGATCCCGGAACAGGCAGCGGTAACAGGGCCCGCCGGGGGCCGCGAACACCGACGCCTGGCCCTCGAAGCGGAGGATGGCCCCGTACGCGAAGGGCGTCCCCAGCATCACGCAGGCGTCGTTCACGAGGTAGCGGGTCGGGAAGTTGTCGCTCCCGTCGACCACGAAGTCCCACCCCGCGAGGATCTCCAGCGCGTTCCCCGAATCCAGGCGGGTCTCGAACGTCTCGATCTCGACGTGCGGGTTCAGCCCCTCCAGGCGCGCCCGCGCGGAGGCGAGCTTCGAGGTGCCCACCGCCTCCGTGTCGTGCAGCACCTGGCGCTGGAGGTTGGAGAGTTCCACGAGGTCGTGGTCCACGAGCCCGAGCCGTCCCACGCCGGCCGCGGCGAGGTAGAGCGCGGCCGGCGAACCCAGGCCGCCCGCCCCTACGATGAGGGCGCTCGAGGCCCGCAGCCGGCGCTGCCCCTCCAGCCCCACTTCCGGGATGCTGATGTGCCGCCCGTAACGGACGAGTTCCTCGCGCGACAGCCCGCCGTTCACCGCCGGCTCACACGCCCGCGGCGAGCGACGCGCGCAGCGCCGCCATGTTCGCGGCGATCCCCGGCGCCCACCGGAACACGGAGGAGCCCGCCACGAACGACGACGCCCCGGCGGCGGCGCACACGGGGGCCGAGGTCGGATCGATCCCTCCGTCGACCTGAATGACCGGCGGCGCGATACCGCGGTTGGCGGCCATCCGGAGGACGGTCGAGATCTTCGGCACCGCCCCGCGGATGAACTTCTGTCCCCCGAACCCGGGGTTCACCGTCATCACGAGGACGAGGTCGACGTAGCCCAGTACCTCCGACAGCGTCTCGGCGGGGGTGGCCGGGTTGAGCGCCACGCCGGCATGGCACCCCAGCTCCCGGATCCGGTGCAGGTCTCCGTGCAGGTGCGCCGAGGCCTCCTGGTGGACCGTGATCATGTCGGCGCCGGCCGCCGCGAACGGTTCCAGGAACTCGCCCGGGTTGTCGATCATCAGGTGAACGTCCAGGAACGCGTCCGTCACCGCGCGCAGCGATTCGAGCACCGGCAGCCCGATCGTGAGGTTGGGGACGAAATGTCCGTCCATGACGTCGAGCTGGAACCACTCCGCGCCCGCCTCCTCGGCCTCGGCCACCTCCGCGCCCAGCCTGGCGTAATCGGCGGCCAGGATCGAGGGGGCGATCCGTAGCCCCCCCGGCATGTCCCGATTCAGTCCGCGTTCCGCCACGATCCCGTGCTCCCGGTGGTTCAGATGAGTTGGAGACGCCGGCCGACCTTCTTCAGCGCGGCGAGGGCGGCGTCGATGTGTTCGCGCTCGTGCGCGGCGGAGAGCTGACACCGGATGCGGGCCTCGCCCCGCGGCACGACCGGATAGCCGAACCCGATGACGAAGACGCCTTCGCGGAGCAACTCCCGGCTGAGCCGGATGGCGTCCGCCGTCCTGCCGACGATCACGGGGACGATCGGCGTGCCGCCGGGGATCGGCTTGTAGCCCAGTTCGATCAGACCCTCGCGGTAATACTCGGTGTTGTCGCGGAGCTTCGCCACGAGTTCCGGGTGTTCTTCGAGGTGGTCGATCGCGGCCAGCGCGCCGGTCGCCGAATGGCAGGGCAGGGCGTTCGTGAACAGCTGCGTCCGGGAGGCCTGGGTGAGGTAGTCGATCACGGCGTCGGAACTGGCCGTGAAGCCGCCCGCCATGCCGCCGAGCGCCTTGCCGAGCGTCGAGGTGACGATGTCGACCTCGCCGTGCATGCCCCAGTGCTCCGGCGTCCCCCGGCCCGTGTCTCCCAGAACCCCCGTGGCGTGCGAGTCGTCGACCGCCATGATCGCGTCGTAGCGGTCGCACAGTTCGCGGATCTCCGGGAGCGGCGCGATCTCCCCCTCCATCGAGAAGATGCCGTCGGTGATGACGAGCCGGTGCCGCGCCTCCCGTGAGGACTCCAGCGCCTCGCGCAGCGAGTCCATGTCCATGTGGTCGTAGATGACGCGGCGGGCCTTGCAGAGGCGGATGCCGTCGATGATGCAGGCGTGGTTGAGACGGTCCGAGATGAGCGCGTCCTCCGGTCCGAGGAGGGGCGCGAAGAGGCCCTCGTTCGCGTTCCACGCCGAGGTGTAGGTGAGCGAGGCCGGGGTTTCGAGGAAGTCCGCGATCTTCGCCTCGAGTTCGCTGTGGATGTCGAACGTGCCGCAGATGAACCGGACCGAGGACGTCCCCGCGCCGTACTTGTCGGCCCCCTCCTTCACCGCCTCGATCACGGAGGGCTCGTCGCACAGCCCGAGGTAGTTGTTCGAGCACATGTTGATGGTCTCGCCCAGACCATCGATGTCCACCACGGGCCCCTGCCGCCCCATGATGTGCAGGAGTTCCTTGTGAACCCCGTTCTCCTTCATTTCCCCGAGTTCGGTCGCCAGCCGGCGCTCGAGACCGGGGTTCACGTTCGACATCGTCACGTCCCGTTCCTCATAGAGTGTCATCATGGAGAATGTAGGTCCCTCACGGGTACAGGTCGCCGACCCGCTTGTCCGTGACCCACGCGGTGTCGACCCGGATGCGGGGCCGCGAACCCCAGTTCCCGCACGAGATGAAGCCGCGCAACTGTCCCCTCACGTAGATGACGCGGTCGGTGCCGACTTCCTGAAGCTCGGGAGCGAGGCGGTCGAGCGCGAACACGCGCTGGCTCCCGATCCAGCCCGGCCCGAACAGCCAGCACCCCGCGGCCTCGCGGATCGTGCCCTCGCCCCAGGTGCGGACGGTGGAGAAACTGCCGCTGTCGATCGCGACGAGCGTGCCCAGGTCGATGCCGGTCGAACTCCGCACGCGGTATTCCCCCGGCGTCGCGATCCTGAGCGGACGCGCCTCGTAGAAGCTGACGTGCTGCGGCGCGCACATGGCGCGGAAGGTGCTGCGCAGGGCCGCGAGTTCGATCGAGGCGTCGGTGACCGCCAGGGTGGCCGTGTCCAGCCGTCCGCACTGGTCGGGGGACACGGGGCCGCCGAACTCGAAGGAGAAGGGTGCGTCGACGCGCACGGTCTCGGGATAGGCGACCCAGGTGACGAGCGCCTCGCTCTCGTAGGCTTCGCCGAGCCGCCAGCACCCGGCCGCCAGGAGTACCGTGAGCGCTAGGGCCGCGAGGTGCGGCGCTCTTCCCACGGGTCGGCGGCTAGTCGAGAGCGAGGACGACCTTCGCCGCCTCGCCGGAGTTCATGGCCGCGATCCCCTCCTCGAAGCGGTCGAACGGCAGCCGGTGGGTGATCACCGGGTCGATGTCGAGGCGTCCGGCGGCGAGGAAGTCCCGCATCTCGATCCACGTCCGGTACATCAGGCGTCCCACGACGCCGTAGACGTGGAGTCCCTTGAAGATGACGTCCCGCGCCAGGTTGACCTCGACGGTGTGCTTCGGCAGTCCCAGCAACCGGACATGGCCCCCGTTGCGACACATGCGGAACGCGGAGCGCACGCCTTCGGGGTGCCCGCTCATCTCGCACACGACGTGCGCCCCGTAGCCGCGGGTGAGTTCCGCGACCTGCGCCTCGACACCGCCCTCCGTCGGGTCGAGGCAGTCGTGCGCGCCCATCCGGGCCGCGAGTTCGCGACGGCCCTCGTGCGGTTCGACCGCGATGACCCTGGCCGCGCCCGCCACCCGGGCGATGCCGATCGCGAACAGGCCGATCGGTCCGCACCCGACCACGGCCACGACCCGCCCGGCCACGTCGGTGTGCAGGACCGTGTGAAACGCGTTCCCCAGAGGGTCCAACAGGGCCGCATGATCGTCGCTGATCGATTCCGGGATGTGGATGATGTTCGCCGCCGGGATGGAGACGTACTCTGCGAAAGCGCCGTCCCGGTCGATCCCGATGATCCGGGTGTCCCGGCACACATGCGCCTGTCCCGTCCCGCAGAACTCGCAGTGGCCGCACACCAGGTGCCCCTCCGCCGACACGCGGTCTCCCACCTCGATGTTCTCGACGAGGCGTCCGGTCTCGACGACCTCTCCCATGAACTCGTGTCCGAGGATGAGCGGCGGGTTGACGCGGTTCTGAGACCAGTGGTCCCATTGATGGATGTGCAGGTCGGTGCCGCAGATCCCCGCGCGTCGCACCTTGATCAATACGTCGCCGGAACGGATCCCGGGCGTGGGCGCTTCGCCGAGGGTGAGGCCGGGGGCCGGCCCGGGTTTGAGGATCGCTTTCATGGAGAGCGGCGAAGGCTCCTGACCGGGGAGGTGCGTCGGACCGCGCTCCGGCGGCGCATCGGGTGGCGCACAATGTGCCGGAACGCCGGACGGGCCGGCAAGCGCGGGAACACGGCGCGACCGCCCGCCGTAAGATTCCCCGTGGGCGAGTCCGCGACCCGGAGCCGGGAGCCGAGACGGATCGTGCGTGAGAAGGTGGCAGGGGACGGTCGGACGGATCGGCCGCCGGACGACGCGTACGCGCGCCGGCGGCGCCGGGACCGTGCCGCGTGGTGGGGCGGCATGCTCGTGTCCGCGCTCCTGCACGCCCTCGTCCTGTTCGGCCCCGCGGGCCGGGCGCCCGAGTTCGAGCGCATGGCGTCGCGAGGGACGAATCCGGAACTCCGGGTGAGGGGCGGAGGCCTGCAGTCCGTGCGGTTCTCGCCGCCCCGGCGCGTCGAGATCCCCCCGCCTCCCAGACCGGTGCTGGCCGTGGATGCGCCGGAAATCGAGATCCGCGAGACGGCCCCCGAGATCTCGGCCGACCTGCTCCCGGTCGGAGTCCCGGCCGCACCCGCCGGAGGGGGCGCCGCCGCGGGCCCGGGCGAAGGCGAGGGAGGGGGAGGCGCGGACGGCTACGTGTCGCCGGTGCCGCGGTCCGTCGTGCCCCACTGGGATCCCCCCGGCTCCGTGCGCGGATTGGAGGTGACCGTCCGCGTCTTCGTCGACGCCACCGGCCGTCCAAGCCTCGTGGAACTGCACCCCCCCACCCCCGATGAAGGGTTCAACCGCGACATCGTGCGGCAGGTGCGGGCCTGGGAGTACCGGCCCGCCCGGCGCGACGGGGCCGCGGTCGAGGGATGGGCCGAGATCACGTTCATCTTTTAGCAGTCCGTGGCAAGACCCCGCGTCAGCGCCGCTCGAACGCAGCGGGGCTCTTGCCACGGGCTGCAAGCCCCGTGCGTTTGACGGCCGGTTGACGCCGCCCCCCACCCTCGTTGCAAAGGGCTCGAACGGGGAGGTGCGGGGTGTGGGATCTGAATCGCGCCGAACGCAAGGCGCTCGGCACGGCGCTCGTGCTGATCGGGGTGAGTCTCATCTTCCGCACGGCGCTCGCCCCCGATCCCGGAGAAGTGGACGGGATCGAGAGGATCGATCCTGCGCGCGACCTGCAGGGTGTGGGGGGGGACGTCCTCTCCGCGCTGATGCGGGAGCAGCGCGCGCAGACACCGCTCGCCGACGGTGAGCGGATCGAGGTGAACCGAGCGTCGGCCGACGAACTGCGCCGACTTCCCGGGGTCGGCCCGAGCCTCGCGCGGGCCATCGTCGAGGAGCGCGACCGCGAACCGTTCCGCGAGGCGGCCGACCTCGAGCGCGTGGCCGGGGTGGGAGAAGTCACCGCGGGCCGCCTCGCTCCCTGGCTCCAGTTCGATCCCGCGATCCCGCGTCCCGGTCTCGTCGCGCCCTCGGGGCGCTCCGACTCGCGGCCCCCCGCCCTTCCGGCAGCGGACCGGCTCGTCCCCCCCGCGGGGCCGGGATGTTCGCCGGGCGGGAAGCGGGTCGATGTGAACCGGGCCGGACGGGAGGAACTCGAGAGCCTGCCCGGGATCGGGTCCGTGATCGCGGGTCGCATCATCGAGGACCGGACCGCGAACGGGCCGTTCGCGAACCCCGAGGCGCTCACGCGCGTCCGCGGCATCGGGGAACGTTCGCTCGGCCGTCTCGCCGATCGCGTGTGCGTGGGGACATCTTGATCTCGGCGGAGGCGCGCGCAACGGCCCCGGAACCGGCTCCCGAGTTGGCGCGGCCGCCGGACGGCAGGGTCCTGAGGCTCGTCCCGGCCGACTTCGCGAGCCGGCATCTCGTGCTCCCGCTGCGTCGTGCGGGTCGCACCCTCACCGTCGCCATGGCGGACCCAGCCGACCCGAACGTCATCGAGGACCTGAAGTTCCTCACCCGGTTCGACATCGAGCCGGTACCGGCGGGGGAGTACACCCTCCGCCGGCTCATCGACCAGAGCTACGGATCCGCCGCCGAACCCGGGAGAAAGCGGAGGGGACGCCCCCGGGAGCCGGACCGGGAGGTCGAGGTCGTCGAAGGCGCCGGAGCGGCCCCCCGGGACGACGACACCCTCCGGGCCGACATCGAGGATGAACCCGTCGTGAGGCTGATCAACTCGGTTCTCCGGGACGCGGTTCGTCGCGGCGCCTCCGACATTCATCTGGAGCCCTACGAGAGGGAACTGCGCGTGCGCTACCGTCTCGACGGGCACCTGCGCGAGATCATGCAGCCGCCCTTCCGGATGACGGCCGCGCTCACGTCGCGCCTCAAGATTCTCGCCGACCTGAACATCGCCGAGCGCAGGGTTCCCCAGGACGGGCGCATGAAGATGAGGGTCGGCGGGAAGGTCATCGACTTCCGCGTCTCCACCCTCCCCACGCTGTTCGGAGAGAGGATTGCCCTCCGGATCCTCGACAAGGGGAAGCTGGCCTTCGACCTGAAGTCCTTCGGCATGGAGGAGCGCGCGGAGCGGCGCTTCCTGGAAGCGATCGCGAACCCGACGGGCATGGTCCTCGTAACCGGGCCCACCGGGTCGGGAAAGACGACCACCCTCTACAGCGCGCTCGCCCGGCTCAACCGGCCGGAGGTCAACATCCTGACCGCGGAAGATCCGGTCGAGTACAGCGTGCGCGGGATCAACCAGGTCCAGGTCCGGTCGAAGATCGGTCTCACCTTCGCGTCGGTCCTGCGCGCCTTCCTCCGTCAGGACCCCGACATCGTCATGGTCGGCGAGATCCGGGACGCGGAGACCGGCGGCATCGCGGTCAAGGCCGCGCTCACCGGGCATCTCGTCCTCTCGACGCTCCACACGAACGACGCGGCGTCGACCACGACCCGGCTGGTGGACATGGGGATCGAGGCGTTCAACGTCGCCGCGGCCGTCACGATCATCACGGCCCAGCGTCTCGTGCGCCGGATCTGCGCCGCCTGCAGGGTCGAGACGAGCTATCCGCGCGAAGTCCTCCGTTCCGCGGGTATCGAAGACCCCCGGGGTCCCGACGACACGTTCCATCGCGGCGCCGGCTGCGACGCGTGCGGCGGGTCGGGATATGCCGGGCGGCAGGGCCTCTACGAGGTCCTTCCGATGTCGTCGGCGATCCGCCGCATGGTCCTCACGGGCGCGTCCGCCGAAGAGATCGAGAGACGGGCGGTCGACGAGGGGATGGTCACGTTGCGGCAGGACGGGCTGATCAAGGTCGGGAAGGGGATCGTCACGCTGGAAGAGGTGCTGGGCGAGACTGCGGCCCGGAACCCTCGGGAGGAGGGATGATGGCCGGGACTCCCGTCACGGATGCGCGCCTGCGGGCGCTCCTCGACGAGATGGTCGAGCGTGACGCGTCCGACCTGCACCTCACGGTCGGCGGTACGCCGAAGCTCCGCATCGACGGACGGATGACGGACTGTCGAACCGAGGGTGTGCCGGGGTCCGTGCTGAGGTCGGAGGACACCGCCGCGCTTGGCCGTTCCCTGCTCACGGAGCCGCAGAGGGCGCGCTTCGCACGGGACCACGACATCGACTTCAGCTTCTCGGTGGGGAAGCTGTCCCGCTTCCGCGTGAATCTGTTCCGGCAGCGGGGCAACGTGGCCTGCGCGATTCGCCGCGTCCCGGTCGAGATCCGGAGCCTGCGGGAACTCGGCGTCCCGTCCGTCGTCGCGCGCCTCACCGAGAAGCCGCGCGGGCTCGTGCTCGTGACGGGGCCCACCGGCTCCGGCAAGTCGACGACCCTGGCGGCGATGGTCGACCGCATCAATACGCGGCGGGCGGGCCACATCATCACCATCGAAGACCCGATCGAGTTCGTGCACCCCCACAAGGGCTGCATCGTGAACCAGCGCGAGGTCGGACACGACACGCGCAGCTTCGACACGGCGCTCAAGTACGCGCTCCGACAGGATCCCGACGTCATCCTGATCGGCGAAATGCGGGACGCGGAAACGATCCAGGCGGCGCTCACGATCGCGGAGACCGGCCACCTCGCGCTCGCCACGCTCCACACCAACTCGGCGCCCGAGACGATCAACCGCATCATCGACGCCTTCCCCGCCCACCGGCAGGAGCAGGTCCGGGCTCAGTTCGCCCTCGTGTTCGAGGGGGTGGTAACGCAGGCGCTGGTCCCGCGGGCGGGCGGCAGGGGGCGCGTCGCCGCCTGCGAGATCCTCATCGCGACCCCTGCGACCCGGGCTCTGATCCGGGAGGGGAAGGCTCACCAGCTCTGCTCGGCGATGCAGGCGGCCCGGAAGTTCGGGATGCAGACGCTCAACGACGCCCTCTTCCGGCTCTACGTCCGGCGCCAGGTGGCGTTCGAGGACTGCATCCGCGTCACGTCGGATCCGGCCGGCTTCCGGCGCATGACCGGGACCTCGCTGCCCGCGGGGGCCGCCCGGTGAACCGAGCGGGCGAGACCGGCCGCCGGCACAGGTGGGGAGTGGATGATGTGGGGGCTGGCGGTCGGTCCACCCTCTTCTCGAGGGTTCGGCCCCGCGAACTCGTCGTCTTCACGCGGCAGTTCGCCACCATGATCCACGCGGGGCTGCCGCTGACGCGGGCGCTGGAGATCCTCTCCCGCCAGGCCGGGAGCCCGGCGTTTCGAGGCGTCATCCGGGAGACACTCTACGAGGTCGAAGCCGGAAACACGCTCGCCGGCGCGCTCGGACGGCATCCCGCGGTGTTTCCCAGCCTGTACGTGAACATGGTCGCCGCCGGTGAGTCCGGGAGTCTCCTCGACGCGATCCTCGAACGTCTGGCCACCTTCCTCGAGAAGAGCGATCGCGTCCGGAGAAAGGTGAAGGGCGCCCTCCTCTATCCCGCCGTCGTGCTGGGGGTGGCCGTGGCCGTGATCGCGACCCTCCTCCTGTTCGTGATCCCGACGTTCGAGTCCGTGTTCGCCAGCTACGGGGCCCTGCTGCCCGTCCCGACGCGCGCGGTCATCGGGCTCTCGCGGGTCGTCCAGAGTTTGTGGTGGGCCATTCTCATCGCGGCGGGCGGGGCCTTCTTCCTCCTGCGCCGCTGGGTCGCGACCGATGCCGGGAGGTCGCGCGCGGACCGCTTCCTGCTCCGGCTCCCGATCTTCGGATCGCTGTTGCGGAGGGCCGCCGTGTCGCGCTTCACGCGGACCCTCGGCACGATGCTCGCCTCCGGCGTTCCGATTCTCGAGGGGCTCGAGATCACGGCGCGGACGGCTGGGAACCGCGTGATTCACGACGCCGTCCTCGAGAGCCGCGACGCGATCGCGGGCGGGGATTCGATCGCGGGGCCGCTGGAGATGACCGGCGTCTTTCCTCTGATGGTGTCCCAGATGATCCACGTCGGAGAGGAGACCGGAGACCTGGACGGGATGCTGTCGCGGATCGCCGATTTCTACGACGACGAAGTGGATGTGGCGGTCGAGAGCCTCCTCAAGGTCCTTGAGCCCGCCCTCATCGTGATCCTGGGGGGAGTCGTCGGCGGGATGATCATCGCCATGTACCTCCCGATATTCGATCTCGTCGACACGATCCAGTGAATGCGCCGTCGCTCCGCCCGCGGCTTGCGGTGCGGGTGCGCGGCGCTCCACTTGCCGGGATGGCAGCGCGCGAAACCGATCCGGGGCCGGAGGGGCGCCCCGCCGTGCGGGATCTTCTGGGGCAGTCTGCCGAAGCCGCCTGCGAGCGGTTCGGGCGGCCGGTCGTGGACCGGTGGACCGGCGGGGACCGGTGGCTGCGGTTCGAGGGTCCCGACTGGTCGCTCCGCGCCCGGGCGAGGCCGCGGGGGAGCGGCGGGGCCGCGCGGATCAGGTCGTGGACGGTCGCGTTTTCGAAGGGGTTCGACACCCTGGGGGCTGCGTTGCGCGCTCTCGGCCTCGGAGACGCCGCGCCGGGGCCGGAGACCGGAGAACTCCGCCTCCCGCTGCGCGACGGAGCCGGACGCCTGCACTCGCTCACGGCCTCGCGGCGCGGCGCGCGCATCCACTCGGTCTCGGCCTTCGATGAGCCCCCGGACTGGGAAGACCCGACCGCGGGATGAGCGGTGGCCGCCGGATCGTGGTTGATGCCCCATTGAGAGCGGAGGGCCTTCTGGGTGTGGAAGCCGCGGGCGAGCCGGACCCGCGATGACGAGGCACCGGAGGTGGAGGAGGAGCGGATGAGGAGAGAAGAAGGGTTCACCCTGATCGAACTGCTGATCGTGGTCGTCATCATCGGCGTTCTCGCCGCGATCGCGATCCCGCAGTTCACGAACACGAAGCAGAAGGCGTTCGACGCGGCCGCACAGAGCGACATCCGCAACCTGATGACGGCCGAGGAGGCATACTTCTTCGGTCGCCAGGCCTACGCGGCGAGCACGGTGACGGCGGGCGGCACGGCGGATCTGGACGGCGACGGGAACTCGGACTTCCAGGCCAGCATGAACGTCGCGCTCACGGCGACCGCCTACACGGACGGCTACCGGATCACGGCGAAGCACGCTTCCTCGAACCAGACGTGGTGCGTGAATTCGTCGCCGTCGAACGCCACCGGGGCGATCGGCCAGATCCTACAGGGAACCGGCTGCTAGACAGCAGCCCGTGGCAAAACCCTGCGTGGCACCGAGAGCGGCGAGGCGCGCGGGTGACGAGGAGCAACGATGAGCGAAGCGTTCACGCGCGATGGATCGCCGCTCGAATGCAGCGGGCTTTTGCCACGGGCTGCCAGGGCCGTCCGGAGCCGATGAGACGCCGTTGAGATGGGCAGGGACCCTTCGTGAGGAAGCTGGAAATGCTTACTCGACGAAGGGAGGAGCCCATGACGAGAGTGCCGGGAAACGGATTCAGCCTGGTCGAAGTGGTGGTTGCGATCGCCCTCGCCGGCATCGCGACGACGGCCGTCATGTCGCGCGGGGCCTTCGACCGCTTCAGCCTGACGCGGGCGGCCCGCCTGGCGGAATCGCAGCTGGTGCGTGCCCGTCTCCACGCCGTCGCCACCCACGCTCGGACGGAGGTGACGCTCGCGGGCACGAGGCTCGAGGTGGCGCGGCGCGGCGGTCCCCTCCTCTCTCACGTCGATCTCGCGACCCACGGACTCGGACGGCTCGATTCGGTCCGCTTGCGACCCGCGACGATCCGGTTCAATGCCCGGGGCCAGGGTTCGCCCGGGAGCGTCTACCTGTATCGCGGCGGCCGCGGGGTTCGCCTCGTGTCGAACTTCGTCGGACGGGTACGCGCCGTTCCGTTCGACTATTGAGCGCCGCCGCGAAGTTCCCGGGTGGGGCGGCTGGATTCGGCCTCATCGAGGTCGCGCTCGCGGTTACGGTGGCCTCGATCGGGATCCTCGGCGCGGCGGGAGTGGTCCTCGGCATCGGCTCGCAGGCCCGACTCGCGGCGCGGGATACCGATCGCACGCTGGCGGGCCGCGGCGTCATTCAGGGCCTCGTCCGCGAAGGGCATGCCGCCGCGACGTCAGGGGCGGGAATCGCGGAGGTCGGCGGGCGGCGGCACGATGTCTCCCGCGTGGTCACGACGCGCTCACCGCGGCTCCGGCACGTCCAGGTGACCATCACGCCGCCCCTCGGCCCGGACGCCGCGTTCGAGATCCTGCTCGCGCGCGAACGACCCATGCCGGTGGCGCCGTGAGCCGCCCCCGAAGGCGCCGCGTCGTCGCGCGGCGGCGGACCGTCGGGTTCACGCTCACGGAGGTGCTCGTCGCCCTGGTGGGCGCCGGCCTCCTCGGCGGTGTGCTCATGGCGCTCGTCGTGAGCCAGAGCCGCTTCCACCTGCGGAACGAGGACGCCGTCCAGGCCGCGCAGACGACGCGCGCCCTGTTCGACGGGATGGGGGCCGAAATCCGGGGCGCGGCGCCTGACGACCTACTGAGCGCGACGCCGGACACGGTGTCGATTCGGCTCCCCGTGCTGAGGGCCGTCGTCTGCGACAGCGTCGGTCCCGGGACCGCGGACATCTTCGTGTACGACTCCGTCCCGGCGACCAACCTGCGGTCCCCGTGGCGCGGCACGGCGCTCTCCGAACCGTACGGGGCCGCCTTCCGCTACGAGGACGGATTCACGATCGCGTCCGCGATGTCGGCGGTGGCGGAGTCGTTGTGCCGCGCGGCGGGGGCGGACCGCGCCGGCCTCGCGCTCCCGAGGTGGTTCCGCCGCACGAGCGGCTGGGCCGGTCGTTTCGGCGCGACGCCGCGGCGGGGCGCGCTCGCCCGCATCTACGGAAGGCTGACCTACTCGATCCGCTCCGCGAGTACGGAACCCGGCGCCGTCGCGGTCCGACGCAACGGCCAGGAATTCGCCACGCCGTTGGCGCCGGGTGCCGCCTTCGAATACGAGATGGACGACGGGTCGACGCGGGCTCGGGTCGTCCCGGCCGATCTCGCGCAGGTTCGTGAAGTCCGCCTGGTCGCGGAGGCCATTGGACGAAACCGCCTCGGCGACGTCCGGCGGATCGTCTACGAGATGCCGTTTCGGAACTGAGGTGCGCCGGCGCGATGAGAACCCGGCGGTCGCCGGACGGGGGCGCGTGACGGCGGGGCTGAGGTTCCGGCCCCGCGAGGTCACGATCGGGCTGGACATCGGAAGCGCTTTCAGCAAGGCTGCGGTCATCGATCACTCGGGCGACGCCCCGCGACTGGTCCGGATCGCCGTGACCCCGAATGACGTGAACGGGGAAGCGGACGACCCCCCCCATCCCGAACGTGCGGCGGAGGCGGTCGCCTCGATGTTCGCGCGCGAGCGGATCGAAGGGCCCGACGTCGTCATCGGCGTGGGAGGACGGGATGTCGTGAGCAAGCCGATCGAGGTGGACCGGATGGCCGAGACCGAGGCGCGCGCGGTCCTCCCCTGGGAGGCGGAGCAGCACGTACCGTTCGACATGGAAGGCGTTCAGCTGGACTTCCACATTGCGGATCCCGAGGACGACGCTCCCCGCATGACCGTACTGCTCGCGGCCGCGAGGCTCGAGGTGATCGAGTCCCGCGTCTCGCTGCTGCGGCAGGCGGGGCTCCACCCGGCGGCGGTCGACGTGAACGCGTTCGCTCTCCACAACGCCTTCGAGGTCAACCATCCGGACGCGATGGCCGGGGTCACGGCGCTGGTCGATATCGGCACCGGGTCGACGACGGTGAATGTGCTGGACGACGGCCTCCCCGTCCTCGCCCGCGACCTGCGTTTCGGCACGGGCACGCTGGTTCGGGACCTCCAGCGAGACCTCGACCTCACGGCCGGGGAAGCCACCGCGGTGCTGCGCGCCGAGGTCGCGAACCCCGGCCTGGGCGATTCCCTCGCCGGCCACGCCCGACACATCGCGGAGGGGATCGAACGCGCCGCGAGGCTCGTCGAAACGCAGGACATCGGGCTCGGGATCGCCCGGGTCTACCTGTGCGGAGGGGGTGCCGGCATCCCCGGACTCCCGGAGAGCATCGCAGAACGGCTGGGCGTCGAGATCCACGTCGCGAACGCGGTCGAGCGTCTGCGGGCCGGCCCGGAGGTGGCGGACTATCCCGAACTGGAAGAAGTGTCGCCCATGCTGATGCTGGCGGTCGGGCTGGCGCTGCGAAGACCTTCCGCGGCGCGACGGCCGGGGGACGGGAGGACGCCACGCCCATGATCGAAGTAGACCTGCTCCCCGAGTCCCTCCGTCCGCGCGCGGTGGCCGGTTCCCCGCGGGGCGCCGGCGGTCGCGGCATGGCGGGCATCGATCCGTGGGGTACCGCCCTGCTCGTCGCCGCGCTGACCATCCTGCCGGGGGCGGCGTTCCTCTGGTGGACGCAACGCTCCGAAGCCGAGACGCTCCACGCGAGGCTCGAGGCCGCATCGGCGGATTCGGCGCGTCTCGCCGAACTCCGCGCGGTCAGCGACAGCCTGACGGCGAGATCCGGGCAGATCCGGGAGCGCGTGGCGCTGGTGGAGCAACTCGACCGGAACCGCTTCGTGTGGCCCCGCATCCTGGACGAGATCAGCCGGGCCCTGCCCGGCTTCGCCTGGCTGATCTCGCTTCGCCAACTCTCGCCGGTGCCCGAGGTCACGGTCGAACTTCAGGGGATCGCGGCAAACCCGTTGGCGATCACGGAATTCGTGCGGAAGCTGGGGGCCTCGGACCGTGTCGCGGAGGTCACGATTCTCGGGAGCCAGAAACAGGGGCTCCCGTCCGAAACCGCCTCGCGACACGCCTTCACCCTGGTTCTCCGCTTCGCCGAACCGCCCGAGGTTCGGGAGTGATGACGCCGCTGCCGCGAGCCTCTCGCGACCAGTACCGGCTCCTCGCCCTCGTCATCCTCCTCGGGCTCGGGGCCGTCTTCCACCTGTACCTGTGGACTCCGCAGCGCGTCCAACTCGTTGAAATGGAGCAGCGCGTTCGGCAGGCGGAGGAGGCGAACCGGCTCGCGCAGACGCGCACCGGCGACCTGGATCGCGTCCGGGAGGAACTAGAACTCGGCGAGCGGGAGTTCGCCTTCCTGCAGCGACTCGTTCCCTCGGAGGGGGAGGTGGCGGCGATCTACGAGGCGATCGCCTCCGAGACGCAGTCGCTCGGGCTCGAACTCGTCCATGTGATTCCGGGCGATCCGATGCCCGACTCCGCCGGCTATTTCATGCGACAGCAGTGGGCGATGCAGGTGGAGGGCGGATACCACGATATCGGGCGCTTCCTCGCTCGCGTGGCCGGCTTCACCCGAATCGTGCGGCCGGAGGTCGAAGAGATCCTGCCCGCGCGGATGACGAACTCGGGGCGTCAGCTCGTCCACGCCCGCTTCCGCCTCGAGACCTTCGTGCTCCCACCGGGCGAGAACGTCTCGCCGGACGACGGATGATGGCGAGGGGAGCGTTTGCCCACGGGCTGCTGGCCATAGTCCTCGGGTTCGCGGTGGGGACGAAGCTCATGGCCGTCCAGGCCTCCCTCCCCGTCTACGAGCGCGAGGTGTTCACGTATTCCGCCCTGGGCCGGCGCGATCCGTTCCAGCCTCTGGACGTCGGGGAACAGGAGGGCCCCCGCTTCGCCGACCTCACGCTGTCGGGCGTGCTGTACAACCCCGAAGTCGGGAGCGTGGCGACGCTCACGGACCGGAGGACGGGCCGCCGGTATCGCGCCCGGGAGGGCGATCTCCTCGGCGAGGCCCGAGTGGAACGGATCCTTCAGGATGGAGTGGACTTCGTGATCGCGAACTTCGGCGTGCGGCGCAGGGAGACGCTATGGGTGCGGAGAGAAGGGAGGGAAGGGGGATGATCTGCGGACGCATCGTCTCCACACTCGGGGTGGCCCTGGCGGCAGGGCTCGGGCAGGAGACCGAGGTCCGGGAAGTGCGGATCGCGACCGCCGGGACCGACACCGAGATCACGGTCGTGGTCGGAGGTGAGGTCACCGCGCGGCACCTCATGATTCAGGACCCCCCGAGGCTCATCCTCGACCTCGAAGGCGCCGTCCTCGGCCTCGGTCGGGACCGCTACGAGGGGATCGGCCGCGGCGGCGTCATCCGGATGCGTTCGAGCCAGTTCCAGCCCGACATCGTTCGCATCGTCTTCGATCTCGCCCTGGACCTCGAGCATGAAGTCGCGACCGACCCCGGCGCGGTGCGCGTGACGTTCCCGAACCGGGGACCTCCGTTCCCGCCCTGGTCGACGGCGGCCGAGACGATGGCGGCCGAGACGACGGCGGCTGAGACGACGGCGGCGGGGGCCGGGCCGGGGGAGCCTTCCCGCACACTCGCCGCCGTCGGCCAGGAGGAACCCCGGATCTCGGTCGTGTACGACAGCGCGAGCATGCTCGACGTGCTCGCCGGCTTCGCGGAGTTCGCGGACATCTCGGTGGTACCGAACGGCGAGGTCGCCTCCGTCGCGGTCCGCGGCATCGACATCCGGGCCCAACCGTGGGACATCGCGTTGAACGCGATCCTCTCGGCCCACAACCTCGGCTGGCACACGACAGAGAGCGGGATCATCGTCGTCGATTGGCTCGAGAACCTGCAGGCCCGCGACCAACTTCTGAGCGAGACGCGCGTCATTCGGATCAACTACGCGCGCGCGGACTCCGTCGCCGAAGCGCTCCGCCACCTGGCGACGCCGAACCGGGGCCAGGTCGTCGCCTTCTCGAGCAGCAACACGGTCATCGTCACGGACGCGCCGTCGGTCGTGGCGCGCATGGACACCATCGTCGCCTCTCTCGACCGACGTCTTGCCCAGGTAGCGATCGAAGCGAAGATCGTCTTCGTCGATCGGACCGATGTGCAGCAGCTGGGGATCGTCTACGACCTCAAGGAACGCGACGGCGCCTTCGTGGAGCAGGGTCTCAACGAACTGATCGCCGCTCCCGATCCGAATGAACCGGCGCAACTCGTCGACTACGACGGCGACGGCGTCCCCGATGAGGCGTTCTTCAGGCAGACGAACGAGACGCTCGTGAATCTGGGCGGTGACGCGATCGCGGCGCTCGCGAACGCCAACGATCGGCCCCTCCTGCCCGCGCTCCAGATACTGACCTCCGTCGCGTTCGGCGACTTCTCGCTGTTCGCGTTCCTCGAGGCCCTCGAGTCGCACCAGCTCTCCGACGTTCAGGCCGCGCCATCGATCCGGGTGGTGGACAACGCGCACGCGCGAATCCAGGTCGGCGAACGCACCCCGATCCGCGTCCTCGAAGCGGGGGCGCAGACGGAGGCGGCCCGCGTCAACGTGCAGTTCGAGGACACGGGGATCATCCTCGACGTGATCCCGCACGTGACGAACAACAACCAGATCCGTCTGGAGCTGATGGCCGAGCGCTCGGGCCTCAAGCTCGGCCTGTCGGACGTCGGATTCGTGTTCGAGAAACAGATCGGCGAGACGACGCTTCTCCTCGAGGATGGAGAGACGGCGGTCATCGGCGGCCTGACGCTCAGTGAAGCGAGCCGCAGCGAGAGCGGCATTCCCGGCCTGATGCACCTTCCGTGGATCGGGGCCCTGTTCCGCAGCACGAAGGAGAATGAAGTGAAGCAGGACCTCATCATCCTCGTCACGCCGCACATCATCGGCGGCCCCCGAGGGGGCTAGCGCGACGTGTCCGCGCCCTCATCGGCCGCGCCGCCGGTTGCGGCCCCTGCCCCCGGCGAATCCTTTTCTTCGCCATCCGCTGGCCATTGACCGGCCAGCGACTGACCATCGGAGGCCCAACCGACATGAGGAGTGAATCCGCGCGATGCTGAGGTGCCTGAGGTTGACGACGGCCGGTGAGTCCCACGGGCCGGCGGTCGTCGCCGTGCTGGAGGGGATCCCCGCCGGCCTGCCGCTCGATGCGGCCGACGTGGCGGGCGAGCTGGCTCGCCGCCAGGGCGGACACGGTCGCGGCGGCCGCATGCGGATCGAAAAGGACGCGGGCGAGATCTTCGCCGGCGTGCGGCTCGGGGAGACGCTGGGTTCTCCGATCGCGATCCGCATCCCCAACCGCGACTTCAGGAACTGGCGCGAGGCGATGGCGATCGCCGCGCCGGAGGTCGAGGACGTCGAGGTCCTCCGGCGCGTGTACCTGCCGCGCCCGGGACACGCGGACCTCGCGGGCATGCTCAAGTACGACCGGGAGGACGCGCGCGACATCCTGGAGCGGGCCAGCGCGCGCGAGACCGCGGCCCGGGTCGCCGCGGGAGCGGTGGCGAAACGGCTGCTCGGCGAATTCGGCGTCCGCGTCGAGAGTCACGTCGTGCGGATCGGCCCCGTGGCGGCGCCGGCCGAGGAGCCGCTGCCGGACGATCTGACCGCGGCGGCCGACGACTCGCCCGTGCGGTGCATCGACCGCAGTGCGGCCGCCGCGATGGTCGAGGCGATCGACGCCGCGCGGCGTGACGGCGACTCGCTGGGTGGCGTGTTCGAGGTGGTCGCGCGCGGGGTGCCGGTCGGCCTCGGGAGCCACGTCACCTGGGAAACCCGGCTGGGCGGCCGGATCGGCGGAGCCCTCATGTCGATCCACGCCATGAAGGGCGTCGAGATCGGCATGGGGTTCGAGGCCGCGCGGACCCGGGGCTCCGACGTCCACGACGAGATCGAGCGGGACGCGGAACGCCGCGGGAGCGGCGGTTACCGTCGGCGTCGGAACAACGCGGGTGGGCTCGAAGGCGGGATGACGACGGGGGGGACGATCGTGGCGCGCGTCGCCATGAAGCCCCTCAGCTCGCTGCGGCGCCCGCTCGACAGCGTGGACACGCGCACGGGGGAACCCGCGAAGGCCATCCGCGAGCGGAGCGACGTGTGCGCCGTGCCCGCGGCCGGCGTGGTCGGCGAGGCGATGATGGCGCTCGTGCTGGCGGACGCGTGGATCGAGAAGTTCGCCGGCGACAGCCTCTCCGACATGCGGCGTAACGTAGAGAGCTACCTTGCCCGCCTTGGCGACAGCGGCCTCACCGACGACGCCGCCGGTCGGGATACCGCAAGGGGAACCGGATAGGCGTGGAGGGCGTACCCCGACGGATCTGGCTCGTGGGGCTCTCGGGGGCGGGCAAGAGCACGGTAGGGCCGATCCTCGCGCGACGTCTGGGGTACACTTTCGTCGACCTCGACCGACTCATCGAGGACTTGGCGGGGGAAACGATCCCCCGCGTGTTCCGTACGGGCGGGGAAGCCGAGTTCCGGCGCCTGGAGGCGCGAGCCGCGGCGCGTGCGGCGCGCGAGATGGAGGTGGTCGTGGCGACCGGCGGCGGCTGGATGGCGCGACGCGACATCGACCGGTCGTCCGGTGGACGGGTCCGCGTCTGGTTGCGCGTCCGCCCCGAGACCGCGATCCATCGCCTCGCGGGAGATGGCACGGAAGCTCGTCCTCTGCTGGCGGGCCCGGACCCGGGGGGTGCTCTCGCCACCCTGCTGGCGGAGCGAGAAGCCGCTTATGCGGAGGCGGAGTTGACGCTGGATACCGATGGGCGGGAACCGGAGGAAGTCGTGGAGTTCGTCCTCGAGCGTCTGCGCGGGCTCGCCGCCCGCTCGGACGCCGGGGACACGGAAGAAGAACGGTAGAAGAAAGACAGTGTCGGAGACGATGACCAAGACCATGTCGGATTCGAGGCACCTCGCGTGAACCTCGTGATCGTGGAGTCGCCCGCGAAGGCGCGCACCCTGAGGTCCTATCTCGGCGACGGGTTCAGCGTGGAGGCATCGGTCGGGCACGTTCGGGATCTCCCCAAGAGCGGACTCGGCGTCGATGTCGAACGGGGATTCGAGCCCGAATACGTGACGATCGAGGGCAAGGGTTCCGTGCTGAAAGATCTGGGGCGGGAAGCCCGGAAGGCGGACTCGATCCTCCTCGCCACCGACCCCGACCGAGAGGGCGAGGCGATCGCCTATCACATCGTCGAAGCGCTGAGCGGCGGCAATCGGAAGCTCCGCGGGCGCTTCCGGCGCATCACGTTCAACGAGATCACGAAGTCCGCCGTGCGCGCGGCGATCGACAAGCCGGGAGAGATCGATCTGCCGCGGGTCGAGGCCCAGCAGGCCCGGCGGATTCTGGATCGCCTCGTCGGGTACAAGCTCTCCCCCCTCCTCTGGAAGAAGATCAGGAGAGGCCTCTCCGCCGGTCGCGTGCAGTCCGTCGCCGTCCGACTGCTCGTCGAGCGCGAACGTGAGCGTCGCGCTTTCCGCAGCGGAAGCTGGTGGAGCCTCCGCGCCCACCTCGGGGTCGACGGACGCGCCTTCACCGCGAACCTGGCGACGCTGGAGGGCGTGGCGATCGCGGCCGGACGCGACTTCGACGAACGGACAGGCCGGCTCAAGCCCGGCCGCAAGGTCGTCCTCCTCGATCGGGAGCGGGCGGAGGCGCTGCGCGCCTCGCTGGCCGACGCGGCCTTCACCGTCACGAAGCTCCAGGAGAAGCGGTCCACGCGCAGCCCGTATCCTCCCTTCACGACGGCCACCCTGCAGCAGGAGGCCAACCGCAAGCTGAACCTGGGCGCCCGGGAGACGATGCGGATCGCGCAGGCCCTCTACGAGGCCGGACGGATCACCTACATGAGGACCGACTCCGTGACGCTGTCCGAAGCCGCGATCTCGGCGATTCGGACGCGCGTGGAAGCGAAGTACGGAGCGGAATACCTGAGCCCCCGGCCCCGGCGGTACAGGACGAAGTCCCGCTCCGCCCAGGAGGCGCACGAGGCGATTCGTCCCGCCGGAGTGGAGATGCCGACGGCGGCCGAACTCGGCCTCCGCGGCGGACAGAAGGCCCTCTACGATCTGATCTGGAGGCGCGCGACCGCGACCCAGATGTCGGATGCCCGTCTGAGGCACCTGTCCGTGCACATCGAGGCGGGGGACGCCCGTTTCCGCGCTTCGGGCAAGGTGATCGAGTTCCCCGGCTTCTTCCGCGCCTACGTCGAGGGCTCCGATGACCCGGAAGCGGCGCTTGAGAATCAGGAAGTCGTGCTCCCGGACATGCGCGAGGGCGAGGAACTCGCGTGCCGCAAGCTGGAGAGCCGCAGTCACGAGACGAAGCCGCCGCCGCGCTATACGGACGCGGCGCTCGTGAAGGAACTGGAGGCGGACGGGATCGGTCGTCCCTCGACCTACGCGTCGATCATCTCGACGGTCCTCGATCGGGGGTACGCGGTCCGCCAGAACAAGCAACTCATCCCCACCTTCATCGCCTTCGCCGTGACGGCCCTGCTGGAGGATCACTTCCCCAACCTCGTCGACACGGGCTTCACTTCCGAGATGGAGGAGGCGCTCGACGAGATCGCCCGCGGGAATGTGGACTGGCGAGCGTATCTGGAGGGTTTCTACAGCGGCCGGGACGGTCTCGAGGCGCGACTGCTCGAGCACGAAGAGGCGATCGATCCCCGCGAGGCTTCGACGGTCCGCCTCGGGGATCTGACCCCCCGAGTGCGGATCGGCCGCTACGGGCCGTTCCTGGAGCTGGAGCGCGACGGCGGACGGCTGACCGCGTCGATCCCCGACGGCATCGCCCCCGCCGATCTGAGCGACGAAGAGGCGCTCGAACTCCTCGAGAAGAGCGCCGAAGGACCCGACCGGCTTGGAGAAGACCCCGAGTCGGGCGAGATGATCTATCTCATGGAGGGCCGCTTCGGCCCCTACGTGCAGCGCGGCGAGGCGGCCCGGGGAGCCGCAAAGCCGAAGCGGGCCTCTCTTCCCGGACACGTCCGCCCGGAGGAGGTCACGCTGGCGACGGCGCTCAAGCTGCTCGCCATGCCGGCCCCGCTCGGGACGCATCCCGAGAGCGGCGAACCGGTGAAGGTCGGCATCGGCCGCTACGGCCCGTACGTCGTGCATCAGTCCGACTTCCGCTCGCTCGAGGGCGGCGACGATCCGCTCGACATCACCTTCGACCGGGCCATGGAGCTGCTCTCCGCCCCGAAGACGCGGGGTCGCCGCGCCTCGGCCAAACCGATGCGGACGGTCGGCGATCACCCCGAGGACAAGCAGCCGATCGCGATCTACAAGGGCCGGTACGGCCCCTACGTGAAGCACGGCCGGATGAACGCCTCGCTTCCCAAGGGCGTCGAGCCCGACGACGTGACGGTGCCCCTGGCGCTGGATCTGCTCCGCAAGCGCCGGGAGCGGGACGCGGCGAAGAAGACGGGGGCGGGACGCGGCGGCGCCCGAGCGAAGGCGTCCGGAAAATGACTCCGACCGCCGCGCCCGCCGACCCGCGGGCGCGAGCCCGCGCCGAATGGCTCGAGGACTTCCTCCGATACGCGAGCGCGGAGCGCCGCCTGTCCGCCCACACCGTCGCCGCCTACCGTCGCGATCTGGCGCAGTTCGACGCCTTCGTGTGCGCGTACGAGGGCACGAACGACTGGGGCTGGGCGGACATGCACCGCGTGTCCATTCGCTCCTTCCTGGGAGACCTCCAGCTGCGGGGCCTCAAGCGGTCCTCGATCGGCCGCAAGCTCGCGGCGGTGCGCGCCTTCTACGCCTTCCTCCAACGCACGGACCGGATGACGGCGAGCCCGGCCCGCCTGGTCCGGACCCCGCGGCGCGAGCGGGCGCTGCCCTCCTTCCTGAGCGAGGAACAGGCACGAGACCTGCTCGACTCCACCGGCGAGGCGGCCTGCCGGGACGGATCGGTCCTGGCCCTGCGCCGCTGGGCGCTCCTCGAACTCCTCTACTCGTGCGGGTTGCGGCTCGCGGAGGCGCACGCCCTGGACGTCAGCGCCCTGGACTTCGGCGCCGGACAGCTGAGGGCATTCGGCAAGGGGGGCAAGCAGCGCGTGGTCCCGCTCGGGCGCTCTGCCGCGGAGGCCCTCGAGCTCTACCTCGACGCCCGCCCGACCAGGGAGTCCGACGCCCTCTTCCACTCGCTCCGCGGCACCCGGCTCTCGCGGCGGCAGATTCAGCGCGACATCACCGCCCAGCTCGCCGGCGTCGCCCACGGCGACCGGCTCACGACGCACTCGCTCCGCCATTCGTTCGCGACGCACCTCCTCGATCGCGGCGCGGACCTGGTCTCGGTGAAGGAGATGCTGGGGCACGCCAGCCTGAGTACGACCCGCATCTACACGCACACATCCGTCGACCGCCTCAAGCGCGTACACTCCCGGGCCCATCCTCGCGGAGGAGGCGAAGGGGAATGATGGAAGGGATCCACGCGCCGTCGGGGCGCATGCGAGCGACCACGATCCTGTGCGTCCGCGTCGGAGAGGACGTCGCCATGGCGGGCGACGGCCAGGTGACGATGGGCGACACCGTTATCAAGGCGAAGGCGACCAAGCTCCGCACGATGCGTGAGGGCCGAATCCTCGCGGGTTTCGCGGGCGGGGTCGCCGACGCCCTCACGCTGTTCGAGAAGTTCGAGGCACAGCTCGAGCGCCACCCGCGCAACCTCGCCCGGGCCGCGGTCGAGCTGGCCAAGGAATGGCGAAGCGATCGCTATCTTCGGCGCCTCGAGGCGCTGCTCGCGGTCGCGGACCGGGAGACCAGCCTGCTCATCGCCGGGACGGGAGAGGTCATCGAACCCGACGACGGGATCCTCGCCCTCGGCTCCGGCGGTCCGTACGCGCTCGCCGCCGCACGCGCCCTGGCCCTCCGCACCGACCTCCCGGCCGCGGAGGTGGCGCGGCAGGCGCTCGAGGTCGCGGCCGGGATCTGCGTGTACACGAACGACGAAATCACGGTCCTCGAGCTGCCGGCGCACGAGGGACACGAGAACAGATAGAGCGAACAGAGATAGAGAGAACAGAGAGATGACGACGAGCGACGGCCATCCGGTGGCGAAGCGCCCCGATATCAGCCCCGCCCCGGCGTCCCGCGAGGCCGGGATCGCCGAGGCCCTCACCCCGCGCCAGATCGTCGAGGAACTCGACCAGTACATCATCGCGCAGGACGAGGCCAAGAAGGCCGTGGCGATCGCCCTCCGCAACCGCTGGCGGCGACAGAACGTCGACGAGGGAATGCGCGAGGAGATCCTCCCGAACAACATCATCCTGATCGGACCGACGGGCGTCGGGAAGACGGAGATCGCGCGGCGGCTCTCGAGGCTCGCGGGCGCGCCCTTCATCAAGGTCGAGGCCTCGAAGTTCACCGAGGTGGGCTACGTGGGCCGCGATGTCGAGTCGATCATCCGGGATCTCGTCGAAATCGCGATCAACGTGGTGCGCGACGAAGAGGAGGCCCGGAACGCGGAGACCGCCGAACAGCGGGTCGAGAATCGCCTGCTCGACCTGCTCCTGCCCCCCGTGGCCGAGAAGGAGCCCGAGGGGGAAGAGGGACGGCGGTTCGTCGTGTCGCTCTCGGGCCAGGCCTCCGAGACGTCCCCCGCCGGACCCTCCGACGAACGCAAGCGTCGTACCCGCGAGAAGCTCCGGGCGCTCCTGCGCGACGGAGCGCTCGACGAGCGGGAGGTCGAGGTCGAGGTCAGCGAGAACCCGATCCCGATGCTCGACGTCGGCGGAGGCATGGACGGTCTCGACTTCAACGTCGGAGAGGCGCTCAAGGGGATGCTCCCGAAGCGGACCCGGCGGCGCCGGGTGAGCGTCGCGGAGGCCCGCCGGATCCTCCGTTCCGACGAACTCGCGAACCTGGTCGACATGGAGGAAGTCACGGAGAAGGCCCTGCGGCGGACCGAGAGCATGGGGATCGTCTTCCTCGACGAGATCGACAAGGTGGCCGGGAAGCGCGGCGGCGCCGGACCCGATGTCTCGCGTGAGGGTGTGCAGCGCGATCTGCTCCCGATCGTCGAGGGATCGACCGTCCAGACCCGTCACGGGATGGTGCGCACGGACCACATCCTGTTCATCGCGGCGGGCGCGTTCCACGTCTCGAAGCCGTCGGACCTCATCCCGGAACTCCAGGGGCGGTTTCCGATCCGGGTGGAACTCGAGAGCCTGGACGCCGACGCGTTCGCGCGCATCCTGCAGGAGCCCCGATACGCGCTGCTGAGCCAGTACCAGGCGCTCGTCGAGACCGAGTCCGCCCGCCTCGAGTTCGATGACGAGGCGATCCAGGAGATTGCCCGCATCGCGAGCCACGTGAACGAGCGCACCGAGAACATCGGCGCCCGTCGCCTCCATACCGTGCTCAGCACGCTGCTCGAGAAGATCCTGTTCGATCTCCCGGAATCGGGAGTGAACGAGACGATCACCGTCGATGCCGCTTTCGTTCGGGACCGTCTGTCGCGGATCGCGGACGACGAAGACCTGAGACGCTACATCCTCTAGCCCGGGCCGCCGGCCCGTCGACACGGAATCCCCATGGATCCCAACGGACACTTCCTCTCGATCGCGGACTGGTCTCCGGAGCGACTGCGCGAGGCCCTCGACCTCGCCGACCGCCTGAAGGCGGACCCGAACGCCTGCGGCCGTCCGCTCGACGGGAAGACGCTCGCGATGATCTTCACCAAGAGTTCGACGCGCACTCGGGTGTCGTTCCAGGTCGGGACGCACCAGCTGGGAGGACAGGCGCTCTTCCTCTCGTCGCGCGACATCCAGATCGGGCGCGGCGAACCGATCGCGGACACGGCCCGCGTCCTCTCCCGCTATGTGCACGGGATCATGATCCGGACCTTCGCGCAGGCGGATGTCGAAGGGCTCGCGCGGCACGGGTCGATTCCCGTGATCAACGGCCTCACGGATCTGCTGCACCCCTGCCAGATCATGGCCGACCTCCAGACGGTGCGGGCCGAGTTCGGATCCGGGCTGTCGCGCCTCGTCGTCGCCTGGATCGGGGACGGGAACAACGTCGCGAACTCGTGGCTCAACGCCGCGGCGAAGCTCGGGTTCCGGGTACGGCTGGCCTGTCCCGAAGGCTACGATCCCGACCCGGGGGTATTCGCCGCGGCAGAGGCTGCAGGCGCGGTGGAGTTGTTCCGCGCGCCGGCGGAGGCCGCCGAAGGCGCCCACGTCGTCACGACGGATGTGTGGGCCTCGATGGGGCAGGAGGAGGAGGCCGCGGAACGCGCCCGCGCCTTCGAGGGCTACTACGTCGACGTGGGGATCATGGCGCGCGCCGCCGATGATGCGATCTTCCTGCACTGCCTCCCCGCGCACCGGGGCGAAGAAGTCGCGGCCGGGGTCATCGACGGTCCGGCGTCGCGCGTCTGGGACGAGGCGGAGAACCGGCTTCACGCGCAGAAGGCCATCCTCACCCTGCTCATGGGACCGACCTCGTGAAGGACCTGAAAGAGACTCCGCTCCTGGAGGAGCACGTCCGCCTCGGCGGCAAGATCGTCCCCTTCGCCGGATACGCGATGCCGGTCCAGTATCCCACCGGCATCCGGGCCGAGCACCAGGCGGTGCGCGAGGCGGCGGGCCTGTTCGACGTCTCCCACATGGGGGAGTTCCGGGTCCGCGGCGAGGATGCGCTCGCCTTCGTCTCCCATGCGACGACGAACGACCCCTCGCCGCTGGGGCCGGGAGACGCCCAGTACAGCGCCATGTGTCACGAGACCGGCGGCGTGATCGACGATCTCATCGTCTACTGCATGGGCGAAGGGGACTACCGGCTGGTCGTGAACGCGGCGAACCTGGCCAAGGACTGGGCGCATCTCTCCGGGCTCGCGGAGGCGTTCGCCGTCGAGTTGACGGACGAGAGCGATGAGATCGCGCTCCTCGCCCTCCAGGGTCCCCGGGCCGAGGTGCTGCTCGCGAGCCTGACGGACGCGCCGCTCGCGGAGATCGGGTACTACCGGTTCGCCGAGGGAGATGTCGCCGGCGCCCCGTGCCTCATCAGCCGCACCGGATATACCGGCGAGGTCGGTTTCGAGTTGTACCTGCCCGGCGAGCACGCCGTCCGGATCTGGCGTACGCTCCTCAGGGCCGGAGCGGTCCCGGCGGGCCTCGGCGCCCGGGATTCGCTCCGCCTCGAGATGGGCTACGCGCTGTACGGCAACGATATCGACGACGGGACGACCGCCCTCGAGGCCGGGCTCGGTTGGCTCGTGAAGCACGCCAAGGGCGATTTCGTGGGTGGGGAGGCGCTCGCCGCCCAGCGCGCCGCCGGGCTCACGCGGAGGCTGCGCTTCCTGCGGCTCCTCGAGCGCGGCTTCCCGCGCCCGGGGTACGACGTGCGCTTCGGCGACGAGCCGGTCGGCAAGGTGCGGAGCGGTACCGTGAGCCCGACGCTCGGTCACGGGATCGCGACGGCGTATCTCCCGGCCGCCGCGAAGTTCGGGGACCCGGTCGAGATCCTGATCCGCGGGAAGGCGATCGCGGCCGAGGTGGTGCGGCCGCCCTTCTACACGCGGGGATCGCTGCACCGCATCGCGCCGCGGATCGCCGTCGTGACCGTGTCGGACGGGGTATACGCCGGGGAGCGCGAGGACGGGTCGGGCGAGCGGATCCGGAAATGGGTCCGGGGCCGCGCGTACACCCTCGCGGGCGCGGATGTCGTGCCCGACGAGAGTGCGGTGATCGCGTCGCGGCTCCTGCACTGGTGCGATGAACTGGGGGTCGACTGCGTCCTGACGACGGGCGGGACCGGGGTGGCGGCACGCGACGTGACCCCCGAGGCTACGCGGACCATCATCGAGCGCGAGGCGCCGGGCATCGCCGAACTGCTGCGCCGCAAGGGCGCGGAGTCCACCCCGTACGCCGCGCTCGGCCGCGGACTGGCGGGGATCCGCGGCGAGACGCTCGTCGTCAACCTGCCCGGCAGCCCGGGCGGCGTCGCCGACGGACTCGCCGCGCTCGAAGCCCTGATCGACCATGCGGTCGATCTGCTGCGCGGCGATACCGCGCACGCCCCCCCGCCACCTCCGAGGCCCGCCCCCCGGCCCGGCGGCTGATGGCGCGCGTCTTCGTCGACGGCCGCGCGCTCGAGGAAGCCCTCGCCGTCCGGGCGGCGATCGAAGCGGACGGGCACGAAGTCGAGCTTGTCGAGTCCGTACGCGAGATCGAGGGACGGCTCGGCGGCGCGGCCGACGTGGCGCTCGTGCTCACCTGCGTCCCCGACGAGCCCCGAGCGGCCGCCATGCGCGGCCTGTTCGAAGCCGAGATCCCGCGTCCCCCCGTCCTCGGGCTGACGGAGGAGACGAACCCCGACGCCCGGCACCGCTACGCGCAGTCCTTCGACCTCGACGAGGCGCTCGCGCTTCCCGTCGATCCGGACGAGATCCGCGTGGTCCTCCACTCGCAACTCCACCGCTACGACCTCCAGCGGCGGACCGGAATCATGGGCCGGACGGACGCGGTGCGGGAGATGCTCGAGCGGGTCGACATGATCGCCCCCGTCATGAGCACCGTCCTCCTCACCGGCGAGAGCGGGGCGGGGAAGGAACTCGTGGCGCGCGCCTTCCACCGGCTCTCCCCGCGGCGCGGGCGGGCGTTCATCGCGGTAAACTGCGCCGCCCTGCCCGAGTCGCTCCTGGAGTCGGAGTTGTTCGGGCACGAGAAGGGGGCCTTCACCGGGGCCACCTCGCTGCGGCGGGGGATGTTCGAACTCGCCGACGGCGGGACGTTGTTGCTCGACGAGATCGCCGAGATGCCGCTCCCCACCCAGACGCGACTCTTGAGGATCCTCGAGAGCCGCCGCTTCATGCGAGTCGGCGGCGACCACGAGATCCGGGTGAACGTACGCGTCGTCGCCGCCACGAACCGGGACATCCGGCAGGCGGTGGAGGCCGGAGAGTTCCGGCGCGACCTCTACTACCGCCTCAACGTCCTCAGCGTCCACGTCCCACCGCTCCGCGAGCGGCGCAAGGACATCCCGGTCCTCATACGCCGCTTCATCGAGGAGTTCAGCCGCCAGCATGACCGCGAGTTCCGCGGGCTCGCGCCCGAGGCGCTCCGGATCCTCCTCGACTACGACTGGCCCGGCAACGTCCGCGAACTCCGCAACCTGATCGAGTCGATGGTCGTCCTCGCCCCCGGCGCGGTCATCCGCCCCGAGGACATCCCCCCGGAGATCCGCTCCGGCGGCGTCAGTCTCCTGCCTGCACCCCGGCTCGATCCGGCGGCCGTCGCGGTCGGAGGCGGTCACATCCCGAGTTCACCGCAGCTCGAGTTCGTCTTCCGGACCCTCGTCGAGCTCAAGGTGGATATCGAAGACCTGAAGCGGGAATTCGAGGCTTACAGGACGGGCATGCGCCAGCTCCCGCCCGGCGCCGACCGGCCCAGGACGGGGGAGGCCGTCGAGATCGACATCACGGACGCGGTTGAGAGCGCGGTTGAGAGCGCGGTAGAGAGCGCGGCCGCCGACAAGCTCCCTTCGCCCGACCCCGAACCCGACCCGGCCCCGTCCGTCACGATCACCGTCGAGCCCGGTACGACGATGGCCGACATCGAGCGGGAAGCGATCCTCGCGATGCTGGAGAAGACCGCCGGCAACCGCCGGGAGGCCGCCGAGGCGCTCCGGATCGGCGAACGGACGATCTACCGCAGACTCAAACAGTACGGCATCGACTTCTAGCGCAGCGGGGCTCTTGCCACGGGCTGCCAACCCGCTTCCGCGCGCGCCTTCAGCCCCCCCGCGACTGAATTGAAGCCACGGCGCACCATCCCCCCGAAGAACAGCACGACCAGCGGTGTGAAGAGGCCGCTGAACGCGTCGGTCGTCCGGTAGCGGCAGCGCGTCTCGCCGGCGGTCTCCAGAAGTTGTTCCCGTCGGGCGAAGAGCAGGAAGCGATGGCCTATCGTTGTCGTCCAGACCAGCCGGTGCGGCGGATCGACGACTTCGATCCGCTCGACCTGTTTCAACGGCACCGGCCCGATCATGGCGGACAGATCGACCCGCGACCCGATCTCGAAGTCCGTGGCGACCCGGGGCGTGAAGGGATTCCACTCACCGTAGTGTTCGACATCCATGAGGATGTCCCACGCCCTTTGGACCGGCGCGTCGATTTCCACAGTATCCGAACTCAGCAGGTGCTTGAACACGGGGATCCCTCGCTATGCCTCGGTGATGCCTCGTTAGCCGGACGCGTCCGCCGCGTCGCGCGGCGCATGTCTCGCCAGCAGCGCCTCGCTCGCCCGCCACAGTCTCGCACCGGCCGCCTCGTCCATGGCCAGCGGGGACGGCGTCTTCTCCCGCATCAGGTGGAGGTAGACGCCGCTGCGCCGGCCCATCTCCTCCGCGCAGCACGCATGGGTGACCGGCGCCGCGGCCTTCGCGGGCGTCGCGAAGAACAGCCGCATGACCGGGGTGAGCAGCGGCTTCAGAAACCACGGCGCTTCCCGCGCCAGGTCGGAGTTGACCGCCCCCGGGCAGAGCGAATGCACCGCGGCCCGGATCTCGCCGTCCGCGTTCAGCCTGCGCGAGAGTTCCTGCGCATAGGTGCACAGGTGGAGCTTGCTCGACGCGTAGTGCTTCAGGCCGTCTCTCATACAGTAATCCGTGAAGGCCCCGAAATCGTCGAAGTCGATCGGGTCGGCGGACCGATGCGTTTCGGACGCGACGAACACGATCCGGGGCGTTTCCCCGGGACGGGCGGACGGCCGGACCGTGCCGTCGGCCAGGAGCCGGTCGACCAGGACCCGATTGGCCAGGAAGTGCACGGCGAACATCAGTTCGTACCCCTGCGCCGACCTTCGCGCCTCCAGCGGCATCAGGCCGGCGTTCAGGACCAGGATGTCCACCCGGTCCCGGCCGCGCTCGAGCCTTTCGCAGAGCGCATGCACGGACGTCAGATCGCCGAGATCCACCTTCAGCATCTCCACCGCGTCGGATCCGGACAGGCGCCTGACGTCGTCGCCGGCCTCCGGATGCCCGCTGCGGCAGGCCATGAGGACGCGCCCGCCTCGCTTCGCCAGATCGACCGCCACCGCCTTCCCGAGCCCCCGGTTGGCTCCGGTGATCAGGCACACCTTTCCGTCGATGCGGGCGCGCTCCGGCACGGGATTCAGCCTTTCCCGTCGCGAGAACCGGTCCGCGATCGCGCTGGATACCGCGCTGCCGATCCTGTTGTATTTCGCCGTCCGCCTATCCCTCCGACGCCCGTCGCGAGCCGTCACGGAATCTCCCGCGTCGGCTTCAATAGACCCCGGGCACGATTCGCCACGGCACCTTCTCCCGGTACCGCTCCCAGAGCGGACCGTACTTCGCCGCGCAGCGCCGGTCGTCGTCCCGCTCGCGAGGGAAGAGCAGGGCCACGTAGTACAGGGGGTACAACCAGGGTCCGAGCGCCAGCGGCCGACCCAGGGCGAGCGCCAGGCCGGTGGCCATGAGGATCTCGCCCAGGTAGTTGACGTGCCGCGACAGACCCCAGAAGCCGCTGCATAGCACCCGGCGTTCGCCGTCGGAGAGCGCCCTCGGGATCAGGCCCAGGAAGGCCCGCTCGGGGTCCCGCTTGAAACTGAACTTCTGCAGGTTCGCGCCCCGCGACAGCGTCCACCCGGCGAAGAAGATCAGGGCGGCCAGGACCGCGAGCCACACGGGCGCCTGCGGGTTGGGGAGGTCCGCCACGGACCACAGCCCCACCGCGTAGAAGTACGGATACCAGGACAGGCAGCCCCACACGAGCTTGAACCCCAGGCGTTCCGCGAAGAGATCGTAGGTGTAGAGGTGGACGCGCTCGAAGACGAGGTAGTCGCACACGAACCAGCTGAACAGCGCCACGTGCAGCACGATGCCCGGCGACGGGTCGCCGCCGTGGGCGAGAAAATGGTGGGCGGCGAAGGAGAGCAGGTTGAGTTGGAGCAGCGTGGCGCCCGCCAGGTAGAGGAACATCTTCGCGTCCGTGCTCCCGCTGAACATCCGCGGGTTGACTCGGCGCCCGAGGTAGAGGTCCCGGAGCAGGTCGCCACCCCGGCCCGGCGCGGTCAGCACGACCGCCGCGGAGAGCAGCAGGCCCAGCGTCAGGGCGCCCGCCGCGCCGGACCAGCGATGCTGCCACAGCCAGTCCCACGGCATCACGCCGCTCCGTCCCGCGGCGAACCAGACCCCGAGGGTGACGAAGAACACGAGCAGGCCGTTGAGGCGATAGCGCAGCAACTCCCCGCTGTGTTCGTCGCGCACGTACCCGGTCACGCGCCGCGCCGGCAGCAGGAGGTGCAGCCCGAAGACGCCGGCGAACACGGCCCAGGGCGCGAGGAAGCCCGGCAGGAGATCGCTCACGACACGTGCTTCGTGCTTCTGGCGATGAGTCGGATCGCTGCTCGCCGGGAGAGGAGGCGTCCCATCAACTGGGCCGAGATCCGGTTGATCAGCCCCGGCACGATGCGCGGCCCCCTGCCGAGCGCGTCGAGCGTCCGGCGCGCCGCGTCATCGGGAGACAGCATGCCGGGTACGTCGCGGTCGAACGACCTCACGTAGCCGGGGGTGCGCATCGCGCCGGCGCAGCAGACCGCGACCTCGACGCCGTGTGCGCGCAGTTCGTACCACAGACCCTCGGCGAGGATGATGTTGAACGCCTTGGTGGCGGCGTAGACGGAGACGTGGGGCGCCCCCTGCAGCCCCGAGAGCGATGACATCAGCACCACCGCGCCCCTGCCGCGATCGCGCATGCCCGACAGCAGCGCCCTCAGCAGCAGGAGCGGCCCCCGCACGTTGACGTCCACAGCCCGTTCAAGCGCGTCCTCTTCGGCGTCGAGGAACGGGCCCGCGGGCACGTACGCCGCATTGTAGATGAGGACCCCGAGGTCCAGCCCGGCGACCGCGTCCGTCAGCTCCCCGGCGAACCCCGGGTCGGCCAGGTCCAGGGCCACACAGCGTATCCGGACACCGTATTTCGCGGCGAGTCGCTCCCCGAGTTCCGCCAGGAGGTGGCCGCGGCGCGCGACCAGCACGAGGTGCATGCCCCGTTCGGCCAGCTGCGCGGCAAAGGCGGCCCCGAGCCCTTCCGAGGCGCCCGCCACCAGGGCCCACTTCCCGTAGCGGGTCGTCAGGGAGTCGACCCGCCGGCGTGGCATCAGCGCGTCTCGGTCTGAGCGACCAGGGCGGTGATGCTCTCGAGGAGCGTGTCGACGCCGGCGCCGGTCTGCGCGGAGGTCTCGACGAGCTGATCCGCATCGAGGCCCAGGGCGTCCCGCAGACTTTTCGCCGCCCGCTGGCGCCCGGACCGGTTGAGCTTGTCGGTCTTGGTGAGCGCGAACAGCGTCGGCGTCCCCATCGTCTCGAGGAACTCGATCATGCGGTGGTCGTCCGCCGTGAGTCCGCGTCGCGCGTCCACCAGCAGCACGAGCCCCGGAAGGCGAGACGTCCCGCGCAGGTAGGCGTCGATCAGGCGCCCCCAGCCCTCGCGCACCGTCTTCGGCGCCCGCGCGAAGCCGTACCCCGGCAGATCGACGAGCAGATAGCGGTCGTCGATGAGAAAGAAGTTGATCTCCTGCGTGCGACCGGGCTGCTTCGACGTCCGCGCGAGGCTCTTCCGACCCACGAGCCGGTTGAGGAGCGACGACTTGCCCACGTTGGAGCGGCCGGCGATCGCGATCTGGGGAAGGTCGAGCGGCGGCTTCTGTCCCGCCGCGCCGACGGCGCCGACGAATTCGGCCGTCCTGACGCGGGTGACGATCCTGGTAGCCCGTGGCACAGGCTGCTACGCCTCTCTTCGCTTGGCCTCGGGTACGAGGATGAGGAGCGGCTGGTTGCTCTCCTCGACGGTCTCGCGCGTGACCACGACCTCGCGGATGTCCATGCGCCCCGGAAGATCGAACATCACATCGAGCATGAGGGACTCCATCACGGCCCTCAGGCCGCGCGCCCCCGTTCCCCGCGTGATCGTCTTGCGCGCGATCGCGCGCAGCGCTTCCGGATCCAGCGTGAGTCCCACGCCCTCGAGTTCGAACATCTTCGTGTACTGCTTGAGGAGCGCGTTCCTGGGCCGCTGGAGAATCTCGACCAGGGCATCCTCGTCGAGGTCGTGCAGCGCCACGAGCACCGGCAGCCGTCCCACGAGTTCCGGGATAAGCCCGTAGCGGAGCATGTCTTCAGGCTCGACGTGGACGAGGATGTTGTCCTCGTCGCTCACCCCCTCCGACCGCACTCGGTCATCCAGGAAGCCGATCTGCCGCCGGCCCCGGCGCTCCTGGATGATCTCCTCGAGGCCGTCGAAGGCGCCGCCGCAGATAAACAGGATGTTCCTCGTGTCGATCTGGATGTACTCCTGCTGCGGGTGCTTCCGGCCGCCCTGGGGCGGCACGGACGCCACGGTCCCCTCGAGGATCTTGAGCAGCGCCTGCTGCACGCCCTCCCCGGACACGTCCCGCGTGATAGAGGGGTTGTCGGACTTGCGCGCGATCTTGTCGATCTCGTCGATGTAGACGATGCCGCGTTCGCATTCGCCCACGTTGTACTCGCCCGCCTGGAGCAGCCGCACGAGGATGTTCTCGACATCCTCGCCCACGTACCCCGCCTCGGTGAGCGTCGTCGCGTCAGCGATGGTGAACGGGACCTGGAGGATGCGCGCCAGCGTCTGGGCGAGGAGCGTCTTCCCCACGCCCGTGGGGCCGAGCAGGAGGATGTTGGACTTCTCGATCTCGACGTCGTCGACGAGACTTCGGTGGTTGATCCGCTTGTAGTGGTTGTAGACGGCGACCGAGAGCGTTTTCTTGGCCACCTCCTGCCCGATCACGTACTCGTCGAGCGTGACCTTGATCTCCGCAGGGGTCGGGATCTCGGTGAAGCGCCCGCACTGCTCCCGTTCCTCTTCCTCGGCGAGGATCTCGTTACAGAGCGAGATGCACTCGTTGCAGATGTAGACGTTGGGCCCGGAGATGAACTTCTTGACGGCGTCCTTGGACTTCCCGCAGAAGGAACAGCGCAGGTGCTTATCGCTCGGCATCGTCGCCCTCCTTCTCCTCGGTGTGGTCCGTGCGCGCCGCGGCGGCGGCGGCGGTCTCTTCCATCCCCTACTTGGCGACAGCGGGCCCGGGGCGACCGTTGCTCCCGGAAATCTCCTCGCGGCGCCGGACGACCTCGTCGATGATCCCGTACTCCAGGGCCTCCTCGGGGGACATGAACCGGTCGCGATCGACATCATCCGCGATCCGCTCGAACTCCTGCCCCGTGTGCTTCGCGAGAATCCGGTTCAGCCGCTCGCGGGCGTCGAGGATCTCCCTCGCCTGAATCTCGATGTCGGCCGCCGTCCCGTACGACCCGCCCGATGGCTGGTGGATCATGATGCGCGCGTTCGGCAGCGACCGTCGCCGCCCCGGCGTACCGGCGGCGAGCAGGAACGCGCCCATCGAGGCCGCCATGCCCATGCAGATCGTTGCCACCGGCGAATTCAGGAACTGCATCGTATCGTAGATGGCCAGCCCGGCCTGAACGTTACCGCCCGGCGAGTTGATGTAGACGTTGATCTCCCGCTCGGGGTTGTCGGCCTCGAGGAAGAGGAGCTGGGCGATCACGACGGTCGCGACCTCGTCGCTGATCGGCGAGCCCATGAAGACGATCCGGTCCATGAGCAGGCGCGAGAAGATGTCGTAGGTGCGCTCCCCGCGGCTCGACCGTTCGATGACGTACGGTGCGAATATCGGCATGTGCCCAGTCAGTCCCTTGGTTGTTCCGCCCGATCAGCTCACATCCGAACGGTCGATGAGAAACCGGAACGCCCTCTCGATGGCGAACCGCCGGCGCAGGGGGTCGAGTTGTTTCTCCCTCGCGAGCTCCCGCCGGATCTCCAGCAGGCTCCTGCCCCTCGCCTCCCCCAACTCGGACAGGCGCTCGTCGAACTCCTCGCTCGACAGATCGAGCCCCTGATCCTCGATCAGCCGCTCCAGAACCAGATCCCGCTTGACCTGACGCTCCACGGCGGGCGCCACGGATCTGCGGGCGCCCTCGATCCGGTCGGGGTCGGCTCCCTCCGGCACTTCGATCACACGGTCAAGATAATGCGACACGAGACTTGGGGGCACCTCGAACGCGTTGGCCTCGATGACCGCGTCGAGCAGCTTCTCGCCCACCTCCTCGTCGGCCTCGCGTTCTCCCCGCGCCCGCAGCTCCTTCCCGACCGCCTCGCGCAGTTCCTCCAGCGTGGTGAAGTCCCCCACCCCGCTCGCGAACGCGTCGTCGAGTTCCGGCAGCAGACTGGCTTGCACGTCGTCGAGACGGACGCACAGCGAGCGGGTGGTTCCGGCCAGTTCGCTCGAGCCGAAGTCCTCCGGGTAGGTGACCGTGAACGTCCCTTCCTCCCCCGGCGCGAGCGTGAAGATCGCCGCTTCGACATCGGGAATCGCGTATCCCGCCCCGAGCTCGAAGCGGTACGGCTTCTCCGGCGCGTCGCCGCCGCCTTCATCGCGGATCGCCACGGATACCACATCCCCGTTCCCGGGCGCGCGATCCGCTGGCCGCAGCACCGCATGCTCCTTGCGGAACCGCTCGATGACGGTGTCGATGTCGGCGTCCGCGACCTCGACTGCGGGACGCTCCACGCGGAAGCCCCCGGTCCGGGCGAGTTCGATCTTCGGCAGCACCTCCACATCGATCCGGAAGGAGAGCCGCTCTCCCGGGCGGTAGTCGACCTCGCTCACGACGGGCTCGCCCACGGTCGACAGTTCGTGCTGTCGGACCGCCTCCCGGAACCCGCGATTCACGAGCGCGTCGATCGTGCGCTCGTCGATCCGGGGGCCGTAGCGCTCCTCGACGATGCGGACGGGGACCTTGCCCTTCCGGAATCCCTTGATGCGAGTGGTCTTCCGGACCCTCGCCGCCTCGCGGCGCCGGGCCGCGGCCACCTGCGAGGGTGCGACCGTGACCTCGAGACGGCGCAGGTAATCGTTCTCCCGCGTGATCGCGACGTCGAACGGATCCGTCGCGGCGGCGCGTGTGTCGGCTGCGTTCAAGGGCGGTATGGCTCCGGCTCCGCGTCCCCGGACGGGCGAACGGTTCGTTTTGAGGTGCGAAAGGGGGGATTCGAACCCCCACGGCCATGGGCCACCAGCTCCTAAGGCTGGCGCGTCTGCCAGTTCCGCCACTTTCGCGCGCGGCGCCGGGCATTCGGACCCGGCGCCCGATGCGGCGGGAATGTCGGGACGGATCAGAACGGGGGCAAGCAACGGCGCGCCGCCGCTGCCGGCCCCCGCGCCGCGTCCCGGCTCAGCGTTCGGGGATCACGATGCTCCGGATCCCCTCCTGCCGGCCCGTCCGCGTCCGGAAGTTGAACCGCACGCTCAGCGCATCGCCCGGGCGCAGTCCGGACACGATCCGGTCGTAGTCGGCCCGTCCCTGGATCTCCTCGCCGTTGATGTCGAGGATGACGTCGCCCGCCGGGATCCTGCCGAGCCCCCGGCCCACGGCCCCCCGTGGGTTCCCGCCCACGATCACGATGCTCCCCGTGCCGGGCGTCACCGCGTACTCCCGACGCTCCGCGCCCGAGAGTTCCCCGACTTCCTTCACCTCGAGTCCAAGCTGGTCACCGGTCTCCGGCGCGGTCTCCGGTCGCACCGCGAGCGGCGGAGGCGAGTCTTCGTCCGCGGAGATCAGCCGCACCTCCGCCGACTCGCGCTGGAGGGTGGAGCGGCGGACGATGTCCAGCCTCACCGTCTCTCCCGGCTCGAAGCCGCGGATACGGCGCTGCAACTCCGACACGCCGCCGACCGCTTCACCGGCGACCCCCACGATCACATCACCCTTCTCCAACCCGCCGAGCCGCGCCGGACTGTCGTCGAACGAGAAGTTCTGGATCAACGCGCCCTCGACCCGCTCGAGCCCGTAGTACTCGGCATCGGCCGCGTTGACGTCCGTGATCCCCACGCCGATCAGGGCCCGTCGGACCTCGCCGAACTCGATCAGATCGTCGACGACCTCGCGCGCCAGTTCGATCGGCACCGCGAAGCCGTACCCCTCATAGCTTCCCGTTGACGAAACGATCGCCGTGTTGATCCCTATCACCTCGCCCGCCACGTTCACCAGCGGTCCGCCGGAGTTGCCGCGGTTGATGACCGCGTCCGTCTGGATGAAGTCCTCGATCGCGAGACGGTTCTGCACGCGGAGGATGTCGATGTTGCGGCCCTTGGCCGAGACGATCCCCGCCGTGACGGTCGTCAGCAACGGGGTCCGCGCCTGCCGGAATCCGGGACTGCCGATCGCCAGCACCCATTCGCCGACCGCCGTCGCGTCGCTGGAACCGATGGGCAGCACGGTCAGGTCATCGGCCTCCACGCGCAGCAGGGCGACGTCGGTCTGGGGGTCCCGCCCGACGACTTCCACCGCGTCGAAGCGCCGGCCATCCTGGAGTTCCACGTCGACCTGGTCCGCGTCCGCGACGACGTGATTGTTCGTGACCACGTACCCGTCGTCGGAGACGATGAAACCGGACCCGCTCCAGACTTCGCGTCGTGTGCGCGGCCCTTCCTCCTGCTCCTCGGGATCCGGCTCGAAACCCGGCGGCAGGAAGGGATTGAACGATGGCACCTGCCGTTCTCCCGTCACGTAGAGCGTGACGACGGCCGGCGAGACCCGTTCCGCCACCTCGGCGAAGCCGTTCTCCATCGTCGGGTCGGCGGCGGCCGGCGCTCCGATGACCCAGCCGGCGTCCGTGTCCTCCGCCGCGATCGAGATCGGCGTCAGACTCAGCGCCGAGGCCAGCCCCAGGCCGAAGGCGAACGCGATCGCCGTCGCGACCAGCAGGTTCAGTCGAGTACGCAATGAATCGCTCATCCGCTTCATCTTTTTCCCCTCCCGGCCCGGCCATGTCCGCGCGCCCGGGCCCTATGTCGAACAACAGGCATTGTAGCGTTCCAATCCGTCTCCCTCCAAGGACCACGCCCGGTCGGCTGAGGTCACCGGGGGGACGGCGGGGCATAGGATGAACGGGCGCGACCCGGGGTTGCCCGCGAAGGGCCGCCCCGGGTCGCGCCCGGAAGGGTCGCTCGGGCGGCGCTACTTCTCGTCCTCCGAATCCTCGACGATTTCGTAGTCCGCCTCCACGACCTCCTCCTCACCGGCGTCCTCGACCTCGACTCCGGGATCCGCGCCGTCGGCGTCCGCGCCCGGCATGTCGCCCGGTCCGGCGCCCTCTCCCATGCCGGCGGCGGCGTACATCTTCTGGGCGGCCGCCCCCACCGCCTCCTGGATCGCCGTCGTGGCCGCCACCACTTCGTCGTGATCGTCCTGCTTGAGCGCGGCGCGGCCCCGCTCCAGCGTCGTCTCGATCGTGGTCCTGTCCTCGTCGTTGATCGACTCCTTCCAGTCCTCGAGGTTCTTCTCGGTCTGGTAAACGAGCGAATCGAGCCGGTTCCGCGCCTCGACGGACTCGCGCCGCTCCTGGTCCTCCGAGGCGTGCGACTCGGCTTCTCGCACCATGCGCTCGATCTCGGCGTCGGAGAGCCCCGACGAGGCCTCGATGCGGATCTTCTGCTCCTTCCCGGTCGCCTTGTCCTGAGCGCTCACGTGGAGGATGCCGTTCGCATCGATGTCGAAGGTGACCTCGACCTGCGGCACGCCCCGCGGCGCGGGCGGGATGCCCGTGAGCTGGAAGCGGCCGATCGTCTTGTTGTCCAGCGCCATCTTCCGCTCGCCCTGGAGGACGTGGATGTCCACGGTGTTCTGGTTGTCTTCCGCGGTCGAGAAGATCTCCGACTTCTTGGTCGGAATCGTCGTGTTGCGTTCGATGAGCGAAGTCATGACCCCGCCCAGCGTCTCGATCCCGAGCGAAAGCGGCGTGACGTCGAGGAGCAGAACGTCCTTCACGTCGCCGCCGAGGACGCCGCCCTGGATCGCGGCGCCGATGCCCACGACCTCGTCCGGGTTCACGCCCTTGTGCGGGTCCTGCTTGAAGAAGTCCTTGACGACCTCCTGGATCTTCGGGATCCGCGTCGAACCGCCGACCAGGATGACCTCGTCGATCTCGTCCACCGAGAGTCCCGCGTCGGCGAGCGCCTTCTCCATGGGCGGGATCGTGCGCTGGATGAGGTCGTCCACCAGCTGTTCGAACTTCGCCCGCGTGAGCGCGAGGTTGAGGTGCTTGGGCCCCGTCTGGTCCGCCGTGATGAAGGGCAGGTTGATGTCGGTCTGCATCGTCGAGCTGAGCTCGATCTTCGCCTTCTCGGCCGCTTCCTTGAGGCGCTGAAGCGCCATCGGGTCCGCCGAGAGATCGATCCCCTGGTCCTTCCGGAACTCATCCACGAGCCAGTTGATGAGGCGCTGGTCGAAGTCGTCCCCACCCAGGTGCGTGTCGCCGTTCGTGGCTTTCACCTCGAACACGCCGTCGCCGAGTTCGAGGATCGAGATGTCGTAGGTGCCGCCGCCGAGGTCGAACACGGCGATCTTCTCGTCCGCCTTCTTGTCCAGCCCGTACGCGAGCGCCGCCGCGGTGGGCTCATTGATGATGCGCCGCACCGTGAGACCGGAGACCCGGCCCGCGTCCTTCGTCGCCTGCCGCTGCGCGTCGTTGAAGTAGGCGGGGACCGTGATCACGGCCTCCGTGACCTCCTGGCCGAGGTAGTCTTCCGCCGTCTGCTTCATCTTCTGGAGGACCATGGCCGACAGTTCGGGCGGGGTGAAGGTCCGGCTCGCGTGCGGGATGCGGACCTGCACGCGGTCCTGGCTGTCGCCCTGGATGTCGTACGTGATGAGTTTCATCTCCTCGCCGACTTCGGACCGCTTGCGGCCCATGAAGCGCTTGATCGAGGCGACGGTGTTGCGAGGGTTCGTGACGGCCTGCCGCTTGGCGACCTGCCCTACGAGACGCTCTCCCTCCTTCGTGAAGGCGACCACCGAGGGCGTCGTGCGCGCGCCCTCCGCGCTCGGAATGACGACGGGGTCTCCACCTTCCATTACGGCGACGACCGAGTTCGTCGTCCCGAGATCGATGCCGATGATCTTGCCCATTGTTTGTCCTTTGGGTTGTCCCTTGAGTTGTCCCTGATCCGCTGTTTCGCATCCGGTCGGAATCGAGCGGCCCGCGGGCCGACCTCCGGCCGCGCCCGCCGAACGGGGGATGGGATCGCAAGCCCCGTGCCCGCCGTGGACCGGCGGCGGGCTCCGAAACGGCCGACTGTCCCGACAAAATGGCACGGCCATGTGCTCTGGGGCGGTGCAATCCGCCAAATTGGCAGCCCTCCGAGGGCCGTGGCGCGTCGAACGTCGCGGGATATGTTTCTCGGGTCCCGTCATCCCCAACCGTCAGCCGCCGGAGGGCGCCGATGCCCGTGCATCGCCACGCACCCCAAGCCGTTCCCGCCGCGCGGGGTCGTGGGTGGCGGCGGGGCCTCCCGGTCGGCGTCGCGCTCTGCCTCTGTCTGGCGGGTCTCCCGGAGTTTCTGGCCGCCCAGGGCCTCGAGGGGGTCGGGGGGCCGATCGACGAACCGTTCCTGTCGCGTCTGCTGCGGGGCCTGCTCGGCCTCGCCTTCCTGCTCACGACCGTGTGGGCCTGTTCGGCGCATCGCAGGTCGATCCGGTGGCCGCTGGTCGCGAAGGGGCTCGGGCTCCAGATCGTATTCGCCCTCCTCGTCCTCAAGACCGGGCTCGGCCGCGGCTTCTTCGGCGGGGTCAACGACGTGTTCGTGGCGCTCATCGGATACACGAATGCCGGTTCCCGCTTCCTCTTCGGGTCGCTCGTGGACTTTGCGACTCCGGTGGAGGGGGGCGCCGGCGGCCTCGTGAACATCGGGGCGACCTTCGCCTTCAGCGTCCTGCCCACGATCATCTTCTTCTCGTCCCTCATGGCCCTCGCCTATCACCTCGGGCTCATGCAGCGCGTCGTGCGGCGCGTCGCGTGGGCGATGCAGCGCACCCTCGGGACGAGCGGCGCGGAGACCACTTCGGCCGCCGGCAACATCTTCGTCGGCCAGACGGAGGCGCCGCTGCTCATCCGCCCGTTCGTGGACCGCATGACGAAGTCGGAACTCAACACGGTCATGACGGGAGGCTTCGCGACCGTGGCGGGCGGGGCGCTTGCCGCGTACGTGGCGATGCTCGTGGGGGTGTTCCCGGACATCGCGGGCCACCTGCTCGCGGCCAGCATCATGGCCGCGCCGGGCGGGATCGTGGTCAGCAAGATGCTCATGCCCGAGACGGACGAACCCGTGACCCGGGGTACGCTGGACATCGCCCTGCCACGGACGCACGCGAACGTGATCGACGCGGCGGCCGGCGGGGCGGGGGACGGGCTCAAACTCGCCCTCAACGTGGGGGCGATGCTGCTCGCGTTCCTCGCCCTCATCGCGCTGGGCAACGGCCTTCTCGGCTGGGTGACGGGCCTGTTCGGGGTGGAGGGGATCACGCTCGAACGGATCTTCGGCTGGGTCTTCGCCCCGGTGGCGTGGATGATCGGCGTGCCCTGGGTCGACGCGGTCGAGGTCGGGACGCTGTTCGGCGTGAAGATGGTCGCCAACGAGTTCCTCGCGTTCACGAACCTCGGGGCGGGCCTCGCCGGCGACCTTCAGCTCTCCAACAAGTCGCTCATCATCTGCACGTACGCGCTCACCGGGTTCGCGAACTTCAGCTCGATCGCGATCCAGATCGGCGGCATCGGCGGCATCGCCCCCTCCCGCCGCGCCGACCTGTCGAAGCTCGGCCTGCGGGCCATGCTCGGCGGGACGGCCGCCACGTGGATGACCGCGACGCTGGCCGGAGTCCTCGCGTGACCGGACCCGACGCGATCCAGGCGCAGGTGGAGATGGCGGCGGCCGCGCTGCGGAGGCGGATCGAAGCGCGGCTCGGCGGCGAGACGCCGGGGGTCGCGATCACGATGGGTTCCGGGCTCGGCGGCCTCGGCGCGGAGATCGAGGATCCCGTGCGGGTGCCGTACGAGGAGCTGCCCGGCTGGCCCCGTCCCACGGTGATCGGGCACGCCGGCCATGCGCTCGTCGGGATGCTCGGCGGTCGGCCCGTGCTCGGCCTCAGCGGGCGGGTGCACCTCTACGAAGGCGGGCCGCCCGCGCGGGTCGCCTTCTACGTCCGGGTCGCGGCGGCCCTGGGCATCCCGACCCTCTTCCTCTCCAACGCGGCCGGCGCGATCCGGGCGGGCTGGCACCCCGGCGAGCTGATGCTGATCTCCGACCACCTGAACCTGACCGGCACGAGCCCGCTCATCGGGCCCGTGGTGGGGGCCGAGAGCCGATTCCCCGATCTGACCTTCGCTTACGACCGCGAGCTACGGGCAATCGTCCGCGGGGCCGCGGCCGAGTTGGACCACCCGCTTCACGAGGGCGTCTACGCCGCGATGCACGGCCCCGCCTTCGAGACCCCCGCCGAGATCCGCATGCTGCGGACGCTGGGCGCGGACGCCGTCGGCATGTCGACGGTCCCGGAGGTGATCGCCGCGCGGGCGCTCGGTATCCACTGCGTCGCGGTCTCCTGCCTCACGAACTACGCGGCGGGGGTCCTCGACGAACCGCTGAATCACGAGGAAGTACTGGAGACGACCAAGCTCGCCCAGGCCGGCTTCCAGCGCCTCGTCGCCGAGTCGATCCGCCGGTTCCCGTCGCAGCGGGAGCGGCACTCCAGGAACGAGACGGCACCCCTGGGTGCGGCGGTTCGATCACACGAGCCGGAAGACGGATGTAAGATTTCGCCCCCCCGCGGCATCTAATTATTAACCCTTGCTGGTCCACATCGGAGCCCACGTCATGCCGCCACGCACCGAAGGCCGATCTTCTCAGGATTCCGCCATTCTCGGTAACGCCCAGGTCCACGCGTTTTTCTGCGGCGTCTTGGAACTCGAAGGACTCTGAACTCCGAAACCGCTTCGGCCCCTGGCGGTCAGACAAGATCGAAGCGGTCGAGGTTCACAGGACACCCGTTTCCCAACTTGGTTCATCGCCAAGCTCAGCTTCGGGGGGCGCAATCCCGCTTAACGGGGAGTTCGAGCCGCGCGCGTGACGTTCTGAAAGCGCCTGCCGGCTAACCCCCGGGACTCACGGGCCTTCCCACAGGAGAGTCCGTTCCGCGTCGGAGGCCGGGGCGGTGCGACGGTGGAGTATGCGAGTCCCGCGCGCCCCCTCCCTGGCCGAGCACGCCGCAGCCGTCAAGCGCCGGTTCCCCCGGACTGGATGAGGAGAGACGGATGCATCCGGGATCTGTAGCGCGACAATCAGGATGAGAAGCCAGCGACAATCAGGGTGAGAGAGCCGGAGGTGGTTGTGGCCGGCCCGAAGTTTGGTGTTTTCCCCTTGAACGGAGAGACGCCAAGTGCCGGGCCGACACATCACGGACCACCGGAAGGAGCTCTACATGACGCACCGGAAGAAGGACCGTCCCGCGCTGGCTGCGGCGAGGGCGGGGTTCAGCACGGCGACGGCGTACCGGATCGAAGCGGATCCCGGGCGGTCGTCGGAGAAGAGGAAGCCGAGGGAGCGAAGGCGCCCGGATCCGCTGGCGGGGATCTTCGAGGAGGAGATCGTACCGCTGCTGGAGGCGAGCCCGGGGCTGCGGGCGGTGGCGCTGTACGAGGAGATGATGCGGCGCCATCCGGATCTGCACCCCGGGGTGAGGCGGACGCTTGAGCGGCGGGTGCGGGGCTGGAAGGCGAAGTACGGGCCGGAGCGGGAGATCATCTTCCGGCAGAAGCACGAGCCGGGGCGGCGGGGCCTGTCGGACTTCACCGACGCCGGGGCGCTGGGGGTGAGCATCGCCGGTGAGCCGCTGGTGCACAAGCTGTACCACTTCCGGCTGGAGTACTCGGGGTTCTGCCATGTGGCGGCGGTGCTGGGCGGGGAGAGCTACGTGGCGCTGGCCGGGGGGCTGCAGGATGCGCTGTGGGCGCTGGGCGGCGTGCCGAAGGAGCACCGGACGGACAGCCTGTCGGCGGCGTTCCGGAACCTGAAGCGGGAGGCAAGGGAGGATCTGACGGCGCGGTATGAGGCGCTGTTGGATGACTACGACATGAAGGGGAGCCGGAACAACCGGGGCCGGGCCCACGAGAACGGTTCGGTCGAGGGTCCGCACGGACACCTGAAGCGGGCGATCGAGGATGCGCTGCTGCTGAGGGGTTCGCGGGACTTCGAGACGACCGGGGAGTACCGGGCGTTCCTGGGCCAGGTGGTAAGCCGCCGCAACGCCCGCAACCGGGAGCGGATCGACGCGGAGCGGGCGGTGCTGGGGCCGCTGCCGGGGCGGCGCAGCGACGAGTTTGAGGAGACGCTGGTGCGGGTAACGACCACGGGCGGCTTCACGTTGCGCCGCGTGTTCTACACGGTGCCCTCGCGTCTGGTCGGACACCGGCTGCGGGTGCGGCTGTACGACGACCGGCTGGTGGTGTACGCGGGCACGGAGCAACTCATGACGCTGCCGCGGGGCCACGCGGGCCCGGGAGGGCGGCGCGGGCGGGTCGTCAACCACCGGCACGTGCTGCCGTCGCTCAGGCGCAAGCCGATGGCGCTGCTCAACTGGGTCCACCGCGACGGCCTGTTTCCCCGCGGCGCCTACCGCCGCGCCTTCGACGCGCTGCGCGAAGGTCTGAACGACCGCGAGACCTGCCGCCGGATGGTGGACCTGCTCGCCCTGGCCCACGACCACTGCTGCGAAGCCCGGCTGGCGGCCGAGATCGACCGGGGACTCGATGCCGGGGAACTCCCCGATCCGGAGCTCCCGCGCAAGCGCTTCCCGCCGAAGCCGGACGGCATCCCGGATGTCGGCATGGCCCTGCCGCCCGTGGCGGACTACGACGACCTCGGTGCCCCCGCCCCGCACGCCGGAGGACTCTCATGAGCGACCGTTTCGTCGTGGATCCGCCGCAACTCGACCTGCTGCTGAAGCAGCTGCGGCTGCCGACCATGCGCGCGCTGTGGCGTGGCTTCACCGAGCGTGCGGACCGGGAGGGCTGGTCGGCGGCGCGCCTGCTCGCCGCGCTGGCCAGCCAGGAGGTCACCGACCGCGAGCGCCGGCGCTTCGAGCGGCACCGGGCCGAGGCGAAGCTGCCGCCGGGCAAGACGCTCGACAACTTCGACTTCACCCTCGTGCCCGCGGTGTCGAAGGCGCGCGTGGGAGTCCTGGCGAGCGGCGACACCTGGCTCGATGAGGGCGCAAACGTGCTTTTGTTCGGGCCGCCCGGAACGGGCAAGAGCCACTTGGCAGCGGGTCTCGGGCTCAGCCTGGTCGAGAACGGGTTCCGGGTGCTCTACCAGCGCACGGCGAACCTGGTCCAGAAGCTCCAGGCGGCACGCCGGGACCTCGCCCTCGAAGGAGCCATCCGCAAGCTCTACAAGTACCATCTGCTCGTCCTCGACGACTTCTCCTACGTGACCTCGGAGAATGCGGAGACCAGTGTGCTCTTCGAACTCATCGGCGCCCGCTACGAGAACCGCTCGCTCCTGGTGATCGCCAACGAACCCTTCAGCGCCTGGGGCAGGATCTTCGGCGGCGACGCCATGACCCTTGCCGCCGTCGACCGCCTCGTCCACCGCTCCCACATCTTCGAACTCAACGTCGAGAGCTACAGACGCCGGGCGGCCATCGCGGCCAGGCGGGCAGAGGCGGGGGAGCCGGCGGACGGGACGCAAGCGGGAGGACCGGAATCGGGCTGACGCGGCCACGAAAACGCTTCGATGTCTGTCGAAAGACCGGCACGGGGCCCGATGATGCGGCTCTGAACGGCGCCCAGAGCCGTCCAATGGCGCATCAACGAAGCTTCGAACCCCTCCGGATCGCCCAAGCCGGGGCGAAACCGCCCGGTTCCGGGCAATCCCGGCCGCAAACGGCCCGAGGATCCGCCCGCAGAGACCGCCGAACAGGCTTCACCCTACCCTTACCCCTCAAAGAATCCGCGCTCCACCGCCCCGCCACCCCGCGCCCTCTTGCCCCGCGTCCCCGAAACCGCCTACATCCTCGCACTCGTAGCGTCGCGACCCCTCGTTCTCACCTTGATTGTCGCAACGTTCTCATCCTGATTGTCGCTGGACAGGGATCGCTTCATGTAAGGTCTCGCCCACTTGTGGCATATAGAAAGTATGGGCCGTCCTCCATCCGCGCGGAGTGCACGCCGCGAAGGGGGTACAGGTGCTCACTGCCTGCGGCCCTGCGTACGGAGGAAATCGCCATGATCCTTGTGGTCGCGGAGACGGCCCGGAGCGCTGGAGAGGTGTCCCGCCATGTGGGCCCCGATGCCCGCGTGGCGGCCTCGGTTCGAGAGCTTGGCAGTATCGATGGAGAGGTCGAGGCGGTGGTCATTGCGTGCCGCGGCCCAATCGGGCCCGAGCGGATCGAGCTGTTGGCGAGGCTCGAGCGCGAGCGCCCGTGGATGCCGGTGGTTCTCGTCGCCGATCCCGATCCGGAGTTGGCCAGACGACTGCTTCGCGTGAGTGTGGCGGCAGTGGTCTGGTTCACGGAAGTGCGGACGCGCCTTCGACTCCGTCTGGATGCCGTATGCGCGACACGGGGCATCGAGAGCCTGGCGGGTGCGTTCGAGCGCTCGCCGCTGCCTCCCGCTCTCCGGAAGGCCCTCGTTCATGCCGTGCGGCAGGCCGCCGACCGACCGGTCCGCGACGTGCGGGAACTGGCCCGGGACGTGGGCTGCGCGCCCGTCACGCTGTTCAAGCAGTTCGGAGCGCGAGCGGACGGCGCGACGACGCCGAGCGCCTTCCTCCGCGCTCTCTCGGTTCTCAGGGTGCATGAGCTTCGCCGGTCGGGTTCAAGCTGGAAGCGCGTGGCTCGCCGCACGGAGATCGGCCGGGCCACCATAGCCCGGCGGGTGCGAGAATGGCCGGGCTGCAGGCCCGTGGAGCTTGCGCGCATGGCCCCGGACCAGCTCTTCGCCGCATTCACGGCGGAGCACGTCCGGCCGATCCTGCCTGCCGAATCGGACGGAGTATCCACTCTCGACCAAAAGCATTCGGATTGAGCAAAACTGATACACCATATCCGTAGTCGTAGTCCGTTGGGGAACCCAGTTTATAGTGGCGAAGTCGTTGAGTTCAGGATTCCCAAAAGCGGAGTGAAGCATGCGGGGGTCTCGGGTCCAGGATCTGGTCATGTGGTCTGCCGTTACATGCGCCCTCGCGCCGAGCTGCGGTGGCGCAAGAGACGCCCAGGACGGCATCTCCGATGACCGGCGGACAGGTGCGGGGAGCGTGGTACCAACGGGGCAGGCGGCACCCGAAATCGAGTTCACCGAGCGAGCCGCCATCGCTCTCCCCGAAGATCGCCTGCTCAGCGGCGCAGCGCTCTCCCCTTCGGGCGACCTGGTCGTCGCCTGGTTCGCCGAAACCCCCGGCGTCCGCGTATACCGCGGATCCGCTTCGAGGGACATCCTCGCTGCCGAGGTGGGGCGCGCGATAGGCGTTCAGTTCCTGAACGAGAAAGATCTGGAAATCGTGGATGCCGCGAGCGGTGAGGTGGTCGCCACCGACACCGCGGGTGTCGCACATTCTCGGTGCCGCCTGCCGGGTTCGCGCGAGGCCGGCGCGGCGGCGTGGACAGCCACCGGGTGGATCGTCACGATTTCCGGTTCCGATTCGACACCGTCCCACCTGCAACTGCCAGAGGGCAACGGCACCTGGACGCCGGATTCAGCCTACGCGAGGACTCTTGTACTGGCGGGGACCGGGCGAGAAGCCCTCGTGTGGCAAGGCTTCAGTCCCTTTCGCGTGTGGCGTATCGGGAACGGCACTGATTGGACAACCACGGAGCTTCAGCGGGTCAGTCCGGACTGGTTTGCCGATGGTGTGGCCCAATCCTTGCGGATGGATCCGGGCATCTGGAGTTCGACCTCGATCGTCGCCGTCGGACCTGGATACGTCCAAACGCTGGCGCACCGCGGGACCGACGAGCGGCTCCTGCTCCGGTTCGACTCCCGTGGTCGATTCCTGAAGTACACGGTCGTGGATGCCCCCTTCGGGATCCTTGCCGGTGCCGCGGATGCCCCTTTAGTCCTCGCGATACGCACGTTGAACACCACCGAACTCGTGAAGTACTCTTGGGAGAGCGTCCCAGAGTCTACCCGAAGCAAAGGAGAGAGACAATGAAGATCGTGCGAATCCTAATGATGGGCCTCGGCCTCGCCATCTTCGCCGGAGTAGCGTCCGCCGAACCCGTGGGCGCGCAATGCTGGGACTGTCAGTATGGCCATTTTCCCGACAGCCCGTGCGCCAACTGCACGGCTGGCCAATCAGGGTTCGGCTGGGAGAACTGCGGCACGCCAGCGTGCGGGGATTGCCGTCTGGGGGGACGGCCCTGCATGGTTTTTGGGATGCTCGACGGGCGCGCGGCACCCGACGAACAGTTGGAATCGCCAGTCTACACGGCCCCGACCGAGCTACAAGCACTCAGCGCGGCGTACGGATCGACCGACCCGATCGAGGCCCGTCGGCGGGCAGGCGAGATTAGGCGATCATGCGATGGAGGAATCATATCAAGAACGTATACGGTGGCCGAAGTGAATGCGATACGAAGAGAGACAGCGCAACTCCGGCTGTAAGCTTAGGGGGCGGCAACATGCTTGAGACGCACAGACGTGTCATCAGTCGTGTGATACCTGGGTTGGTGTTCGCGTGCGGCATCCATCTGGCGTCCGGCCCGGTGCTGGGCCAGGCGCCGGAATGGTCCCTTCGGCTGGGCGTCGCGATTGGGAGCGTGGACGACCCGGTCTATGGCTTGTCAACGGTGCGCGACGTGCTAGCGGACGCCGACTACGTGTACGTCCTGCTCGGTCAGGAGGGGAGAGTCAGGGTCTTCACGCGAGCCGGGGAGTTCGTTCGAGATCTCGGCGGCCGAGGTGAGGGCCCAGGGGAGTTGATGACTCCGTCGTCGATGGGCTGGCGCGGGTCACGGCTGTGGGTGGCCGATGTTGAATTGCGGAGGTTCACGCTCTTCGATGTGGCGACCGGCGAGGCCGAAACAATCCCGTATGACGTGGACGCTCCGCTGGCCTCCCACTTCTTGAGCGTGGTGCCCAGAGCTATTCTTGCCAACGGGGGGCTGGTCGGATCCCCGACCTACTCGGGGACCAGGGTCGTCGCTCGGGGGGGGATTTGGCACTTGCCGCTGCTCGTTTCCGACACTATGGGCACCTTGCGCGACACGCTGGCCCTGCTTTCCCTCGGAGGCGGACCCGTCGAAATCAGGGCTGGACTCGCGCCCAACGCGAGACAGCAGCTGATGCATTCGCTGCCGGATGACGACCGGATAACCTTCGCGCCCGACGGTTCGGCCGCGGTTCGGGTCAAGCGCAGGAGCTGGGACGGTTCGGGGTTGGCGGAGTTCGAGGTGGCGAGAATCGGCGTTCGGGGTGACACACTGCTTCAACGTCGCATCGGCTATGAGCCTCGTCGAGTTCCAGAGGGTTTCTTCGCTGACGAGATCAGCCGAAAGCTGGATTGGCAAGCCATTGTTGATCGCAGAGCTTATGTAAGGGCTCTCCGCGAGTTCTACGAGCAACGCCGGTATTTTCCGCCGGTGACCACCGTTCGCGCGGGGAGCGACGGTACGACGTGGTTGGCCGGCCCGGATGACGGACATGAGCGAGTGTGGCTGGTGCTGGATGGCGCGGGATCGTCCATCGGCCGGTTTCGGCTTCCGACCACCTCGCAAGTGTCCTACGCAAACCGGGCCGAGGTCTGGGTCGTGGAGAAGGACGCGCTCGACATCCCGTACGTGGTGCGCTACGACATCGTGCCGTAGCGCACCGCGTGGGCTTGCCTCGCAGTCAGGTCAGATCGTAGCGGTCGAGGTTCATCACCTTCTTCCAGGCAGCCACGAAGTCGCGCACGAACGCTTCCTGCCCGTCGTCGCAGGCGTAGACTTCCGCGAGGGCCCGGAGTTCGGAGTTCGAACCGAACGCCAGGTCCACCTCCGTCGCCGTCCACCTGATGTCGCCGCCGGCCGCGTCCCGGCCTTCGAAGGCGCCATCGGAGGACGCCCGCCACTCGGTGCTCATGTCGAGCAGGGTCACGAAGAAGTCGTTCGTCAGCGCTTCCGGCCGGTCCGTGAATACGCCGTGCGCGGACTGCCCGGTGTTCGCGTTCAGGACGCGCATCCCGCCCACCAGTGCCGTCATCTCGGGCGCGGTCAGGGTGAGCAGGCAGGCCCGCTCCACGAGTTGCTCTGCCGCTGAGGCTCCGTTTCCGGCCTTTACGTAGTTGCGGAATCCGTCGGCGACGGGCTCGAGGACGGCGAACGATTCCGGGTCCGTCCACTCCTCGGACGCGTCCGTGCGCCCGGGAGCGAAGGGGACCTGCACGTCGTGCCCGGCAGCGCGCGCAGCCTGCTCGACGCCCGCGCACCCGGCGAGGACGATGAGGTCGGCGAGGGAGATCCGCATGCCGCCGGTCTGCGCGGCGTTGAACGCCTCCTGTATCCCTTCCAGCGTGTGCAGCACGTTCGCCAGCTCGGCGGGGTCGTTCACCTCCCAGTCCTTCTGCGGCGCGAGGCGGACGCGTGCTCCGTTCGCACCACCGCGCTTGTCGGTGCCGCGGAACGACGACGCCGATGCCCACGCGGTCGAAACCAGCCGGGAAACGGACACGCCCGAGGCGAGGACCCTGGCCTTGAGGTCCGCGATGTCCTGCTCGTCGATCAACTCATGGTCGACGTCGGGCACAGGGTCCTGCCACAACTGCGGCTCTGCGGGGACCAGCGGTCCGAGATACCTGTCGCGCGGCCCCATGTCGCGGTGGAGCAGCTTGAACCACGCCTTCGCGAAGGCGTCTTCGAGGTCCGCCGGATTCTCGAGGAAGCGCTTCGCGATCGGGGCGTAGGCGGGGTCCATGCGCAGCGAGAGGTCCGTCGTGAGCATCATGGGGGCGTGCTTCCTGGACGGATCGTGTGCATCCGGCACGGTGGCCGCATGGGCTGCGTTGACCGGCGTGTACTGCGACTTGCCGGCGGGGCTCTTCGTCAGCTCCCACTCGTGATCGTGCAGGTTCTCCATGAAGTTGTTGTCCCACCGTGTGGGGTGGGTGGTCCAGGCGCCCTCCAGGCCGCTGGTGATCGTGTCGCCGGCCTTGCCGCTGCCGTGACCGCTTCGCCAGCCGAAGCCCTGTGCGTCCACACCGGCGCCCTCCGGTTCGGGACCGACGTGGGACTCGGGCCCGGCGCCATGCGCCTTGCCGAAGGTGTGGCCGCCGGCGATGAGCGCGACCGTCTCCTCATCGTTCATCGCCATGCGGGCGAAGGTGGTGCGAATGAAATTCGCGGCCGCCGCGGGGTCCGGCTCTCCGCCCGGCCCCTCCGGGTTCACGTAGATCAGACCCATGTGGTCGGCGCCGAGCCCTTCCTGGAGCTCCCCGTCGTCATCGTGACGTTCGTCCCCGAGCCACTCGGTCTCGGAACCCCAGTCCGTCTCGTCGGCCTCCCACACGTCGGGGCGGCCGAAGCCGAACCCGAACGTCCTGAACCCCATCGACTCCAGGGCGCAGTTGCCGGCGAAGATGATGAGGTCGGCCCACGAGAGGTCGCGGCCGTACTTCTGCTTGACCGGCCACAGCAGGCGACGCGCCTTGTCCAGGTTTCCGTTGTCGGGCCAGCTGTTCAGGGGCGCGAAGCGCTGGTGGCCCGAGCCGCCGCCGCCGCGGCCGTCAGTGATGCGGTACGTGCCCGCGGCGTGCCACGTCATGCGGATGAAGAGCGGCCCGTAGTGGCCGTAGTCGGCCGGCCACCAGTCCCGGGAGGTCGTCATCACCCGCTCGACGTCCTTCTTCAACTCGGCAACGTCGACGTTCCTGAACGCCTCGGCGTAGTCGAAGTCCCCGCCCATCGGGTCCGAGGCGGGAGAGCCCTGCCGAAGGGGCTTCAGGTTCAGCTGGTTCGGCCACCAGGTCTCGTTCGTCGTCATGGGGTTCTCCGGATGGTCAATCGTCAGGTCGTGATCCGTCACGGTAGCGGGGCGCAGGCTGGAGGCTGCGGAATAAGGCAGCGCCCGGCCGCGTGCAAGGGCGTCTGCTTGAGACTAGCCACAGCTTCGGCCCGCAGGCGGCCGAACGTCAAGGAGCCGTCCGCGCCTCGTAGCGCTCGACCTCGATCTGGTCCTCCCGCGCCCGGGCCCGGGCCACGTCGAAGGCGGCCTGAAGTCGAATCCAGGTTCCCGTCGTGGAACCGAAGGCCTTCGCGAGCCGCACCGCCATGTCCGTCGAGATGCGCGCGTGGCCGTTGACGAGGTTGGAGAGCGCCTGCCGGCTCACGCCGAGCACTCGCGCGCCTTCCGTCACGCTGAGGCCGAGGGGTTCCAGGCAGGATACGCGAACCACCTTGCCGGGATGCGGTGGGCTCTTCATCGGCATCGGGTTCTCCGTTCATCAATGGTAATCCCTTGAGGGCGTGCAGCCGATACCCGGGAAGGCGCATGGCTTCCGGGGAGTCGGCGACATCGAGTTGGGCCAGAATCACCTCCACCCTGTCGCGCAGGGAAGGAGCGATAAGGCTGCGGTCGTCGCGCTCACAGAAGCGCTTCAGCCCCCGATGCCGAAAGCTCCGTATCATCGACCGTAGTGTAAAGTGTCTAGTGACACTAGGCCAATCCATCCAGGGTGTGCATTCGCTTGGGCTCGACGTCCGCACGATATTCTGCCGACGCTCGTCTTCCAGCGATCATCGGAAACCATGGACGATTCATGACCAGAGCGAGGCCACGCGGGATCCCGCCGGACGGGGCCCCTTCGTACTCCCGTCGACTCCGGCCCGGGACGGATGCCGACGTGGTCCCCATGCGCGCGCGCAACGCGGGGGTGCCGCTCGACATCGATCGGGTCCGGGCTCAGGCCGCCAACCGGAGTGCGATCGAGCGTCGGGCCGCCACGCTGGGGAAGCGCCGCAGCATTAAGAAGGAGTGGCAGGCCGCCTGGCTCCTCCGCGCCGTGACGATGATCGACCTCACGACGCTGGCCGGCGACGACACCCCGGGGAGGGTGGCTCGCCTCGCCGCGAAGGCCCGCCAGCCCGTGCGTCCCGACCTCCTGCGCGCGCTGGGGGCGGAAGATCTCGGCCTGCGCGTGGCCTCGCTCTGCGTCTACCCAACGATGGTGCCGGCGGCCTTGGAGGCGCTCTCGGGCACGGACATCCCGGTGTGCGCGGTCGCCGCCGGCTTCCCCGCCGGGCTCACGCCGTTCGCGCAGCGCGTCGACGAGATCCACGAGGCCGTCGAGGCCGGGGCCCGCGAGATCGACATCGTCATCACCCGCCGCCACGTGCTCACGGGCGACTGGCAAGCGCTGTACGACGAGGTCCGCGCCTTCCGCGAGGCGTGCGGCGAGGCGCACCTGAAGACGATCCTCGCCACGGGGGAACTCGGCAGCCTGCGCAACGTCGCCCGCGCGAGCTGGACCTGCATGATGGCCGGGGCCGACTTCATCAAGACCTCGACCGGCAAGGAGAAGGTCAACGCGACGCTCCCGGTCGGGCTCGTGATGGCGCGCGCGATCCGGGCCTACCGGCAGCTTTCCGGCTTCCATGTGGGCCTGAAGCCGGCCGGCGGCGTAGGGAAGGCCAGGCAGGCGTTGGAGTGGCTGATTCTCGTGAAGGAAGACTTGGGTGGGGCATGGCTCGACCGGTCGCTGTTCCGCTTCGGCGCGAGTTCGCTGCTCGCGGACATCGAACGCCAGCTGGAGCACCAGGCGACGGGACGGTATTCCGCGTACCACCGGCACCCGCTGGGATGAGGTCGGGATGAGAGGGGGTTGAGGACGATGACCAGGATCGCGCCGAAGGTCGCGGAACTGTTCGAGACGATGGAGTACGGTCCGGCCCCGGAGGCCGCGGACGAGGCGCGTGCGTGGATCGCCGAACGAGGTCCCCGCTTCGGCCACTACATCGGCGGGGCCTGGTGCGAGCCCGCGGAGGGGGAGTTTTTCGCGACCCTCGATCCGAGCAACGAGGAGCAACTGGGGGAGGTCGCCCAGGGCGGCCCCGCCGATGTCGATCGCGCGGTGGCGGCGGCGCGGGCGGCTCAGGCTGCATGGAGGGACCTCGGGGGACACGGACGCGCACGCTACCTGTACGCGATCGCGCGCCACGTGCAGAAGCACGCCCGGCACTTCGCCACGCTCGAGACGCTCGACAACGGGAAGCCGATCCGGGAGTCGCGGGACATCGACATCCCCCTCGTCGCGCGACACTTCTATCACCACGCGGGCTGGGCCCAGCTCATGGAGTCGGAACTGGCCGGCTACGAGCCGCTGGGGGTCGCGGGCCAGATCATCCCCTGGAACTTCCCGCTTCTCATGCTGGCGTGGAAGATCGCGCCCGCCCTCGCCACCGGGAACACCGTCGTCCTCAAGCCGGCCGAGTTCACCTCGTTGACCGCCCTTCGTTTCGCGGAACTCTGCCGGGAGATCGAACTGCCGCCTGGCGTCGTGAACATCGTCACCGGCGACGGCCGGACGGGGGCGGCGATCGTCGAGCACCCGGACGTCGACAAGATCGCCTTCACCGGCTCGACGGAGGTCGGGCGCATCATCCGGGAGACGACGGCGGGGACCGGCAAGAAGATCTCGCTCGAGCTGGGAGGGAAGTCGCCGTTCGTCGTGTTCGACGACGCGGATCTCGACAGCGTGGTCGAGGGCGTGGTGGACGCCATCTGGTTCAACCAGGGGGAGGTGTGTTGCGCCGGCTCGAGGATCCTCGCGCACGAGGGGATCGCCGATGCGCTCGCCGACCGCCTGCGCGCCCGCATGGAGACGCTCCGCATGGGCGATCCGCTCGACAAGGGCGTCGACATCGGGGCGATCATCGCGCCCGTCCAACTGAAGAAGATCGAATCGCTGGTCGAGGAGGGGCGGGAGGAGGGGGCCACGATCTGGCAGCCGTCGTGGAGCGCCCCCAGGAGCGGCTGGTTCTATCCGCCCACGCTTTGCACCGACGTGTCGCCGGCCGCGACGATCGCGCAGGTGGAGATCTTCGGCCCGGTCGTCGTCCAGATGACCTTCCGAACTCCCGCGGAGGCGGTCGCGCTCGCCAACAACACGCGCTACGGCCTCGCGGCGAGCGTGTGGACCGAGAACGTGAACCTCGCCCTCGACATCGCCTCGCAGATTAAGGCCGGAACCGTGTGGATCAACTGCACGAACGCCTTCGACGCGGCGTCCGGGTTCGGCGGCTACCGGGAGAGCGGGTTCGGCCGCGAGGGCGGTCGGGAGGGGCTCCGGGAATACGTCCGCCAGCGTCCGGAGCCCGTGGAGCCGGGCCCCGGGGACGACCCGGTGTCGCTGGGTGTCGGCGATGAGGGGGACTCGGACGAGGGGGCCCCCGGCCGCGCGCCGTCGGCGGCGGTCGACCGGACGGCCAAACTCTACATCGGGGGCCGGCAGGCCCGGCCCGACGGCGGATACAGCCTGAAGGTCATCGACCATCGGGGGCGCGCCGCGGGGGAAGTGGCCCGCGGGAACCGGAAGGACGCCCGTAACGCGGTGGAGGCGGCGCTCGCCACGGAGTGGGCGCGCACGACGGCCCACCTTCGGGCACAGATCCTCTACTACGCGGGCGAAAACCTCGATGCCCGCCGGGCGGCGTTCGAGGATCGGCTGCGCGCGCTCACCGGCTGCGACGCGGAAGCGGCGCGGCGCGAGGTCGAGGCGTCGGTGCGGCGCCTGTTCAGCTACGCGGCGTGGGCGGACAAGTGGGACGGCGCGGTCCACCGTACGCCCTTCCGCAACGTGACCCTCGCCATGCCCGAGCCTCTGGGCGTGATGGCGGTCGTCTGTCCGCCGGAGCCCGCCCTCCTCGGTTTCATCTCCGCCGTGATCCCGCCCGTCTCGCTGGGGAACTCCGTTGTCGCCGTCGCCTCGGAGCGATGGCCCCTGCCGGCCACGGACTTCCAACAGGTGATCGAGACCTCCGATGTGCCGGCAGGCGTCATCAACATCCTCACGGGTCTCGAGGAGGAACTGCTGCCGACCCTCGCCGGCCACGACGCGGTGGACGGGATGTGGTACTTCGGGACGCCGGATGGGGCCGCCGATGTGGAGCGGCGTTCGGCCTCCAACCTCAAGCGCACGTGGGTGAGCGCGGGTCGGGGGCGGGACTGGTTCGGGGCCGGGGCCGAAGGGCGCGAGTTCCTCCGTCACGCCTCGCAGATCAAGAACATCTGGGTCCCTTACGGAGAATAGGAGTCGTCTACGGGTCGGCCCAGTGATCGAGGGGGCCGCGGCCGGAGCCGAGACCCGGCGCCCGGGCGATGGCGGCGTGCGTGAAGGCGAGTCCCCGCTCGATCGCCGGCTCGAGCGCGATGCCCAAGGCCAGCCCCGCCGTGATCGCGGCCGAGAGCGTGCAGCCGGTTCCGTGGGTTTCCGTCGTCGGAACGCGGGGGGTCCGCCACACCCGCTCGCCTTCTCCGTTCCGGAACAGGTCCACCACCTCATCACCCGCCAGGTGCCCGCCCTTGACCAGCACGGCACCCGCTCCCCGCGCGAGGATGGCCCGGGCCGCCGCGGACATGTCCGCTTCGGTCCTGACAGGTCGTCCCGCGAGGATCTCGGCCTCGGGCAGGTTGGGTGTGACGAGAGCGGCGAGGGGCAGGAGTTCGTCCAGAATGGCATCGACGGCGGCAGGGTAGAGGAGCCGGTCGCCGCTCGTGGCCACCATCACCGGGTCGACGACCAGCGGTGCTTCGAGACCGTGCAGGCCCGCGACGACGGCCCGCACGATGTCCGCGTTGGCGAGCATTCCCGTCTTCGCGGCCGCCGGTGGCAGATCCGCCCGCACCGATTCGATCTGGCGCCGTACGATCGGCGGGTCGAGCGCCTGTACCGCCTGAACCCCGACCGTGTTCTGCGCGGTCACGGCAGTCACCGCACTCGTCCCGAACACGCCGAACGTGTGGAAGGTCTTGAGATCGGCCTGGATCCCGGCTCCGCCCCCCGAGTCGCTCCCCGCGATCGTGAGTGCGGTCGCCCGCGCTGGCTTCTTCGGCATCACGTATCCGCTCCGCCTGGTTCGCTCTGGTACGCCGGTTCCGCCGGCGCGGTGACACTGCGTTGTGCCTCGCCGTAAAATAAGGGTATGCCGACGCGCGCGGAGATTAAGGCCTGGCGGTCGCTGCACCGCGGAAAGGGACGCCGGGAAACCGGGTGTTTCCTGGCCGAGGGGCGGCGGCTCATCGGTGAGATGCTCGAGTGGCCGGGCCGCACGGTTGCGGTGCTGCACGCCGATGCGGCGGGCGTCGAACCGGAACTGGAGGCGCTGCTCGCGCGTGCGGTGACGCGGGGTGTGCGTACTGAAGCGGTGCCCGAAGCGATCATCCGGACGCTGGCCGATGCCGCCACGCCCCAGCCCATTCTCGCGATCGGCGAGGTGCCGGCGTACGGCTGGGATGACGTTGGCGGCGGCGCGATCGTGCTTCTCGACGGCGTGCAGGATCCGGGCAACGTCGGCACTCTCGTGCGCACCGCGCTCGCGCTCGGAGCCGCCGCCGTGATCGGCGTCGGCGAGGCGGCCGATCCCTGGGGGCCGAAGGCGTTGCGGGCCTCGGCGGGAGCGTCGCTCCGCGGTCCCGTCTTCCGCACGGACACCCGGGATGCCGTGGAGCGGCTGACCGCGCGCGGGATCCCGATCTGGGTCGCCGCGGCAGGTGCCCCGCCGCTCGAGCGTCCACCGTCCGGGTCGGTTGCTCTCGCGCTGGGGAGCGAGGCGCACGGCGTCTCGGCTCCCCTCCTCGCCGCCGCGCACCGCGTCGTCTCCCTGCCGCTCGCCCGGGGTGTGGAATCGCTGAACGTGGCCTCGGCCGGCGCCATCCTGCTCGACCGAATGCTGAGTCGGACGCCCGATTGACTGACGCCGTGACCGCGGGCGTGGCCGCACTGCTCGGCGCAGTGGCCGGCTCGTTTCTCAATGTGTGCATCACGCGCATGCCCGCCGGGAACAGCGTCCTGCGCCCAGGCAGCCGTTGCCCGGCGTGCCGCGCGGCGATCCGCTGGCGCGACAACCTACCCGTCCTCTCCTGGATCCTGCTGCGGGCACGGTGTCGCGACTGCGGCGGCCGCATCTCCTGGCGCTACCCCGCGATCGAACTTGCAGCGGCCCTCGCCTGGGGCGGCACGGCCTGGATGTACGGCACATCCGTCACCGCCCTCACGGGTGCGGTTCTGTTCACGCTCCTCCTCGCGATCGCCGTCATCGACGCGCGCCACTACGTCATCCCCGATGCCCTCTCGCTCGGCGGGTGCGCCGCGGGCCTCGCCCTCTCGGCGCTGCCGGGGTCGACGCCGCCGCTCGGGGCGATCTCGGGCGCGGTTCTCGGGTTCGGACTTCTCTACGTCGTTGCGTGGCTGGGCGAGAGGGCGTTCCGGAAGCCGGCGCTCGGAGGCGGCGACGTGAAGATGATGGCGATGGTGGGGGCGTTCCTCGGCCCCGGCGGCGCACTCCTCACGATCTTCCTGGGGGCGCTCGCCGGGTCCCTCGCCTTCGGTCCCGTCTCACTCAGGACGGGAAAGCCCGTGCCCTTCGGGACATTCCTCGCGCTCGGAGCGGCGGTGGCATTCCTGTTCGGCGGCGTTCTCTTCGATTGGTATCTGCGCCTGTCGACACGTTGAGACGGTCGCGCGCGGAACGCCTGTGTCCCTTGCTTGGGCGCTCTCTTCCCCGCGCACCTGCTCGGCCGGCTGGTCTACTCGCTCATCGGCCAGGCCGACGCGGGGGGTAGCCGCGGGGAATGCTGCCCATGAGGCCACACAGGTCATGGTAGGTGGCGGAGTCCACCGGCAGCGTCCGCAGCGCCGCGTCCGTCGAGGCCCCGTCAAACTTGGCTTCACCGTAGATGATGTCGTTGACCACGCACCAGGTCGATGCCTTCCCGGCCTCCCGGGATGCCGGCGGGCCGGCTGCCTCCATTGCGGCGAGGAGGTAATCCAGGCCCCGGCCCTCGGGATCCGCCAGATAGATCGCGTATAGGTCTGAGCTGGCGCGCGGTCCGCTGGGCATGGATTCGTCAAAGTCCGCTGCTTGGGAGCGGGTGTAGATGGCGGCGATCGGATCGTTCGTCTCGTCCCCTGCCAAGCCGACCATGTGCCTCTCGTACAACCCCACGAGAAGGTCGAACGCGGGCTCGTATGGGACCCCCTCCTCCGGCACGACTGCCCGAATCAACGCAGAACGCGCATCGAACCGAACCCCAAAAGGGTATCCCGTGTCTGCCGCCAGGCGGACCAGCGACTGCGCGAGCGCGTCCAGCTCGGCTCGGGGCCGGGAGTCGAACAGCTGCGTGAGCACGGCCACGGCCGGCGCGGCGGGGGAAGCCTCCGGATCGCGGCGTTCGACGAGCTGTCGGAGCGCGGTCTCCGGCGTCGGGATGCGCAGCTCTCCGCCCTCGTCCAGAACCATGGCCCACCGCTGGGCCCATGACTGAGGCCTGGCGTCCCCATCTCGCGCCTGTGCCGCAGCGGGCCACGGCGCCAAGGCGCTTTGGAGCACTGCCACAACCAACATCGCATCTCGCCTCATGCCTCAGCTCCTCGTTTACTGCAGAGAATCCCTCGCGCCGGACCCGTCACGGGCACGCCGTCCCGGTGTGGCCCAGAGCCGTCGGTCTGTCGAGCACCCAGCCTCCCGCCCATCGGTAGTGCCAGAACGGCGCGGCTGCGGTCGCCTCAGACACGTTGAAATCCATCCCTTCGCGCATAGCTCTCTCCACTTCGGTCAAGAGCATTCTAGCTTGCTCCGTGGCGGTTTCGAGTAACCCTTCGAGCCTTTCCAACTTGTCTCGAATATTCTGGGAGGCCCGGCAGCTCTCATACCTCGATGCGTGCTGCTCCTCGTGCTGCTTAACGGGATCATGGAACGACGAACGGGCCGTGCCGGTGCCACATTCCTCGTTCACCTCGTACACCGTGGCTGGATCGCCCAGTTGCGCGTGGTTCCGGCAATGCTGCCGGAGTTCGTGCGCCGTCACGACGCCAGTAGTCTCATAAGCCCAGGGTCGTCCCGGGTTGGTCGGCTTAAGATCCGGATGTATGTAGAGCTGCGCGACTATGGTCTCCGCCGGCCAGGAGATGTAGCGCGTGCCCTGCCACGGTCCCGTTCCCGAGCCCGCAACCAGCGCCGGGATGTTGACGGCGAACCGCCCCCATTCGTCACTTGCCCAAGATTCTGTGTGCGGAGTAGCGTACACAGGAATGGTACCTGCAGCAGGAAAGGCCCACATCCCTGCCCCCACCTCGACGATCCCGGTCATCGTCGTGTCGGCGACTTCCGGTCCCGAGATGCTGACCGTCATGCTGAGCGTGCTCGTGGCTCTTCCCTCCCACCTGGTGTAGTCCGTTCGGCCCCCTGTGGGGCGCGACACGCCCGCTCCCGTCACCCAGGCGTAGTTGAGGTCGGAGAGCGTCACGGCGGTGTCGGTCGTCGTCACGTAGCAACCCCCGGTTGAGCCACGGCTCGGTGACGAGCAGTTCAATCGGAACGCCACCATCCGGGAGCCCTCGTCGCCGTCGTCGCCGCCCTTGGGGTTGGTCCCGCCGAGACCGATGCGGCCCGTGCCCGGATTCCGGGGAGGGATAAAGGTCACCCATTCCGTGCCCTTGCCGACGAAGGTTAGCACGCAGTCGTCTTCAAATACATCATAGTCCAACCCGACCGGGCACGTCCGTCCCGTCGCCACGTCGATCTGCTTCATCTTGGCAGGTTCGCACTCCGTTCCGGGTTCGGAGTCGTAGCAGCCCTCGCGCTGCGCCGCGAGCAATGATCGGGGCGCGGCCCAGCCGGACGCCAGCCTCCAGAGCTCAGCCCACGGTCCGCCCCCCGACGGTCGCGCCGAGGCCCACACCTTGTCGGGCAGCGGAATCCCCACGTCCTTGAGAATCGCCTTCACGCTCCCGGTCGCCTCCTGACTCGCGCGCTCGGTCCCGGGGAGCAGGCAAACGGCCAGAACGGCCACCCGCTCGGGAAGCACCTCCTTGCCACCGCCGGACTTGGGCCGGCTCACGGTCACCAGCACCTTGTATTGCTGGCCCCACACCTCGTCGGTGTCACCCTTCGCCTCGGGGCTGAACTCCAGCACGTACTTCCGGGAGACGTAGCTTCCCGTGGCGGTCCCGAAGTAGAACTCGCACCCCGGCCCGCCGATCCCCTGGATGACCGTCTGCCACGACGGCAGACTGTCCACATCGGTGCTGAGCCCGGCCTGCGACACGACCGGTGCCCGGGCCGACGCATCCCCACCGGTGGGGGCGGGCTCCCAAAAAAAGTCGGAGCACCCCAGGAGTCCTGCCGCCGATGCTCCCGCCACAAGGAATGCCTGCCCGATCCGCAGCCTGAAACGCGGAGGCGCTTCTCGTGGCACTGAAAGTCGGGAGGGACGACGGCGAAACGACGAGGAGAGACCAGCGCGCGGCCACCTGAACATCCATCCTCCCGGGCAGAAGGGGACTCACGCCCGGGACTCACGCCCGGGACTCACGCCCGGGACTCACGCCCGACGATGCTGCGACAGACCCCCCTCAAACAAGGGGAACGGACAGGGAACGACCGAAGCGGGATCGATGAGGAGACCGGGTGGGCCGGGATCCGCCGGGCGGATGCCGCGCTAATCGCGGCGGATCCGGGCTCGCGTCACCTGCGTGTCGGTGCTCGCCACGACCTGGATCCGCACATCGCCGTGCTCGACGACCTCTCCCGCCTCGGGCACCCGGCCCAGCTCGCCCAGAAGGAAGCCGTTCAGCGACCGGTGCTCGGCCACGGGGAACGACGTGTCGAAAAAGTCGTTGATCTCCCGCAGTTCGGCGCCGCCATCCACCGCGATCTCGTCCCGCCGCAGCTGGATGATGGGCTCCGGCGGTACATCCGTTTCGTCGACGATGTCGCCGACCAACTCCTCGAGGATGTCCTCGAGCGTCACGAGTCCGTCTAGCCCGCCGTGTTCATCCACCACGAGCCCCATGTGCACGCGCCGCGCGCGAAACTGCTCGAGCAGTTCGATGAGAGTGATCGTGTCCGGCACGAAGTAGGGCTCGCGGGCGAGGCTGGAGAGCGTCACGTTCCGCCGGCCGGCGAGAAGCGCCTGGTACGCCTCGGTGCGGTGCAGCACGCCGGTGACGTCATCGAGCGACTCGCCGTACACCGGGATCCGGCTGAAGCGGACGTCCCCCAGGGCCTCCGCGATGTCTCCGAGCCTGCGCGAATCCTCCCAGCCAGGATGTCGACGCGGGGCGTCATGATCTCCCGGGCACGCAGACGGTCGAGAGTGAACACCCGGTCGATGAACTGCCTTTCTCAACGTGTGCATCTCCCGCATGCCCGCCGGCGAGAGCGTGGTCCGCCCGCGCAGCCGCTGCCCGGCCTGCGGCGCGACAGTCCGCTGGTTCGACAACATCCCCGTCGTCTCCTGGGTGCTCCTGCGCGCGAGGTGCCGCGACTGTGCGGCCCGGATCTCCTGGCGCTACCCGGCGGTCGAACTCGCGACGCTGGGCATCTGGGTCGGCATGGCGTGGCAGTACGGGGCGTCGGCCGCCGCCCTCGGCGGCGCGGTCCTGTTCACGCTGCTGCTCGGGATCGCGGTCACCGACGCGCTGCACTACGTGATCCCCGATCCGCTCTCCCTCGGCGGACTCGCGGCGGGGCTCGCCGCGTCGCTCCTGCCGGGCCTCACGACGCCGCTCGCCGCGGCCGGCGGCGCGGCACTCGGCTTCGGGATCCTGTTCGTCGTGGGACGCCTCGGCGAGAAGGCCTTCGGCAAACCCGCCCTCGGCGGAGGCGATGTGAAGCTGATCGCGATGGTGGGGGCCTTCCTGGGCCCGGCCGGTGTCCTTCTCACCATCTTCCTGGGTGCGCTGGCCGGCTCCGTCGTCTTCGGACCGATCTCCCTCCGGACCGGGAAGCCGGTTCCGTTCGGGACGTTCCTCGCTCTGGGGGCCGCCGTCTCGTTCCTGTTCGGCGATGCGCTGATCGATGCGTATCTGCGCCTCGCCATGTCCGCGAGCGGCTGACCGGGAGCGGCTGGCCGCGCCCGCCGATACGAGCGGCTAGCGCCGGCGGATGCGTGCGCGGGTCACCTGCGTGTCGGTGGTCTCGACCACATGGATCCGCACGTCGCCGTGGTCCACGACCTCGCCCGCTTCCGGCACCCGTCCGAGTTCGCCGAGCAGAAACCCGTTGAGGGAGCGGTGCTCGAGCACGGGGAACGAAGTCCCGAAGAAGTGGTTGATCTCCCGAAGTTCCGTCGCCCCCTTCAAGAGGATTTCGTTCCGGCCGAGCGCCACGATCGACTCCCCCGGTTCGTCCGTCTCGTCCTCGATGTCGCCGACGACTTCCTCGAGGATGTCCTCCATCGTCACGAGCCCGTCGAGCCCGCCGTGTTCGTCGACGATCAGCGCCATGTGCACCCGGCGCGCCCGGAACTGCTCCAGAAGTTCGATCAGGGTGATCGTCTCGGGCACGAAGTAGGGTTCCCGGGCGAGTTTCGAGAGCGGTACATCCCGCCGCCCGTCGAGGAGCGCCCGGTACGCCTCGGTCCGGTACAGCACGCCCGTGACGTCATCCAGCGAGTCGCCGTACACGGGGATCCGGCTGAAGCGGAGGTCGGACAGTTCGTCCTCGATGTCGCCGAGGCGGCGCGAGTCCTCCCACGCGAGGATGTCGACCCGCGGGGTCATGATCTCCCTCGCACGGAGCCGGTCCAGGGTGAACACCCGGTCGATGAACTGGCGCTCGTGCGCCTCGATGTCGCCCGCCAGCTGGCCGAGGCGCGCCATGGCGCGGATCTCCCACTCGCTCACGTGCGTGGCCGACTCCGCCTCGGGAAGCACCCGCCCGACGAGCCATTCCAGAGGCAGGACCAGCGGCAGGAGAAAACGTCCGAGCCCCCCGATGACGGGAGCCGCGAGGAGCGACAGGCGTTCGGCGTTGCGCGCCGCGAAGCTCTTCGGGGTGATCTCCCCGAAGATGAGGACGAGAAGCGTCATCACGCCCGTGGCGAGACCCACCCCGGCCGAGCCGAACAGCTCGGTCGCGGTGTAGGTGGCGACCGCGGCGGCGCCGATGTTGGCGACGTTGTTCCCGATCAGGATCGTGATGAGCAGTCGCTCGGGGTGCTGTTTCAGCTTCTCCAGCGTGCGCGCTCCAGGGCGCTGCTCCCGCGCGAGCGCCCGGACCCTCGTCTCACCGAGCGAGAAGAGTGCGATCTCGGTGCCGGAAAAGAAGCCCGACAGGACGAGGAGGAGCGCGAGGAGCGCGAGGGTGCCGATCACCAGCGTCGTACCCCGGCGGCTCGCGGGAGGATCCCGCGTCGCGTCGCCTGTTCACGACCCGGCGGTGAGGCGCCCGTACTGTCGGTTTCGTCCAAGTTCTACCAGCTGCGACTGTGCTCGATCAACTCCGCGACGATGTCGTCCGCGGTCCGCCCCTCGGCCTCGGCCTCGAAGCCGGGAACGACCCGATGCCTGAGGACGGCGGGCGCCACGGCTCTCACGTCGGCGAGATTCGGTACGGGCCGGCCATCGAGCACCGCGCGGGCCTTCGCGGCGAGCACGGTGTGCTGGGAGGCGCGCGGCCCCGCGCCCCAGCTGACCATTCTGCGCACGAAATCGGGGGACGATTCCTCCCGCGGCCGGGTGGCGCGCGCCAGACGTACCGCGTAGTCGACGACGGATGGCGAGGCCGGTACGCGCTGCACCAGCGCCTGATAGTCGAGGAGCTGGCCCGCGGTCACGACCGGGCTCACGCTCGCCGGTGCTCCGCTCGACCCCATGTCCGCGATGACCGACTCCTCCTCGGCCGTCGGGTAGCCGATCCGCAGTTCGAACATGAAGCGGTCGAGTTGCGCTTCCGGCAGCGGGTACGTGCCCTCCTGCTCGATCGGATTCTGCGTCGCGAGCACGAAGAACGGCCGGCCGAGGGGAAAGGTCTCGCTCCCGACCGTGACCTCGCCCTCCTGCATCGCCTGCAGAAGCGCGGCCTGGGTCTTGGGCGGCGTGCGGTTGATCTCGTCCGCCAGAATCACGTCGGCGAAGATCGGCCCCCGGACGAAGGCGAAATGGCGCTGGCCGGTGCGCTGGTCATCCTGAAGGACCTCCGTCCCGGTGATGTCGGAGGGCATCAGGTCGGGCGTGAACTGGATGCGGCTGAACTCCAGGTGGAGGGCCTCCGCGAGGGTGGAGACGAGGAGAGTCTTGGCGAGTCCGGGGACACCCACGAGAAGGGCGTGCCCGTCGGCCAGCAGCGTGATGAGGAGCTTCTCGACGACCTCCCGCTGGCCGATGATCCGCTTTCCGATTTCCCCCTCTAGCTTCAGGCGTGCGTCACCCAGTTCCCGGAGAAGCCGAACGTCATCTGTCTCGACTCTGCGACCGGCTTCCAACTCGTTCGGCTCCAGGGCGCGAGTGGACGGGAAGGGTCGCCGGCAGCCCCCTGCCGGCGAGGCCGTTTCGGGCTGGGCGAGGGACCCTCAATATGGTCGCAGCAACGTAGGCTTTCTCTGCCCAGCGTCAAGCGAAACCGGGATTGCGAATTTTTTCACAAGCGGCCAGATTGCGCTCGCGAATTTTCGCATAAGCGGTGGCGGCGCGGCGCGGGCGATGGAGATGTCAACCCATGCGACAGCCGTATCGCGGGTCGGCGAACCGGCCGGAACCTGAAGCACCCGAGGAGCGCGCCGTACGCCTGTACGCGAAGGCGGCGGGCAGCGAGTTCGCGAGCCTCGGCATCGCCATGGGCCTGGTGATCGCACTCCTTGCCGTCGGCGGCAACTGGCTGGATGGCCGTCTCGGGACCGCACCCCTCTTCGTGCTTCTCGGCGTGTTCGCGGGGTTCGCGGGGAGTTGTTACAGCCTGTTCGGCCGGCTGGCCGCCCGACGCGCGTCGTCCGCGGCCGATAAGGCCGATGAGACGGACACCGGCGCTTGAGCGGTCGCCGAGACGGTCCGTCGCGCGGGCGGCTCATGTACGCGCTGGCCACGCTGGGGCTGGCCACGGTGGCCGCGGCCCTGGCGGGCGGCGGCGAGCGCGCGTGGGGCATCGCCACGGCCTGGGTGATCCAGGTCGCGGCGATGGGGCCGCTGGACCGGGCGCTGGTCGCCGGACGGAAGGCGACGAAGCCCTGGCTGGGCGGGATCGCCCTCCGGGCGGGAGGGCTGATCGTGACGGCGGGGCTGGCATGGTCCGGGGCGGCGACGCCCGACCTGCCGATCGCCTACGCGATCGCGGTGTTGGTGTTGTTGTGGGGCGAGGCCATTCGACTCACGCGCGGGCTCAGGCGAGCCGGTGAGGCGGGCGGCCGGACGGACGAACTCGACAGGGAACGAAAGACCGGATGAACCCGGTACTCGATAGATCGATGACCCCCTTCGGGAAGCTGGCGGGTTGGGTGCAGGAGCATGCCCCCGCGGCGGCCGCTGCGGCCCAGGAACACGGCGAGGCCGCGGCGGAGGGCGCGCATGCCCCCGAGGAGTGGGGCACCGACGTCATGATGCACCACGTCGTGGACTCGAACGTGTGGGAGTTCGGGCCCTTCGGCGAGATCCATCTCCCGGAGTTCGCCCCCTTCCATATCGGCGGCCTCGAGATCGACCTCTCGATCACGAAGCACGTCCTGTTCCTCATGTTCGCGACCGTCCTCACCATCGTGACGATGTTCATCGCCGCCCGCTCGACCCGGACGCTCCGGGGTGGCGAGAAGGCGCCCGGCGGCGTCCTGAACGGGATCGAGGCCTTCTATCTGTACCTGAGGGATGACATCGTCATGGCCAACATCGGCCGCGGCGGCGAAAGGTTCGTCCCGCTCGTCATCACCCTCTTCTTCTTCATCCTGTATGCGAACCTGCTCGGTCTCATCCCCTTCGGCGCGACGGCGACGGGGAACATCATGGTCACGGCGGCGCTCGCCATCATCGCGCTCGTCGTGATCGAGACGGCGGGTTTCGTAGCCCTGGGACCGGTGGGCTACGCGAAGACGGTGTTCTTCCTGCCGCCGGGGCTGCCGACGGCGCTGAAGCCGCTCACGCTGATCATCATGGCCCCGGTCGAGTTGATCGCGAAGTTCTCGAAGATCATGGCCCTCGCGATCCGGCTGTTCGCCAACATGACGGCGGGCCACTTCGTTATCCTCGCCTTCATGGGGCTCATCCTTACATACGGGCCGATGGTGCTCCAAGGTGGGGTCTTCGGGCCCGCGGTCGGCGGCGCGGCGATCCTGGGGTCGATGGGCCTCGCGCTGTTCGTGATGATGCTCGAGATCTTCATCGCGCTTCTGCAGGCGTACATCTTCGCGATGCTGACGTCGGTGTTCATTGGGTTGATCCGCCACGCACACTGATCTGCGGGGCGACTCGCGAAACTCCCGCGCCGGAGGTGCGCGGACTGAACGGGGGTGTCGTCCGGACCCCCGACAGGGAAAGGAAACCGGAGTAAACGATGCTGAACATGTTGACGCTGCTACAGGAGGCCATGTCGACCGGCCAGGGCCTCGCGATCGGTCTGGCCATCGTCGGAGGCGGGCTCTCGGTACTTGGGGCCGGCATCGGGATCGGTCTCATCGGCGGGCGCATGACGGAAGCGATGGCCCGTCAGCCCGAAGAGGCGCAGACCATCCAGACGGCCGCGATCGTGCTCGCCGTGTTCATCGAAGGTGTAGCGCTGTTCGGGCTCGTGATCGCCGGCTTCATTCGGGGCATCTGATGCGTTCGGTCGGACTCGGCGCGATCGCGGGGTTCGCTGCGCCACTGAAGCTGGCCGCCCAGACGGAGACGGGGACGGGGATCTTCTCGCTGAACGTGGGGCTGATGGTGTGGACGTGGATCCTGTTCGGGCTCACGCTCCTCGTCCTGGTGAAGTGGGTCTTCCCGCTCATCTCCGGAGGGCTCGAGCAAAGGCACGAGAAGATCCAGGGCGCCATCGACGAGGCCCTCTCCGCACGCGATGAGGCGAAGGCGCTGCTGGCCAGGCAGGAGGCCGCGCTGGAAGCGGCGCGCGGCGAGGCGCGGGAGATGCTGGAACATGCCCGGCAGCACGCCGACGGCCTCCGGAAGGAGATTCTCGAGGAGGCTCGAGCACAGCAGGGCCAGATGCTCGACGACGCGCGACGGGAAATCGGACACGAGCGGGACCGGCTGCGCGAGGAGATCCGGCGGGATGCGGTGGATCTCGCGCTGGCGGCGTGCGAACGGCTGATCCGGGCCCGGCTGGACGCCGAGGAGAACCGGCGGCTCGTCCGCGAGTTCGTGTCGGACGTATAGCGGTCCGGTGACGGAGCGATGAGCGCATCGGCGGTGGCCCGCAACTACGCGACGACTCTCTTCGAGCTCGCGGCACGGGACGGGAGCGAGGCGGAGTACGGGCGGCTGATCGAGGAGATCGGAGACCTGTACACGAACGTCACGGCGTTTCAGCGCTTCCTGGAGGTGCCCGCGGTGTCGCTGTTCGAGAAGAAGGCGGCGATCCGGGCGGCTCTTGCCGGAAGGGCGCCGGATCTCTTCGTCCGCTTTCTGATGGTCGTGCTGGACCGCCACCGGCAGCGGGCTCTCCCCGGAGTCGCTCGCGCCTACCGCGATCTGCTGGACGCGAGGGCGGGGCGCGTCAGGGCCAGTGTGACGCTGCCGTTCGAGGTGGATGACGGCGTCCGGAGCGAGGTGGTTGCAGCGCTCCAGCGGCGCTACGCGCGGGAGGTCGTTCCCGAATTCCACGTGGATCCGAACATCCTGGGCGGCGTGATCATCCGGGTCGGCGACGAGTTGCTGGACGCCTCGCTGCGGAGGCAGCTCGAGCGGATGCGCCGCGAACTGTACTGAGACCTCTGTACCGGGACGTTCGTACCGGAGAATAGAGAAGAGAAGATGACAGGTTTCGACAGCTCCCTTCGAGCGAGCGAGATAAAGAAGGCCCTGCTCGAGCAGATCGACCGCTACGAGGAGGAACTTCGGGTCGAGGAGGTGGGCGAGGTCCTCGAGGTGAAGGACGGCGTGGCCCGTATCTGGGGTCTTTCGACGTGCGTCGCGAACGAGATGCTCGAGATCACGTCCCGCCACACCGGGGTCTCGGTGATCGGTCTCGCCTCGAACCTCGAGGAAGACAACATCGGCGCCGTGATCCTCGGCGATTATCTGGTCCTGAAGGAGGGAGACCCGGTGCGCCGCACCGGCCGCGTGCTCTCCGTACCCGTTGGCCCGGACGTTCTCGGCCGCGTCGTGGACACGCTGGGCCAGCCCATCGATGGCCGCGGACCGATCGAGGCCGTGACCTACATGAAGGTCGACCGGAAGGCGCCCGGCATCGTCTACCGCCAGCCCGTGAACGAGCCGCTGCAGACCGGGCTGAAGGCGATCGACTCGATGATCCCGATCGGGCGCGGGCAGCGCGAGCTGATCATCGGGGACCGAGGCACGGGCAAGACGGCCGTGGCGATCGACGCCATCATCAACCAGCGGGGGCAGGACGTCGTCTGCGTCTACTGCGCGATCGGGCAGAAGGGTTCGACGGTCGCCGGCATCGTCGAGCGGCTCCGCGAGGAGGGGGCGCTCGACTACACCGTGATCGTGGCCGCGAACGCGTCCGACCCGGCGCCCATGCAGTTCATGGCCCCCTACGCCGCGTGCGCGATCGGCGAGTATTTCATGTACGAGGAGGGGCGCGCGGTGCTCGTCATCTACGACGACCTCACCAAGCAGGCCGACGCGTACCGCGAGGCGTCCCTCATCCTGCGTCGTCCGCCGGGGCGCGAAGCGTACCCCGGGGACGTGTTCTATCTCCACAGCCGTCTGCTCGAGCGGGCCGCCAAGATCAGCAACGATCCAGAGGCGATCGCCGGCCATCCGGACATCAGGAAGCCCGGCGGCTCGCTGACCGCGCTCCCGATCATCCAGACGGCCGCCGGCGACGTGTCCGCCTACATCCCGACGAACGTGATCTCGATTACCGACGGCCAGATCTTCCTCGAGACCGACCTCTTCTACTCGGGCATCCGTCCGGCCGTGAACGTGGGGATCTCGGTCTCACGCGTAGGAGGGAACGCGCAGATCAAGGCCATGAAGAAGGTCGCCGGACGTCTCCGGCTGGACCTCGCGCAGTTCCGCGAGATCGAGGCCTTCGCGCAGTTCGGCACCGAACTTGACGCGGCGACGCAGCGGCAGCTGGACCGCGGCCGGCGGACCGTCGAGGTCCTCAAGCAGGGGCAGTACGACCCGATGCCGGTCGAGGAGCAGGTGATGGTGATCTTCGCCGCCACGCAGGGATTCCTCGACCACCTCGAGGTGTCGAGCCTCCGCGGCTGGGAGGTCGGATTCCTCGAGTACATGCGGACGCGCCATCCGGGCGTCGGAGAGGCCATCCGTGAGGAGAGGGAGATCTCGAGCGAGACCGAAGCCGCGCTCCGCGAGGCGATCGAGTTCTACTCGGATACCTTCGCCCACGACGGCACCTCTCGCAGCGACGGTTCGGAAGCCGCGGCGAGTCCGGCCGCGGCCGTGACGGCGTAGGGCAGCCGGGGCGGGGGGCATGAGCAAGTCGAGAGACATCTATCGGCGGATGAAGTCCGTCGACAGCACGAAGAAGATCACGCGAACCATGGAGATGGTCGCGACCGCCAAGCTCGCGCGGGCGCAGGGGCGGGTGATCCGCGCGCGCCCGTACTCGGCCCAGCTGATGGACATGATCGCCCGGCTCGCCACGCCGGATCTGGCGGAGTCCCAGCCCCTGCTGCGGCAGCCCGACCGCATCGCGCGGGCCGCGGTCGTGCTCGTGACGAGCAATCGGGGACTGTGCGGTGCCTTCAACGCGAACCTCATCCGAACCGCGCAGGCGCAGCTTCGGGAGCTGGGGGAAGCCGGGGCCGCCGTGGAGTTCCACGTCTACGGGAACAAGGGGATCTCCTACTTCCGGTTCCGGGGCGTCGAAATGGCGCACACCCGCAACGACCTGGGTGATCCTCCGGCCACGGAGGATGCGCGGAGCCTGATCGAGGACCTGGCCGCCCGCTTCGTGTCGGGCGAACTGGATGCGATCCGGCTCGTGTTCGCGGAGTTCCGGAACATGGTCAGCACGCCGCCCTCGGTCCGGCAGATTCTGCCGGTCGGCGTCGGAGGGGCGCGCAACGGGCCGCAGCCCTTCTTCATCCTGGATCCGTCGGAGGAGGGGATTCTCGACCATCTCCTGCCGCTCTACGTCACGAATTCGACGTACAGCGCGCTCCTCGAGACGGCGGCGGCGGAGCAGGCCGCCCGCCGTACGGCGATGAAGTCGGCGACGGACAACGCCAACGAGTTCCTCGACAACCTGCGGCGGACGTACAACCGCGCCCGCCAGGCCGAGATCACCAATCAGATCGCGGAGATCATCGGCGGTGCGGACGCGCTCGATGGATAGCATACACGGGGGCGGCGACGCCCCTCACGAACCGAAAGCCATGAGGCTGACACATGTCTGAAGTATCGCCTGAGGGATCGACGAAACGAGGCGTCGGCCGGGTCGTGCAGGTCATCGGGCCCACGATCGACGCCGTGTTCGAGCCCGAGCATCTGCCGGAGATCTACAACGCGATCTCCCTGTCGTGGCAAGACGATGACGGGACCGCGCACGATCTCGTCTGCGAGGTGGCGCAGCACATCGGCCGCAACCAGGTACGCGCGGTCGCCATGGACGCGACGGACGGTGTGAGGCGCGGCATGGATGTCGTGGACACGGGTCACGCGATCACGACCCCCGTCGGCGAGGCCGTGCTGGGCCGGATCCTCAACGTCCTCGGCGAGCCGGTGGATGAGATGGGGCCGGTGGAGGCGAGCGAACGCTGGCCCATCCACCGCAAGGCCCCCAGCCTGCAGAACCTGGAGTCGAAGACCGAGATCTTCATCACGGGGATCAAGGTCGTGGACCTCATCGCTCCCTACGTGAAGGGCGGCAAGACGGGCCTGTTCGGGGGTGCCGGGGTCGGCAAGACCGTCATCATCATGGAACTCATCAACAACATCGCCCAGGAGCACGGCGGCCGCTCCGTCTTCTGCGGCGTGGGCGAGCGGACGCGCGAGGGGAACGACCTCTGGCTCGAGATGAAGGAGTCGGGCGTCATCGATTCGACGGCGCTCATCTACGGACAGATGAACGAACCCCCGGGCGCGCGCCTGCGCGTGGGGCTCACCGGGCTCACCGTCGCGGAGTACTTCCGCGAGGTCGAGGGCCTCGACGTGCTCCTCTTCATCGACAACATCTTCCGCTTCAGCCAGGCGGGGTCCGAAGTCTCGGCGCTCCTGGGCCGCATGCCGAGCGCGGTCGGCTACCAGCCGACGCTCGCGACGGAGATGGGGAACCTCCAGGAGCGGATCACGTCGACGACGAGGGGCTCGATCACCTCGGTGCAGGCGATCTACGTGCCGGCGGACGACCTCACGGACCCGGCCCCGGCCGCCGCGTTCACGCACCTCGATTCGCAGACGGTGCTCTCGCGCCAGATCGCCGAACTCGGCATCTACCCGGCCGTCGACCCGCTCGACTCGAGCAGCCGGATCCTGAGCGAGCAGTTCCTGGGCGCGCGCCACTACCGGGTCGCGACGGCGGTTCAACGGATTCTGCAGCGCTACACGGACCTGCAGGACATTATCGCGATCCTCGGGATGGACGAACTCTCCGAGGAGGACAAGGTCATCGTGAACCGCGCGCGGCGAATCCAGAAGTTCCTCTCCCAGCCGTTCCACGTGGCCGAGCAGTTCACCGGGATCCCCGGCCGCTACGTGCCGCTCGAGACGACGATCGAATCGTTCGAACGCGTGGTCGAGGGCGAGTTCGATCACCTTCCGGAGCAGGCCTTCTACATGGTCGGCGGGATCGAGGAAGTGATCGAGCAGGCCCGGAAGCTGGAGGCGGAGGTCGCATGAGCGGGCTCGACCGGGACGGCCGCGCCGCGCCGGGGCGCGAGGGAGACGGCTGATGGCGGCGGCGCGCATCGGGGACCACGACGGGCCGTGGAATGACATCCCGTCGGCCGCGAACCTGTCGGCGGAACGACGCTTGCGGGTGACGGTCATATCTCCGTCCGCGGCCGCCTTTTCCGGAGCCGCGACATCCGTCGTCGCGCCGGCGCACGACGGTGAACTCGGCATCCTGTACGGGCACGCCCCCATGGTGGTCCTGCTCGGCGAGGGCCTCCTGCGCGTGCGCACGGACGACGGACCGCGTCGATTCCGCGTCGCCCGCGGCTTCCTGCAGGTGCTCGACAACACCGTCTCCGTCCTGGCCGAACACGTGGAGCCGGCCGAGGCCGAATGACTTCGGGGCGGGGCGCGCCGCGAGCTTGACGCACGCCTCCCCGACCCTTATTCTTCCCGTCTTCCCCGCGCGCCATTTCTACCTGTCCGCGGGGTGCTTTTTGACAATCTGGTAGCGAGTGAGTGCTGGGCGCCGAGTGCGTCTGAGGTGCTTGATGCCGTCAATGAAGATGGATCAAGCGAGTAAGGGCACAGGGTGGATGTCTAGGCACGGACTGGCGATGAAGGACGTGGCAAGCTGCGATAAGCCGGGGGGAGCTGCAAGCAGGCGTTGATCCCCGGATGTCCGAATGGGGGAACCCGGCCGGGGTGATGCCCGGTCATCCCTTCGCTGAATACATAGGCGTTGGGAAGCGAACCGAGGGAACTGAAACATCTAAGTACCTCGAGGAAGAGAAAACAACCGTGATTCCCTTAGTAGCGGCGAGCGAACGGGGAAGAGCCCAAACTGCGGAGGTGTCAAGGCGGCAGCCGTTGCTTCCGTGGGGTTGCAGGGTGGTTCGTGAGAGTCTGCCGACTCTCGGAGCGTCACGCGGCGGTGAGTCGAATCCGTCTGGAAAGCCAAGCCATAGAGGGTGACAGCCCCGTAGGCGAAGCCGACGTCGTGATCTCTGAACCATTCCTGAGTAGGTCGGGACACGTGAAATCCCGATTGAAACCGGCAGGACCACCTGCCAAGGCTAAATACACGTCCGTGACCGATAGTGAACTAGTACCGTGAGGGAAAGATGAAAAGTACGCCGGGAGGCGGGTGAAACAGATCCTGAAACCGTGTGCCTACAAGCGGTGGGAGCTCGACGCTTTCTTCGTGAGAGACGTCGGGTGACCGCGTGCCTTTTGCATTATGATCCGGCGAGTTATTCCTCAGTAGCAAGGTTAAGCCGTTCAGCGGCGTAGCCGTAGCGAAAGCGAGTCTTAACTGGGCGACAAAGTTGCTGGGGATAGACCCGAAACCAGAGTGATCTATCCATGGCCAGGTTGAAGCGAGGGTAATGCTTCGTGGAGGACCGAACCGTTGTAGGTTGAAAACTGCTCGGATGAGCTGTGGATAGGGGTGAAAGGCCAATCAAACCTGGAGATAGCTGGTTCTCCCCGAAAGATATTTAGGTATCGCCTCTGAGTGTAGACTGCGGGAGGTAGAGCACTGGAAGGGCTAGGGCCCTAAACCGGGTACCAACCCCTACTAAACTCCGAATGCCCGTCAGTTGGTCTCAGGGAGGAAGTGCACGTGCGATAATGTTCGTGCGCGAGAGGGAAAGAACCCAGACCTTCAGCTAAGGTCCCCAAGTGCTAGCTAAGTGACAAAGGTGGTGGATTTGCGGAGACAACTGGGAGGTTGGCTTAGAAGCAGCCATCCTTGAAAGAGTGCGTAACAGCTCACCAGTCAAGCGGGTCTGCGCCGATAATGGTCGGGACTCAAGCTAGCCACCGAAGCTAAGGCTGCGCGCCGCATGGCGCGCGGGGTAGGGGAGCGTTGTCTGAGCTGTGAAGCGGGGCCGGAAGGCTACCCGTGGAGCGCAGACAAGTGAGAATGCCGGAATGAGTACGCGAGAAACAAGGTGAGAACCCTTGTCGCCGTAAGCCCAAGGTTTCCTGAGCCATGTCAATCAGCTCAGGGTTAGTCGGCCCCTAAGGTGAGGCCGAAAGGCGTAGCCGATGGGAAACGGGTCAACATTCCCGTACCACACGATACTGCGCTTGAGTTCGCGGAGGGACGCAGAGGTGACAGGTCCGTCGTTTCCATGGACATGAACGATGCAAGGAGGTAGGCGTTTCCGGGTAGGCAAATCCGCCTGGTTAAGCCGAGATCCGACGCCGAAGAAGTCTTCGGACTTCGCTAAGGGATCGTAATCGAACTGCCAAGAAAAGCTTCGTGAACGAGGAGTAACGTGTGACCGTACCGCAAACCGACACAGGTGGGCGAGGCGAGTAGCCTCAGGCGCTCGAGTGAGTCTTGGTTAAGGAACTCGGCAAAATGTCCCCGTAACTTAGGGAGAAGGGGAGCCGGCATTAGGTGAACCCGCTTCGCGCGGGTGAGCTGAAACCGGCCGCAGAGAATCGGCCCAAGCGACTGTTTAGTAAAAACATAGGTGTCTGCAAAGTCGTCAAGACGACGTATAGGCACTGACGCCTGCCCGGTGCCGGAAGGTTAAGTGGAGGGGTCAGCTTCGGCGAAGCTCCGAAACGAAGCCCCGGTAAAC